>PXTT01000013.1:0-12071 GCA_003022535.1 Bacteroidetes bacterium QS_9_68_14
GGCGGCGCGACGCTTGGCGAGGAGCCGTCTTCGTGAGAAGCCGTCCCCCTCCCCAAGCCCCCACCTCCCCGCTTTCGCACTCCTTGCCTGCCCATGCCTGTCCGCGAAGAAGCCTTCACGCTCGACAGCCCCCGCTCGGGCGGCGTCATCGACGGCGACGTTCGCTTTCCCGAAGGCGCCGACGCCCCGCTGCCGGTGGTCGTCTTCTGCCACGGGTTCAAGGGCTTCAAAGACTGGGGCCCGTTCCCCGCGTGGGGGCGCTTCCTGGCAGAGGCGGGCTTCGCGTCGGTGCTGTTCAACTTCTCCTACAACGGCGTGGCCGCCGAGGCGCCGACCGAGTTCACCGAGCTGGGCAAGTTTGAGGAGAACACCTTCACGCGCGAGCTCGACGACCTGGCTGCCGTCATCGAGGCCGCCGAGGACGGCGACCTGCCCGGGCCGTCGCCCGACGTGCAACCCGGCTCCGCCGAGGACGGCCACGCCGGGAGCGGCGGGCGGCTGGGGCTCATCGGCCACTCGCGCGGCGGGGGCACGGCCATCCTGCACGCCGCCCGCGACGAGCGCGTGCAGGCGCTGGCCACGTGGAGCGCGGTGAGCAGCTTCATCGAGCGCTTCGGCGCGAAGCAGGTCCGCGACTGGGAAGAGCAAGGCTACGCCACGGTCCAGAACAGCCGCACCGGGCAGACGATGCGCCTGGGGCGCGTCCTCTACGACGACGCGAAGGCGCACCGCGAGCAGCTCGACGTGCTCGCCGCCGCCCGCCAGATGCAAAAGCCGTGGCTCCTCGTCCACTCGCGCGCGGATGAGGCGGTCTCCTTCGCGGAGGCCGAGGCCTTGCACGCGGCGGCCCCGCAGGCCGAGCTGGTGGAGGCGGAGGGCGGCCACACCTTCGGGGGCGCGCACCCCTTCGACGGGAAAAGCGCGGCGGACGTGCCCGCCTCGGTGCGGGACGTCTGGGAGCGCACGCGCACTTTCTTCGAAGAAACGCTGACCCCCGATGCCTGACGCACGCCTTCCCGCGTTGCTCTGCTGCGCGATTGCCCTGCTCATTGCCATGCCCGCCTCCGCACAACCCGACGACGACCCGTCCCGAGACGACTTTCGCCTGAGCGAAGTGCAATGGGAGCGCCGCGTGCTCCTGCTTTTCGCCCCCGCGGCGCAGGATGCGCGCTACCGTGCGCAGCTCCAGCGCTTGCGCGCCGCCCCCGATTCGGCCTTGGCCGAGCGCGACCTGCTGCTGGTAACGGTTCCGGCAGAGGGGGAGCCCCGGCGCCGCTCCTGGGAGGCCGAAAGCCAAGCGCGGCCGGTGAGCGCAGAGGCGGCCCTGCACCTGCGCGAGCGCTTCGGCGTGGCCGACGAAGACTTCGCGTTCGTCCTCGTCGGCAAGGACGGGACCGAAAAGCGCCGCGACCGCGCGCCCGTCGCTCCCGAGGCGATCTTCGAGGAGATCGACGCGATGCCGATGCGCCAACGCGAGATGCGGGAGCGCCAGTAGCGACCGTCCGCGGCTGTCTTCGAGGTTTTTCGCGTCTCGCCTTGAACTTCACATGGCACGCGGCGGTTTACACACTCCTGTTTTCAACTCTGCGCTTTTGAGAATCGAAGCCCGTGAGCCGGCCCGCGAACCCGTCGCTCTGGAACCGCGTCCGTCGCCTGTTCGCCGCGTCCGAGGAGCAGGCGAACGCGGAAGACGCCGGTGACGAAACCTCCGACGCCTCGCCGCCGGCTGGCGAACGACCCGGCGGAGGGCAGGAGGAGGAAGAGCCCCGCCCCGGAGCCCCTTCCGAGTCTTTCTCGGCATCGGGGCTGCGCGACCGCGTGGTCGTGATGTTGCTGTTCGAGCAAGTGGTGCGCATCGAGCAGGTGGCGGCCGCCTGGCGCCACTGGAACGATCCCTCTACGAACACGCCGAAGGCCCTCTGGCGCGTGGTGGCCCGGCTGCCGAGCGTGAACGCCGACGCCGTCTTCGCCGATCGCCGAGGCCGCCCAGGTCTACGCCTTCGAGTCAGTCGATTTCAACATGTACAGCGCACGGGCCCTCATCCGTAAGCGCCGCGCGGCCTTCACCCGCGAGCAATGGGAGCGCCTGGTGAACCTGAACGTCGTTCCCGTGCGCATCGAGTACAATGCGGAGAAGGACGCGCGCCACTGGGTCTTCGCCACGCACGATCCGGCGCGCCCCGCCGTGCAGCACCTCCTGGCGGACCTGGACGTGCTCAGCCACGAGTTGCGGTACGCGCTGCGCACCCCGCTCCAGGAGGTCTTCGACGATGCGTTGCCCGCCCTGGCGCGCCAACGCCCCGAGCCGCGCACCTTCACTCCGCCGGATCTTCCCTCCAACGAGGAAAGCCACCGCCTGCTCGAAAACCTGTCGCATGGCGCTGCTCCTTCGGAGTCTGCCCCCCAGGCGTCGGAGCGTTCCCCCGGCCGCGCCGCTCCCGGCGCGGTTCCCTCCTCGCCCGCCGCGCTCTTTGACGAGGTCCTGGCCGGGCTCGTGCAGTCGGATGCGCAGACGGCCTACCTCCTCGAGAACGCGCAGGACCAACTCGAAATCTACCATCAGCGCGGGCGCAGCGTGAAGCACTGGCGCACCCCCGAGAACCCCTCCGCCGACGCGATGATCGACTTCATCAGCGGGCGCATCTTGTCGCTGCGAGCGGCGCCCGACCAGTCTGGCGAAGGCGTGGAGCGATGGGTGGGCGGGCGCCCGTTGTCGTTCCGGCCCTCCATCGAGCCGGAACGCGATCTTACGGATGCCCTCCCGGCCCGCGAAGGCAGCGAAGTCGCCACCATCCGACTTCTCTGAGGCACCGGCGCGCTGGCGAGATTGATTGCCGCGCGCCGGGAGGGCCGGCGCGGCCGATGAAGGAAGACATCGTGGGAGGATGGCCTTCCAGGCGCAGGCAACGGCGACGCTCCCCCACGCCCAAACGCGGCGACGCCGGGTCGGTGCTCCTTCAAGCCGTGACTGGAGCGCGGCGGGCCCTTCGAGGCCGGCAACGCCGGCGTGGCGCGTCGCGCCTCCCCGCGGACGCTTCCCGGCCTCGACGCGAGCGCGAGATGGCGCGCCTGGGCGAACGGCCGCAACACCATCGTCGTGCAGGTGCTGGCGTAAGGCGCGGGCGGGGTACTCCGTTTCAGTGGCGTTGCCTCGGCAGCGTTGCCCTGTCAGAGCGGGGGGCGGAATCCTCGGGCGGTGCGCGTCTTCGCCCGAGATTGGAATCACGCCGCCGCAGCGGGCGTTGATGGCCCTCCGTGTGCTTTTTGCCCATCTGCTCCCCTGCCGTGACCAAAGCCGACATCGTAGACCGCATCGCCGAAGGCACGGGCCTGACCAAGATCGAGACCGAGGCCGTCGTTGAGGGCTTCATGACGACCGTCTCTGAAGCGCTCAAAGACGACGAGCGCATCGAGTTGCGCGGGTTCGGCTCGTTCAAAGTCGTGCGCCGCGCCGCGCGCACCGGGCGCAACCCGCGCACCGGCGAGGAAGTGCCCGTCGAGGCACGCTATGCCCCGGTCTTCGACGTGTCTGACATTCTGAGCGAAGCCGTGGACGAGGCCGTCCGCGAAGAGCGCGGCGCACCCTGAGAAGACGGCCCCCCGGCGGTAAAGCACCGAACGCCTCCTTGCGAACGCACCCCCGTGAAGTACCATGCCCGATTCCAGCGCGTGCCCCGAGTGCGGAGCTGTAGTGCCCGAAGATGCCCAGCAGTGCAGTCTCTGCGGCACGCCCGTGGCGGGCGCGTCTCCTGCCGGCGCGGAGGACGAGACGGCGCATGCGGGACATACGGAAGGCGTGGCCTCTCGGGAGGAAGACAGCGCAGCCGCCGCGGAAGACGCCGTGCCCGGGGGCGGCGGCGCCCCCGCTTCGGGGCCCGGTGAGGGAGCGGGCGTCTTTTGCAACGAGTGCGGGTGGGAAAACCCGCCCGGCGCCAACTTTTGCAGCCGGTGCGGCCACGCGCTTCAGTCACTCGCCAGGAGCAGCACCGCGAGCGACGACACGAGCGACACGCCGCCCGGCACGAAGCCCGCTGCCGGGCCGCCCGCTGCCGGGGCGCCCGCCGCTGGCGATGCGACCCCCGCCATCAACGCCCCTGCCGACAACACGCCTGCCAACGAGCCCGCGCCCGTCAGCGACCCGGCTTCTGGCCAGGGCATGGCCCGGCGTGTGGCGCTGGTGGTGGCGGTCGCCACGCTCGTGCCGCACCTCGCGTACGGCGGCGTGCTGGGCTGGTACGGTCGCCGCTTGCCCGAAGCGGTGCCTGCGTAGGCGGTTGGGAGGTGCTTGGTTGGCGGTTCACAGTTTCCGGTTTCGCCTCCGAAAACCGATGCTCACAAACCGCCAACCAATAACCGCGAACCAACAACCCGGAACGCTCATCCCACGTAATCGACCGTGACGAACTCGCGTTCGGGCAGGTGCACGGCGGTCAGGCGACCCAGATTCGGGTGCATGTTGTACACGCACCCCGTGTCGATGGCGAGCAGCCGATCTCGGTTGATGGGAGTGGGCTGCGGGGTGTGGCCGCACACGACGGGCGCTGAGCCGCCAGGAGCAGGCCGGCGAGCGCCTGAAGGTGGCGCGCCTAGCGGTCGACGCCTACCAGCGCGTCCTCGAGCGCGAGCCCGAGAACCACGACGTGCGCACCCACCTGGCCGTCGCCTACACCGAGACGAACCGGCCCATGCGCGGCATCAGCGAGCTGAAGCGCGTCCTGAACGAGGCGCCCGACCACGCCGGCGCGCGCTTCAACTACGGCCTCATGCAGATGATGGTCAGCCGCTACGCCACAGCCATCGAGCAGTTCGAGCGCGTGCGTGAGGTGGCCAGTGCGGACTCGGAGTACTACCAGCGCGCCGGCGCGCTCATCGAACGCATCAACCAGGAGACCGACGGCAATCCGGAGGACGCGCCGATGCCGGGGCAGGACGGCTCGGGAGGCGGCAGCGCGCCGGGCAGTCCCCCCTCCGCCGGAACCACCGGGTCGTAACCGAGTGCTTGGGGAGCGTCTCTGTTTCCGGCGGAGCACCAGGGGCTTTCGCAATGCGGGCGGCCGATCCGCTCGCGGCGCGGGGGGTCTACCCCGAACGCGCGCCGGTTGTGTTCGTCGAGGATACGAGGCGGGGACCGGATGGGCGCATACGGAGCCTCCACCGGCCATGCCCGCCGACTCGTCAGCCGCCGCCCCTGACACCGCATACCCCGCCGCGCTTGCTGCTACATGAAGCCCAGCTCCAGCTTAGCCTCCTCACTCATCATGTCGGGCGTGAAAGGCGGCTCAAAGGTCAGCTCGACCTCGGCCTCGGAGACGCCCTCGGCATTGGCGGCCGCGTCCTCGACCTGGCCGGGCAGCACGCCGGCGGCTGGGCAGTTCGGCGCGGTCAGCGTCATTAGCACATCGGCCTTGCGCGTCTCCGGATCGATCTCGATCTCGTAGATTAGTCCCAGGTCGTAGACGTTGACGGGGATCTCCGGGTCGTAGACCTCGCGGATGCTGGCGATGATGTTTTCCTCGGTGTCTTCGAGGGGGATGTCTTCGGTAGCAGGCATGTCTCGGGCGTGGAAGCGGGGGAGAGAGGAGCGTGAAGGCTGGCTGTTTCGGCTACGTCCTACGCGGCGCGCCGCGCGCGTCCTTTGATCTGCTCGACCATTGCGTGGAGGCCGTTTTTGCGCGTGGGCGAGAGGTGCTCCTCCATACCAATCTCGCCGAGGAAGCCCAGGTCGGCGGCAGCCACGTCCGCGGGCGGCTGGTCGTCGAGGACGCGGATCAAAAGCGCCGCGAGGCCGCGCGTGATGGCCGCGTTGCTGTCGCCGGTGAAGCGGAGGCGCCCGCCCTCGCCGGGTTCGGCGCGCACCCAGACCTTCGACTGGCAGCCTTCGATGCGGTGCGCGTCGTCTTTGTGCGCATCGGCAATCTGCGGAATCTCGCGCCCCAGGTCGATCAGGTGCTCGTAGCGGCCCATCCAGCCGTCGAAGAGGCCGAACTCCGCGACGAGCTCGTCCGCGCGGGCGTCGATGGTAGCGCTTTGCGTTTCCACAGTTCGCGGGGCGGATTTTCAGAGCAACGCGCCCTCTGAAACGGGAGGCGTGGTCCGTGGTTCGTATTGCCCTTCCTACTTGCGGCCACGCACGGGGGACAAGCACGCCTCCACGAACCGCGCAACACGTTACCCAAACATCGTGCGCACCTTCTCGAGCCCTTCTGCGAGGCGGTCGATGTCCTCGCGCGTGTTGTAGCAGGCCAGCGACGCGCGCACCGTGCCGGGAATTTCCAGACGCTCCATCAGCGGCTGCGTGCAGTGATGGCCGGTGCGCACGGCGATCCCGAGGCGGTCGAGCACCGTGCCAGCGTCGTAGGGGTGCACGTCCCCCAGCAGGAACGAGAGCACGCTCGCCTTCTCCCGCGCGGTGCCGATCAGGCGAATGTCGTCGATCTCGCGGGCGCGCTCGGTGGCGTAGCGCAGCAGCGCGCGCTCGTGCTCGTGCACCCGTTCGCGCCCCATGTCATCGAGCCACGCGGCAGCGGCCCCCAGCGCGATGACGTCGGCAATGCTCGGCGTGCCCGCCTCGAATTTGTGCGGAACCTCTGCGTACGTCGTTCCGCCGAAGGACACCTCGTCGATCATGTCACCGCCGCCCTGGTAGGGGGGCATCGCGTCGAGGAGTTTGCGCCGCCCGTAGAGCGCGCCGATGCCGGTGGGGCCATACATCTTGTGCCCGCTGAAGCAGAAGAAGTCGACCCCCAGCTCGGCCACGTCGATCTCCATGTGCGGGACGCTCTGCGCGCCGTCGACCAGAACCTTCGCGCCGGCTGCGTGCGCCTTCTCGGTGATGCGCTCAACCGGGTTGATCGTGCCCAGCGTATTGGAGACGTGCGTGACGGCCACGAGCTCGGTGCGCTCGGACAGCAGCGCCTCGAGCGCTTCCACGTCCAGCTCGCCCCGGTCGGTGACGGGAATGACCTTCAGCTCCGCGCCCGTCTCCTCGCAGATGCGTTGCCACGGGACGATATTGGAGTGGTGCTCCATGCGGGAGAGGAGCACCTCGTCACCCGCCTCCAGCTCGGAGCGGCCCCAGGTGGCGGCCACGAGGTTGATCGCCTCGGTCGTGCCGCGCGTGTAGACGATCTGCGCGTGGGCGGGGCCGCGGTCGGGCTCGGGCGCCCCGATGAAGTCGGCCACGCGCTCGCGCACGGCCTCGTAGGCGCTGGACGCCTGCTGGCTGAGGACGTGCACGCCGCGGTGCACGTTCGCGTTCTCGCGCGTGTAGTAGCGCTCCAGGCGGTCGACCACCGCCTGCGGCTTCTGCGTAGTAGCCGCGTTGTCGAGGTAGACGAGCGGCTGCTCGTCGTAGACCTCCTGCTGAAGGGCCGGGAACTGCGCCCGTACCGCCTCTACGTCGTAGTCGGCGTCGAGAGCGGGTTCTCGTTGCGGGCGCGCGGCCTCCATCGGCACGTCCAGTTTGCAAGAAGCACGTCTCAGGAGCCTACGCCGAGCGCCTGGCCTGCACCGTAGCGCGCGCCCACCTCATCGGTCAGCCACGCGGCCAGCGGCTCGGAGCGCACGCTCTCGACCACGTCGCGGGCGAAGGCGCCCAGCAGCATGGCGCGGGCGCGCTCGGCGGGAATGCCACGTGAGCGCAGGTAGAAGATGGCATCCTCGTCGAGCTCGCCAGTCGTCGAGCCGTGCGAGCACTCCACGTCGTCGGCGTAGATTTCCAGCTCGGGCTTGGAGTAGATCTGCGCCGAGCGCTCCAGCACGATGTTTTTGTTGGACTGGTAGGCGTTGATGCGCTGGGACCCGCGGTGCACGTGCACCCGCCCGTTGAACACGCCCGTCGCGTCGTCTTCGAGGATGCCTTTGTAGAGCTGGTTCGAGACGCAGTCCGGCGCGGCGTGCTCCACGATGGTGCGGTTGTCCACGTGCATCTCGCCGGAGCCCAGGTAGAGCCCGTTCAAGTGCGACTCGCAAAATTCGCCGGCGGGCGTGATCGTCAGGTTGTTGCGCACGAGGTCGCCGCTGAGCGTGACGGTGAGCGTGTCGAAAACGCTCTCGGTTTCGTGGTAGGCGTCGAAGGTCGTGTGCTGGGAGGCGCCCGCGCCCTCGTCCTGCACGATGTAGTGGTCGAAGTGGCCATGTGCGCCGACGTACGCCTCGCGCACGGCGTTGGTGAAGCTGCCGGGCGCGTGTTCGCGTTGCTCGGGCGCGCGACGCATCTCGATCAGGCGTGCCTCCGCGTTCTCTTCGATCACGAAGAGATGGCGTGGCTGCGCGAAGAGCGGCTCGTCGCCCGCCGACGGCAGATGCAGGGCGTAGACGGGCTTGTCGAGCGCCACGTCTTCGGGCACGTAGAGAAAGAGCCCGTCCTGCGCGAAGGCCGCGTTGAGAGCCGTCATCGCGCTCTGCTCAGGGTCGCCCGCCTCGCTCTCGAAGTCGGCGTACTGCCCGTAGTGCGCATCGAACACGTCAGGGTGCGCGTTCGCGCCCTCGGCGAAGGACCCGACGAACGCCCCGTTCGGCAACGCGCCTACGTCCGAGCGTTCTTCCGAATAGCGCCCGCCGACGGTCACGACGACGTGCGCGTCCAGGTCCGGCAGCAAGAGCGCCTCGACCTCCTCTGTGCTCGCCTGTGGCGCCGCTTCCGCCGGAGCGATGCGGTACTCGTGGCGCAGCGCCTTGGCCACATTGGTATACTTGTAGGCTTCGAGCTGATTAGTCGGGAAGCCCAGCGCCTCGAACTGCTCGATGGCGCGGCGCCGGCGGCCCTGCACGGCCTCCACCGTGCCGTTTTTGGCCTCGTCGGAAAGCCCCTCGAACGCCTGGAGGAAGCGGTCCTCGGTTGAAAGTTCTTCTTGAACCGTTGCGGGCATGGATGAATGCTTCGAGTCTCTGAAATGCTGGAAGGGCGTGTTTCCTGTTGCGTGGCGCGTAGTTCTTGGCACAGGCGTGAGCGGGCGGCAGACCTCTTCACGAAACACGCCCCACGAACCACTCACGCCACCGCTGCTTCCTCCGGTTCGGTCGCCGCGCCGTTTTCGGATGCGTTGCCTTCAGACGCCTTGCTCTCGGCCACGCCGTCGCCCGAGAGCCACTCGTAGCCGCGCTCCTCGAGCTCCACAGCGAGGCTCTTGTCGCCGGTCTTGGCGATCTGGCCGTCGACCATCGCGTGCACGTAATCCGGCTCGATGTAGTTGAGGAGCCGCTGGTAGTGAGTAATAATGACGAAGGCGCGGTCTGAGTCGCGCAGCTGGTTCACGCCGTCGGCCACGATGCGGAGGGCGTCAATGTCGAGCCCCGAGTCCGTCTCGTCGAGAATCGCCAGGCGGGGCTCCAGCATGGCGAGGTGGAAGATCTCGTTGCGCTTTTTTTCCCCGCCGCTGAAGCCTTCGTTGACCGAGCGCTTCGTGAGCGCCTCGTCGAGATCGACGAGGTCGGACTTCTCGCGCACCATCTTGATGAAGTCCGCCGCGCCGAGTTCCTCTTTGCCCTGCGCCTCGCGCACGGCATTGACCGACTCTTTGAGGAAGTTCTGCTGGCTGACGCCGGGCAGCTCCACCGGGTACTGAAACGCCATGAAGACGCCTTCCTGCGCGCGCTCCTCAGCTTCCATCTCCAGCAGGTCCTCCCCGTCGTAGTGGACGCTGCCCTGCGTCACCTCGTACTCCTCGCGCCCGGCCAGCACCTTCGCCAGTGTGGACTTGCCCGACCCGTTCGGGCCCATGATGGCGTGCACCTCCCCGCCGTCGGCGTTAAGGTCCACGCCGCGCAGGATCTCGGTGTCTTCAATCCCGATGTGCAAGTCTTCGATTTCGAGAAGGGGCATTCGGTTACAGGTGTTTGTAGTACAGAGAAATTCGTTTCGGTCTGCAAGCGGGAGGAGATCAGGGACGCGGGCGTCTTCGGGCCGCGACCGCTCCTGCTTTGCGAGCCCCCCTGGCTCCCGCCCCCCGTACTCCCGCACGTGAGGGGGGCGGTCAGCCGACCGAACCTTCCAGTTCGATCGCCAGCAGTTCCTTCGCCTCCACAGCAAACTCCATCGGCAGCTCCGCGAGGATCTCCTTGCAGAAGCCGTTGACGATCAGCTTCAGAGCTTCCTCCTCGCCCAGGCCGCGCTGGTGGCAGTAGAACATCTGGTCTTCGCCGACCTTCGAGGTCGTCGCCTCGTGCTCAACCTTCGCGCTGGGGTTGCCCACCTCGATGTACGGGAACGTGTGCGCCCCGCACTCCTCGCCGATCAAGAGCGAGTCGCACTGGCTGAAGTTGCGTGCGTTCTCGGCGCCCTCGTTGATCTTGACGAGGCCGCGATAGGAGTTCTCCGCAACCCCCGCCGAGATCCCCTTCGAGATGATTGTGGACTTGGTGTTTTCGCCAATGTGGGTCATCTTGGTCCCGGTGTCGGCCTGCTGGTGGCCCTTCGTGAAGGCCACCGAGTAAAACTCGCCGACTGAGTCGTCGCCTTTCAGGATAACCGACGGGTACTTCTGCGTCACCGCCGAGCCGGTCTCCAGCTGCGTCCAGCTGATCTTCGCGCGGTCGCCTTTGCAGATGCCGCGCTTGGTGACGAGGTTGAAGACGCCGCCCTCGCCGGTCTCGGGGTTGCCGGGATACCAGTTTTGAATCGTCGAATACTTGACTTCGGCGTCCTCCTCGGCGATGATCTCGACGACCGCCGCGTGAAGCTGGTTCTCCTTGCGCATCGGCGCGGTGCAGCCCTCCATGTAAGAGACGTAGCTGCCCTCCTCGGCCACGATCAGGGTGCGCTCGAACTGGCCGGTGCCCTGCTCGTTGATGCGGAAGTACGTCGAGAGCTCCATTGGGCAGGTCACGCCCTCGGGCACGTAGACGAACGAACCGTCGGAGAAGACCGCCGAGTTGAGTGCGGCGTACAGGTTATCGGTGTAGGGCACGACCGACCCCATGTTCTCGCGCACCAGGTCGGGGTGCTCCTGCACCGCCTCGCCGAAGCTCATGAAGAGGACGCCCGCCTCCTCGAGCTTTTCCTGGAAGGTCGTGGCCACGCTGACGGAGTCCATGACCGCATCAACGGCCACGCCGGTAAGCGCTTTTTGCTCCTCGAGGGGAATGCCGAGGCGCTCGAACGTGTCGAGCAGCTCCTGCGGCACCTCGTCCATGCTGTCGTACTGCGCCTTCTCCTTCGGCGCCGAGTAGTAGCTCATGTTCTGGAAGTCCGGCTCGTCGTAGTCAAGGTGCGCCCAGTCGGGGTAGAAGTCCCTCTCGTCGGTGAGCCGGTCAAAGTAGCGGTAAGCTTTCAAGCGCCACTCCAAGAGCCACTCCGGCTCGTCTTTCTTGGCGGAGATCAGACGCACGGTCTCTTCGTCGAGCCCCGGCTCGACGGTGTCGGACTCGATGTCGGTCGTCCAGCCGTGCTCGTATTCCTGGTCGGCTTTAGCTTGTAGGTACTCGGTCTCTGCGGTACTCATAGCGCGCTGCGGGTCGCTTTAGAGCGGAAAAAGGGAAGGGCGCCCGTGCCGGCCCGCTGGCGGGTCGTCCCAGCGGGCCACTTCGGCGGGTGAGGTGCAACCTTGCGCGCGAAGGCAACGTTCCTGCCTGCGCGCCCCCTTCCCGCCGTCTTAACGCGGGAATGACCGGAGTGCGCGGGGCGCTCGGCGGAGAGCGAACGGCGCGTGGCGGAGAAACCTCTTCTCAGACCGAAAGTTTACCCGGGCGAACGAAGGCTGGCCTACACGGTCATCAATTTTGGCGCCAGCGGCCGGCTACGCCCTGCGAACCACGCACCAGCAGTCATGGAGCTTTCGACGTACTTCCGCATCAACGAGCAGAACACCGGCCAGTTTGAGCGCACCCTGATCGTGGCCGAGCCGGGCAGCTACGTGAGCTACATGGAGGGGTGCACCGCGCCGATGCGCAAGCACAACCAGCTTCACGCGGCCGTCGTCGAGCTCGTGGCCGAAGAGGACGCCGAGATCAAGTATTCGACGATTCAGAACTGGTACCCCGGCAACCCCGAGACCGGCGAGGGCGGCATCTTCAATCTCGTCACCAAGCGCGGCATCTGCAAAGGCGACCGCTCGAAGATCAGCTGGACGCAG
>PXTT01000013.1:12280-13150 GCA_003022535.1 Bacteroidetes bacterium QS_9_68_14
CGCAGAAGTACCCGTCGGTCATTTTGAAGGGCGACGACTCGGTCGGTGAGTTTTACTCGGTCGCCTTCACGAAGGGCCACCAGCAGGCCGACACGGGCACGAAGATGACCCACATCGGCAAAAACACCAAGTCCACGATCATCTCGAAGGGCATCTCGGCGGGCGTGGCCGAGAACAGCTACCGCGGCCTCGTCAAGATCAACGAGGGCGCCGAGAACGCGCGCAACTTCAGCCAGTGCGATTCGCTCTTGATCGGCGACCAGTGCGGCGCGCACACCTTCCCGTACATCGAAGTGGGCACCCCTACGGCTCAAGTCGAGCACGAGGCGACGACCTCGAAGGTCGGCGAAGACCAGATGTTTTACTGCCACCAGCGCGGCCTCGGCGAAGAGGAGGCCCTCAAGCTCATCGTCAACGGCTTCTGCAAGGAGATCCTCGCGGAGCTGCCGATGGAGTTTGCCGTGGAGGCGAAGGAGCTGTTGGCGATTGAGTTGGAAGGCAGCGTCGGGTGACCCGACGGCTGCGAAGGAGGGAGGTTTGAAGGTACGAAGGTGAGGTTTCTCGCTGGCAGTCGCTCCGTCAAACCCTCGTGCCTTCTCCCCTTCCCCACGGCCGCAGACCGAAGCACACTTTTTCCTGAACCGCAAACACGCACTCAACGAGCAACATGGCTTTACTCGAAATAAACGACCTGCACGTCGGCATTGAGGACACCGAAATCCTCCGCGGCGTCGACCTCGACGCGGACGGCGGCGAGGTGCACGCGGTCATGGGCCCCAACGGCTCGGGCAAGTCCACGCTGGCGAAGGTGCTGGCCGGGCGCGAGGAGTACGAGGTGAGGCAGGGAAGCGTCCAGTACGACGGGGAGGA
>PXTT01000014.1 GCA_003022535.1 Bacteroidetes bacterium QS_9_68_14
ACCAACACGACCAGCCCGCCGGACCCGCACAACTTCCACCGCACGCCGCTGGTCACGCGCGGCCCGTACGACTACCACCTTGCCGACGAGGTCTTCGGGGGGGGCGGCGATGGCGTGGCGGGCGACGGGTCCACGCGCGTGCCCGAGCCGCCCGAGCCTGCGCAGGCCGCCTCGCGGTCGTAGCGGTTTCGCGCTACGCGTTGCGCCCCGAAGCGCAGTTCGAGGCGCCCACGCGCCAGGCATCCCCCACGAATCTTTCCTGCGCTCATGGCTACTGAAACGAAAACCGCATCGCCCTCCCAGGGCGTGACGCCGCAGTCCAGCGCCGAGGCGCACCACCACCCGCCCTCGCACCTCAAGAGCTACTTCGTCAGTAGCGAGCAGCAGTTCGACGCGGCAAAGCTGGGGATGTGGATCTTCCTTATTACCGAGATGCTGCTCTTCAGCGGGATGTTCGTGGCCTACACGGTGTACCGCTCGCAGCATCCGGTGGCCTTCAGTGAGGCGAGCCACACGCTCAACTGGGTAATGGGCGGCGGCAATACGCTGGTGCTGCTGGGCTCATCGCTGACGGTGGCGCTCGCCATTCACTACGCGCAGAAAGACAAGCAACGCAAGGCGGCTTGGAGCCTCACCGCGACCACCCTGCTGGCGTGCGCGTTCATGGCCGTGAAGTACTTCGAGTGGACGGCCAAGTTCGATCACGGCGTCTTCCCCGGCGAGGCGTTCAACCCGCACGGCGACCACTACGCGCACCTCGCGGAGTTTCCGTTCGCGCGCCAGTTCTTCTCGATCTACTACGTGATGACGGGGATTCACGCCATCCATGTTCTCATCGGGATCGGGCTCATCGCGTGGCTGGCTACGCGCGCTTTTCGCGGGCACTTCTCGAGCGCGTGGTACACGCCCATCGAGATCGTGGGGCTCTACTGGCACCTCGTGGACATTATCTGGATCTTCCTCTTCCCGCTGCTTTACCTGATCTGAGTTTAGAGTTCGGAGTCTGGAGCTCGGAGGTTTTTATCGTTTCCGACCCCGGACCCCGAACCCGTACCCCCAAACCGACATGGCCCATACCGAGCACGACAGCCACCACATCATCCCGATGAAGACCCTGCTGAGGGTCTTTGGGGGACTGGTGGTTCTGACGATCCTAACCGTCGCCGTGGCCCAGCTCGACCTGGGCGTGCTGGACCTGCCCGTCGCGCTGGGCATCGCGGGCATGAAGTCCGCGCTGGTGGTGCTTTTCTTTATGGCGCTGAAGTACGACCGGGGCGTCAACTCGATGGTCTTCACCATTGGGACGGTGTTTGTGGTAATCTTCCTCTTCTTTACGTCGCTGGACGTGGCTTCTCGCGGTGACCTGAGCAACGTGGCTGACGAGACGATCTCCGCGCAGGAACGCCGCGCGGAGCAGCTGCGCGACGAAGAGCCGGCTGACTCGCTCCTCCGCATCACACCCGCCGACTACGCCAACGCGCCCCCCGCCGACAGCGGGCGCACGGCCGGCGCAAGCGGAGACGCGGCGGGCGAGGGCGCCGGGGGGCCGCCCCCGGGCAACTGAGCAACGTCGTGAGGAGCGCGCCGCAGGCGGCCCGCAGGTCTACGTTGCTCGACGACTAACCGGCCTGTTTCATTCGTGGGGAACCCCCCGGCGAAGGGAAACTAAAAGTACAACAGCGAAGCATTTCCTATCGGCGGTCTGTAAACGGAACCTCCCGGTTTCCATGCATGGGCTTTTCCTGCTGCTCGTCACGCCGCTCTTCATCTTCCTGCTCACCTGGGTCGTGGCTACGGTCTACCGCCTCTACTTTCCGGAGCGCCCGTCGCCTCTTCGCTCGAGTGCGGTGCAGGTGCGCCGCCGCCGCGCCGCCGGCAGTGAGCAGGTGCCCGTCGGCGTGCGTGAAATCCGCGAAGACCAGCGGCGGGAGCACAATCCCGTTTCCTACCAGTACGCCGGCTTCCCCACCGGCGAGCTGCCCGACGACTGGGAGCGCGACCTCCACCGGCGCCGCAATTAGTTTCGCGCAGAGAAGTAGTGAGAAGTAGTTTCGCGCGGAGAAGCTGTAGCGCGCTTGCGACGCCGTCTGCAACGCTTCGAAGCGGGTAACCCTCTCCCCGAACGCCCCCTTCCTGAAACACTGGCACACCAACCTATGAAAGTTACCGAGCATCTCAACTCGCCCGAGCCGTGTATCTCCTATGAGATCATTCCTCCCAAGCGCGGCGGGAGCGGCGAAGACATCCTGGAGGTCGTTGAGGAACTGATGCCGTACGACCCGGCCTTCATCGACATGACCAGCCACGCGGCGGAGGCAGAGTACGTCGAGACCGGCGACGGGACTTGGAAACGGCGTGTCACCCGCAAGCGCCCCGGCACGCTGGGGCTCTGTGCGGCTATCCAGGCGCGCTTCGGGGTGGACACGGTGCCGCATCTGCTCTGCAAGGGCTTTACGAGAGAGGAGACCGAGGACGCGCTCATCGAGCTCAACTACCTCGGCATCGAGAACGTGATGGCCCTCACTGGCGACGACCCCGGCTACGAGAAAGACATCGCGCCGGGCCGCTCGCGCAACGAGCGCGCCATCGACCTCGTCGGGCAAGTCGACGACATGAACCGCGGCATTTACCTCGACGAGATGACCGACACCGCGCCGACGGACTTCTGCGTAGGCGTGGGCGGCTATCCCGAAAAGCACATCGAGGCGCCCAACCTGACGTGGGATGTGCTCCACTTGAAGCGTAAGGTGGACGCCGGAGCCGACTTCATTACCACGCAGATGTTCTACGACAATGAGGCGTACTTCGAGTTCGTGGAGCGGTGCCGTGACGTGGGAATCGACGTGCCCATCGTGCCGGGCCTCAAGGTGCTCTCCAAGAAGCGGCACCTGAACTTCCTGCCCAGCTTCTTTCACCTCAACATCCCCGAGGCGCTCGCTGCTGAGGTCGAAGCCGCTTCGGACCGCGAGGAGGTCGAGGAAATTGGGGTGGACTGGGCCATCCAGCAGGCCCAAGAGCTGCTGAGTGCGGGCGCGCCGGCGATCCACTTCTACATCATGTCCAGCGCACGCCTGGCCAAGCGGGTCGTCGGTCCGCTCCGCGAGACCGTGGCGTGACAGGCCACGCAGGACCGGGGGGAGAAGAGGCGGCCGGGATCAATGCCCATCCGGAAGGACGAGGGCCTGCCTCAGCGGTGCCTCCGCTCCCAGATTGCTGCCTCCGCCCCCCGGCGGCGGGGCGTTGCTGCTGGTGAAGGCACGCTTGCGCTGGCAGGTTCCTCGAGGGAGGACAGGGCCACCCACGGCTTCCTTGACGTCGGGGAGCGGTGTGCACTGAGGCAACGCCCGAGGGCTACCCGAGCATTGGTGTGTACCGGCGGGCACCCCATGGCCTACGCGCCGCTTTCCTGCGCGAATGCTGGGGCACCCTACTGCACACCCGGTGGCGAGCAGGTTTCCACCCGTTCAGGACGCCATGTGCTACGACGCGACGGCGGGAAGCGCGGTGCCGCCAGAGTGGGTAAGCTACGTGCTGGGGGCGAGGCGCCGCGCATTCCGCAGAGCAACGCCGCGCGGGAAGAAGAAAGGCTGAAGGAAGGTTCGTCTTTCGTCAGCGCCCCTTCTCCCCTCGCTATCTCGCCCGCTCCTAATACCGGTCTTGGTCGGTGCTGTGGAGCTTGCCTTTGTAGGTCTTGAGCTGGCGGCGCAACCCCTCGGTGCAGTCGTCAATGGCTTCTTCGTGCGTGGCGGCCGAGCTACTGGCCGAGAGCCGCTTCTGGTAAACGCCGAGCGTGATCTCGGCTTTTTTGTTGTCGGGCGGCCCGCCGTCGTCGTCGAGAACGACGCGGGCGTCGACGATGCCGTCGTAGAAGCGTTCGAGCTTTTGGAGGCGCCTCGCGGCGTGGTCGCGCAATGCCGGTGGAGCGTCGAAGTGGCGGGCCGTAACCTGGAGCGGCGTTTCCATAGAAGGAAGTGTTCGAGAAGAGAGAGGCCGATGAGGGCACTGCACAACGCCCCTTCATTGACACTCCCTTAATGCGGCGGGCTTGCTAAAAGTTGCCCGCCTGCGGAGCCGCCAGGTGCTTGCCCCGCGGTGCTGGCAGCATGATTACAACCGTGAAGTCAGGCATCGTCGTCCGGCGACGCGGCGGCGGAGAGGTAGCGGTCCTCGAGCGCGCGCATCCGTCGGCGCCCCGCGTCGGTTTTGTCGCGGTAACCGGCCAGGTGCAGCAGTCCGTGCAGGGCGTAGCGGCGCGCCTCCTGCTCGGGCGTGGCGCCAAACTCCTCGTGCCGCTCGGCGGCGGTGTCGAGGTCCACGTAGACCTCGCCTGCGACCACGCTTCCCTTTTCGGCAAAGGGGAAGGCCAGCACGTCGGTCGGGTAGTCGTGGCCGAGATGTTCGCGGTTGAGGCGCAAGACCCGCTCGCGCCCCGCCAGCACGACGGTTAGCCAGCGCAGGGTGACGTCCTCGCCCGCAGCCGCGCGGGTGAGCAACGCGCGAAGCGCCTCGGTGTCGAGCGTGCGCCCGCCGGGGTGCGCCTCCTCGATTCGGAGAGTGGCCTCTTCTCGCTCCGGAGGGTAGGAACCGTTCCTCATTTCAGCGTTGCTTTGGTGACGGCGTTTCTGCCGCGTCGTCACCCCACCCCGAGAGGAGGACGAGCAAAAAGACGAGCACGAGCAGCGCTGTCGCAGCGAAGAAGCGCAGGCGCTCCAAGGAAAACAGGCCGTCTCCGATCTGCTCGGCGTTGCGGCGCGAGGAGCAGGGGGCAGCGACCGTGGTGCGCCCGGCGGCGGGCGTCCCGGGCACGGCACGAGAGGAACGGGTCGTGAGAGTGGCAAGTCTGCTCCGTTGGCCCGCGCATGGGCGGCGCCCCTCATGCGAAGTCGTCGAGGATCGTCCCGGTCATCGAGAGAGCCATGCTGCTTGTACATCTCCGGCGGAAGCCGGGTAAAGTCGCTGGAGAGAAGCGCGTCGTCGACGTTGGCGTAGAGAGAGCAACCGGCCTCCCGTTCGATGACGAGCCCGCCCGTCGCGCCGCCGCGCCGGCCCAAGAAGATGACCTCGCCGAGTTCCTCGCTGGCGATGTAGCCGGTACGCCCGTGAAGTTGAAGAAATGAGCTGACGGCGTACACGGAGACGAGGTCGGCCGGCTGCCGTTCGGCCGCGCCTTCAGGGAGCGCCTCGATGCTGGTGAGCACCTCTAGGGTAAGCCGACGCCCGCTCTCCTCACGCGCCAGTTTCAGGTGCGCCGGTCCACTCCCGCCGTGCTCGAAGCTCGCTCCGGGGCGATGTCTCCGAGATCGACCTCGGAGAAGGCGAAATGCTCGGCAGCTACGTCGGGATCAGCCACGGGAGCGGGCGGATGGAAGAGGGCAAGCGCCTGTCTTCCAAAAAGCGCCGGGCGCGCGTCGCGGGACGCACGTCACCAGGCGCCTGGCGCGAGAGCGGCTCCGCGCTAAAACGTGGGGCTGGCCATCGGGTCGGGCGGGTTGCCGTGCTCGTCGGTCCACTCCTCGTCCCATTCCCAATCGCTCTCTTCCTCGGTGCTGTCGTCGCCGGCCGTTTCAGATTCCGGCTGCGGGCCGGTCGAGGAAACGGTAGCCGAGGAAGCATCGGTCGTCGAGGAGGCGTCGGCCGAAGAAGCGCCGCCCTCGGACGGGTCGCTTTTCCCGTCGTCGGCCTTCTTGGTGCCTTCGCCTTCCTCATCGAGGGGCGTAACGTCGAGGGCGTGGACCCCTTTGGGGCCGTCGTTCAGATCGAACTCCACTTCTTGCCCCGTACGGAGCGTCTTGAAGTCTTTCGTCGAGATGATCTGCGAGTAGTGCACGAACACGTCGTCGCCGCCACTGGGATGGTTGATGAACCCGTATCCCTTCTTGGCGTCGAACCACTTGACAGTGCTTTCTTGCATGAGAGAACCTCCTGTACTTCTTTTCGTCGGAAAAAAGCGTCGAGAAGTGCGCGAAGTACGTTTGCCGCAAACGACCCAGCGTCGCGAGCGTGCAACGCGCAAGAGGACTTGCACTAACTTTTCACGCTGATTCAGTGTTTCTTCGGGGCGTGGCGCGCGGGCCCGGCAAGCGCGTCAGCCTGTCGGGGTCCCGCTGGGCGAGCCTGTGGGGGAAACCGGCGGGCTCGCCGTGGAATCGGAGGCGGGCGGTCCGGCCCGGCCTTGGAACGAACGGCGCAGCTCGCTGGCACTTTGCTGGAGAGACGGGTTGCCGGTGGCCTGCGCCATCCGCTTGCTGAAGGCGGCGGCTTTCTGAAAGGCTCCGGCCTGCATGTAGAGATAGCGCAGCGCCTGCACGCGCCGCGCCGCGCGCTGGAAGCCCTGCCGGTTGGTGCCGGACTGGCGCAGCGCTCGGATCACGCCGGATTCGGCCCGCTCGGCCAGCTCGAGAGCCCGCTCGGTCTTCCCGAGCTGCACGTAGGTGCGCGCGAGCGGGAGACGTTGCCCCGGCCCCACGCGTTGCTCCGTCTCGCGCAGAAGCGTGAGCGCCTGTGTGGTGTCGCCGGTGGCAGCGTGGGCCTGCGCCATGCGGGTGCGCATCCGCACGTCGCCGGGAATGACGTCGAAGGGCATCTTCTGGGCAAGTGTGTCTACGAGCGGGCGCGCCAGCTCCTCGCGGCCCTGGCGGGCAAGCTGCAAGGCCGTCTCAGAGAACCACATGCGGTAGGCCCCGGCCAGGCGGCGCGTGACGTTGTCGTAGTAGACGTCCGGGTCGTCGAGGCCGCGGAAGCGGAAGTCGCTCGCGCGCTGGGCGGTTACGGGCGTGACGCGCCCCTGCGGCTGATCGTGGCGAAGGGGCACCACCCGCGTGGCCAGCCCTTCGAGCTGGAGGTAATTGCCCAAGTCCAGCCGCGCGTCCTGGCTGACGGTGGTGGCGAAGTAGACGGGCCGCTCCCAGCCGTTGGCGGCATTGGTGCGGATGATGTTGTAGGCCACGCGGTCGGCGGCGATGAGGAGGCCGCGGTCTTCGTAAGGCGTCTGGCGACCCTCCAGGTACCAGTCCATGGGGCTCTCGATCTGGCTGCGCTCCAGCGAAGCGAGTCCCGTGTCGTCCAGGAAGGCACTCTTTTCCACCGGCACCTGCACGGTGTCGGGCTTCCAGAGCATCTGGCGGTAGCTCATGTCGGCGAGCTTGTCGATGCGGTTCTCGCTCATCGAGATCGGCAGCGGCTCGGACTGGCGGGTCTGCTGGCTTTTGAGCTGCTTGATGTACCAGGGCGTGTTCAAAAGCGAGAGGTTCACCACGCGCACGTCGCGGCGCACGCCGCGGACCTCTTGGAGGTACCAGAGGGGGAAGGTGTCGTTGTCGCCGTTGGTAAAGAGAATGGCATCCTCGGCCACGCTGCTCAGCATGTTGTGGGCGTAGTCCTCCGCCAGGTAGCGCCCCGAGCGGTCGTGGTCGTCGTAGTTCTGGACGGCCATCCACCCGGGCACGGCCAGGAAGAGGAGCCCGCCGAGCCCGAAGAGGGTTCCGCGCCCGGTCGCCCTGCTCAGCCTACCTGCGGCGTTCGACCCGCCGCCTCCGCCCGAGAAGCGATTCCGCAGCGCGCTTCCGGCCAGCTCGAGGAGGCCCGCCGCGCCGATCCCCACCCACAGGCTGAAGGCGAAGAAGCTGGCGACGTAGGAGTAGTCGCGCTCGCGCGGCTGCATGGGCGTCTGGTTGAGGTAAACGATGATCCCCAGCCCCGTCATGAGAAACAGGACGCCGACGGAAAAGGCGCGTCGCCAGTCGCGCAGGAAGTGGTAGGCCATTCCGAAGAGGCCCAGAAGCAGCGGCAACGCGAAGTAGTAGTTGCGCCCGGCCTCCTCGCTCGGCGTTTCGAAGGA
>PXTT01000015.1 GCA_003022535.1 Bacteroidetes bacterium QS_9_68_14
GAGCGGCAAAACCCAGAGCCGCCTGCACGTCCTCGCCGGTGAGGCGCGGGTGCGCTTCCACCACTTGCTCGACCGATTCGCCGGCGGCAAGCTTTTCCAGAATGAGTTCGACCGTAATGCGCGTATCAGCGACGACGGGCTTGCCCATCATCACATCCGCGTCGGTGCGTATGCGGGGTTCTTCCATGAGACCGGAGAAATCGTGCGTTGCGAGTACTGCGAGTGCGGAGGCGAAGGAGCGACAAGAACTCAGCTATTTTCACCCGCCCTTCCGCTTCGCGGCGCTCTTCCTCGTCCGGCGGCTCGCCTCAGTCTTGGCGGTCAAGTAGCGTGTCAAGACGCTTCTGCACGGAACCCGGCCACTCGAACCGTGCCCCCTCCCGATCCATCGTGAACTGAATTTCCATAGCGGCGGTGCGTGTGATCCAAGGAGATTGGTTGCGGGACATACGCTCACTGCCGAGGCGGGTTCAAGCCTGCCGTCGTCCCCACTCGGGACGCGCGGAGGTCAGCGTGGCCGAGAGCAACGCGCTGCACAGAGAAGCGACGCCTTCAAAAGCAGTCCGGCTACGGGCGTCATCTAGCCGCGCCCAATAACGGACCTGGCGCATGCCCGCTGCGAAAAAACCGTTCAGCAACGCGCAAGGCGGGGGTGCGCGCCAGACCGAGGGGCGTTGCATAGCAGCATTCCATCGCTTTTCTTTGAAGAAACCCCTTCACCTGCGCCCTTCTCCCCTCCCTCGCGCCGGGTATGTACCTGAGCCAGCTGACGCTCCATGGCTTCAAGAGCTTCGCCGAGCCGACGACGCTGGAGTTCGCGCCCGGCATCACCGCCATCGTCGGCCCCAACGGCTGCGGCAAGTCCAACATCGTCGACGCGGTACGCTGGGCCGTCGGCGAGCAACGCCCCACGGCCCTCCGGTCGGAGACGATGGACGACGTCATCTTCAACGGCACGGCCGAGCGCAAGCCCCTCGGCATGGCCGACGTGGAGCTGACAGTGGAGAACAACCGGGGCGTCCTGCCCACCGAGTACAGCGAGGTCGCGCTGGGGCGGCGGCTCTTCCGGGACGGCACGAGCGAGTATCTGCTCAACCAGTCGGAGTGCCGCCTGAAGGACATCCGCGACCTCTTTATGGACACCGGCATGGGGGCCGATGCCTACTCGGTCATCGAGCTGAAGATGATCGACGACCTCCTCTCGGACAGCACCGAGGAGCGGCGGCGGCTCTTTGAGGAGGCCGCCGGCATCACCCGCTACAAGCGCCGCCGCCGGCAGGCCCTCCGCAAGCTCGAGAACACGCAGCAGGACCTCGACCGCGTGCGCGACCTCACCGGCGAGGTCGAGAAGAACGTGCGCCGCCTCGAGAAGCAGGCCGAACGCGCCGAGGAGCACCGCACGATCTCGCGCGACTTGCACCGCCAGGAGCGCGCCCTCGCCGAGGCGGAGTACACGCGCCTCGCCGAGCGCCGCGACGCCCTCGCCTCCGAAGTGCAGGCGCTCCGCGAACAGGCCGACGCGTTGGAGGCCGACCAGTCCGACGCCGAGGACCGCCTCGAAGCCCTCCGCGAGACTCTCGCCGAGCGCGAGGGCGAGCTTTCGGATGAGCGCGAAGCCCTCAAGGAGGCCCGCGACCGCGTGCGCAAGCAGGAAGGCGAGCAACGCCTCGCCCAGGAGCGACTCGCGCAAGCCCGCCGCGACGCCAAGCGCCTGCGCCGCGAGGCCGCCCGCGACGCTGACCGCCGTGAGGACCTTCAGGAAAAGCAGGAGCGCCTCGAGGAGGAAATCGCCGAGGCGGCCTCGGCGCGCGAGGAGGCCGAGGCCACGCTCGAAGAAGCACGGAGCCAACGCGAGGCGGCCCGCGAAGAGGCCGAGGAAGAGCAGCAGGCCTTGCGCGCCCTTCGCCAAAGAGAAGAAGAGCTCGAGCAAAAGCGCGCCGAGGAGCGCAGCCACCGCGACCGCCGCGCCAGCCGCCTCGAAACGCTCGAAGACGAGCAGCGCCGCGCCTACGACCGCCTCGAAACGCTCGACGAACGCGCTGACGAGCTCGCAGGCCGCGTGGCCGAGGCCGAAGCCACCCGGGAAGAAGCCGAATCCGACGCCGAGGACGCCCGTGCCGCCACGCGCCGCGCCGAGGCCGACCACGCCGAACGTAAGGCGGCCCTCGAGGAAGCCACCGAGGCCCTCGAGGCCCTGCGCCGCAAGCGCGAAGCCGCCCGCGCCGAGGTGGACCTTCTCGAAAGCCTCGTGGCCGACTACGGAGGCCACGGCGAGGCCGTCCAGCTCTTTGCCGAGGAGGGCCTTACCGAAAGCCAGGCGCCCGAAGACTTCCGCACCGTCGCGGGCGTGCTCTCCGCTGGCGAGGACCATCGCGCTGCCCTCGCCGCCGCGCTCGGAGGCTGGGCCGCCTGCCCGGTGGCCGCCACACGCGCCGAGGCCCGGCAAGCCCTCACCCGTCTGCGCGCCCGCGACGCCGGCCGCGCCACCGTTATCGCCCTTGACCGCCTTCCCGCCGCCTCCGACGGCCACGCGCCCGGCGCGCCCGATGGCGCCGAGCCGTTGCGCCCGCTCGTGCGTCCGCTCGAAGACCGATACGCCCCGCTCGCCGACGCGCTTCTGGAAAACGTTTTCCTCACCGGCTCACTGGAAGAGGCCGAACGCCTCGCTGGGGAAAGCGGCCCCCACGTGCGCTTCGTCACCCCCAACGGCGAATGGGCGGGCGGCACGGGCCTGCTCCACGGTGGCGCGCGGGAAGACGGCGGCGCGGCCGGCAGTGGGCGCATCGGGCGCCGCGAGCAGCTTGCCGAGCACCGCCGCACGCTCGAGGCGCTTTCCGAAGAGATCGAAGCGCAGGAGGCCGAGGCACGCGAGGCCGAGCAGTTGGTGGAAGACGTTCCGCTCGACCGCCGCCGCGAGGCGCTGCGCCGGGCCGAGGAGCGCGCGGTCGAGGCGGCCGAGGAGGCGCGCCGCCTCGCGCACGAGCAGGAGACGCTCCAGGAGCAGCAACGCGAGACCGCCGACCGCCTCGACGCGCTCGAAGCCGACCTCGAAGAAGGTCGCGAAGCGCTGGAGACGTTGCGCGAGGAGGCCGAGGCCACCGGCGCAGAGCGCCAGGAGCTGCGCTCGAAGCGCAAGGAGGCCGAGGCCGCTGCCGAGGAGGCCGAGGAAAAAGCCCGTGCCGCGCAAGAGCACTTCGGCGAGGCGCGCGTGGCCGCCGTCGAGGCGCGCAGCCGCCACGAGTCCCTTCAGCAAGAGCAGGAGCAGGCCGCCGAGCGCCTCGCTAAGCTTGAGGAGCGCCGTACCGAGCGCAAGGGCGAGCAGGCCGCCCTGCAAGACACCATCGAGGAGGCCGAGGAGAAGCAAAACGCCCTTCAGGATGACATCGAAGATGCCCGCGCCGACCGCGTCCGCCGCGCCGACGCGCTGGAGGAGGCGCGCGAAGGCTTCGAGACGGTCAAGACGGACGCCTCCGAGGCCGAGGAGACGCTGCGCGACCTTCGCCAGCAGCGCGAAGAGGTCATGCATCAGGAGAGCGAGAAGAGCGTGCGCCTCGCGGAAATCAAGACGCGCCTGGAGGAGCTGGTGGAAAGCACCGCCGAGGACTTCGACGACCTCCACCTGCCCGACAATGCCGAGCCGCCCGCCGAGGACTTCGACGAGGAAGCTACGCGCCGGGAGGTCGGGCGCCTGCGCAAGAAGCTGCGCCGCCTCGGGGACGTGAATCCGCTCGCGCTCAAGGAGTACGACGAGGAAAAAGAGCGCCTCGACTTCCTGCGGGAGCAGCAGGCCGACCTCGAAGAGGCCGAGGACACGCTTCTCGACACCGTCACCGAGATCAACGAGGAGGCCGCCGCGCGCTTCGAGGAAACCTTCTCAGAGATCCGGCGCAGCTTCTCCGAGATTTTCGAGCGCCTCTTCGGGAGCGGGGCCGCCGCGCGCCTTCAACTCGCCGACGAGGAGGACGGCCCGCTGGAAAGCGACATCGAGATCATCGCCCAGCCGCCGGGGAAGCGTCCCTCGATCCTGCCGCAGCTCTCCGGCGGGGAAAAGGCGCTCACCGCCATCGCGCTCCTTTTTGCCATCTACCTCGTCAAGCCCAGCCCGTTCTGCATCCTCGACGAGGTGGACGCCCCCCTCGACGACGCCAACACGGGCCGCTTCATGCGCCTGCTGCGGGACTTCACCGACGAGACGCAGTTCATCCTCGTCACCCACAACAAGCGCACGATGCGCCAGGCGGATCGCCTCTACGGCGTGACAATGCAGGAGCAGGGCGTCTCCACCCTCGTCGGCGTGGAGCTGGAGGAGGCCGCCCAGCTCGCCGAGGCGGCGTAGCGTGCCGAGGCGGCGGACCGTGGACGGCGGACAGTCGTCTTCGGGTGTGCAAGCGTGGCCGCCGGACTGTGGCAGCGAACGGCCACGCGCCCGCAACTCCCCCACGCGGCAGCGCGTTGCACCCGTGCGTTGCTCACTTTCCTCGACGCCCGTGCCGCGCCATGCCCGAGACGAAAGAGCGCCCCCGCCTCACCCGCAATCCCGACGACTGCATGGGCGAAATCAGATCCGAGATGCGACTGGAGAACGCCGACGACCGCGCCGTTTTCGAGCGTGGCTTCATCGACGAAAGCGAGATCCGCACCGTCGAAATCGAAGGCGTCGTGGACACCGGCGCCCAGCCCGGGCTGGTGCTTCCGCAAAGCGTCGTCGGCCGCCTCGGCGCGAGGACGCAACGCGAGGAGCGCACCCGGTTTGCCGACGCGCACAGCGCCGTCGTAACCGTCGTCGGTCCCATCAACGTCACCATCAGGGAGCGCACGACCGTCGTGGACGCCTTTACGCTACCCGAGGGCAGCGACCCGCTGATCGGGCAGATCGTGCTCGAACGCCTCGACCTGCGGGCCGACTGCGCCCGCGGGCGCCTGGTCGTGCCGCCCGAGTCGCCCGACCGTCCGGTACTGCGGCTGTAATTGGGGGTCTCGGATGCTACGCAGCCACGCCGCGCCCGGCTGCGCTGCCCTGCGCGGCACCGCGCCCGGGGCACGGCTCCGGCTGCCAGACGCCTGCGGCGATCAGGCGAGCGAAGACGCGCTTCGGGCGCGCCTTGTAGCGGATCTCGCGTCCGTATCCCACCGGCTGGCCGCCCTCGGTGAGCCACTCGAAGTAGACCTTCGCCGAGTCCTCGAATAAGACGCCGAGCGTGCAGCCTTTGCCGCGCAGCAGGTACTTGTACGTCGCCGCCCCGGGGCGCGGGCGCTCCGGCAACGCGAGCGAGCAGGGCGCGGCTTTCTCGAAGGCGCGGAACGACGAGGGAGCAGGCGGCATGGTCGGGCGGTGGGTTGCTTGTTTACATGCGTTCTAAATAAGCAGGCCGGCCGTCGGAGTTGCAAGTGGCCTTTGCGTGAATTGCCGCGCGCGGCTTCGCAGGGCACCTCGGGGGCGCGTCAGGGCGCCCAATTTGGACTGGTTAAAAGCAAGGCAGGCATTAAGAGCAACGCGCGCATGGGTTTAGACTGCTTCCAAACTTAGCCCGTGCGGGATCTTCGTTTTCCAGGGCCGCATTGGAGCAGGCGGACCAAGCAGACGAGCCTTGCCTCACCAACCTGGCCCGCGTGGCCGCCCCGCCATGAAAGACATTCAGCCGATGTGCCTCTCCTGCCAACACCTTGACCGCACGGGCCGCGAGGACGCCGTCTGCGCGGCCTTCCCCGAGGGCATCCCGCAGGAGATCTGGACCAACCAGCACGACCATCATCAGCCCTACCCCGGCGACAACGGGACGCGCTTCGAGATCGCGCCCGTGCCGGAAGAGAGGCGCCAGTCCGTCGCCGCCTGACCGCTTCGCGACTTTTCGGAAATAGCAGACCGCCTCGGCCCGCTTCGGGTCGGGGCGTTTTTTTGTTGGCCAATGGGGCGGTGGGCCGATTAGGGCTACGCGCTGGGCATGACGCTCCTGTGCGCGACACCACCGCAGCAGACCCTTCCCCCGAACTACCCTGGAACAAGGAGATTTGCGTCGTTTTGCAGAGCGTCACTTGCAGGTTCTGCCACGTTCGCGTTGGCACGAATATTGGCGCGAAAAAGCGCGCTCCGGCAGGAATCCCTTTTTTCTTTTCGAGTCTGTCGTACTATGCAGTTCTCGCCTTTCGGGAAAAGCACTCGCAAGCGTTCTCTCCTCGCCTTTTTCCCGGCCGCTATCATCGCAGCCGCGTTGCTCTTGGCCGCCCCGACCCCTTTCGGCGCGCCGACCGGCAAGCCGCTCGCTACGCCCCCAAGCACTTCGGCTTCCGGCGTTCCAGCGGCTTCTCTCCGGCAGGACTGCTTCCAGATCGATGACTTCGAGGAGTACCAGGCCGGCGAGCCGCCCGGCGGGTGGTACACCAACGACGGTCGCAGCCTTACCGCCGCCGACCGCTCGACGATGACCGCTGGGCACGAGTACGTCGTCCGATCCGAGGGCGGCAACCGGTTCGTGCGCGCGAGGATGAAGAACTACGCCTACCGCCTCATCCGTCTCAGCGGTGACCACTTTCCGAAGTGGGACACGAGCGAGTGCCCCGGCTTGGCCTGGCGCTGGCGCGTGCAGGATGTGCCCGAGGGTGCCGACGAGACCGACGACGACAACAACGACGTCGCCGCCGCCGTCTACGTCACCTTTTCGCGCAACTGGTACGGCCGGCCCAAGAGCATCAAGTACACCTTCTCCTCCACGCAGCCGGTCGGCACGACGGCCGACTACGGCTCGCTGAAGGTGCTCGTGGTCGCCTCCGCCGCCGGCGGGAACCCGCAGGGCGAGTGGATGAAATTCGAGCGCGACGTGGTGGCCGACTATAAGAACTTCTTCGGCGAAGCGCCCGACGACGACACACCCCTCGGCATCCAGCTCTTCAGCGACGCGGACGCCGGCGACGGCACGCGCACCGCCGTAGCCGACTTCGACGACGTGCGTGTGACGCGGCCGTAGCGCGGCATCGCAGGCGGACGAAGCGGCCGGCCGGTGCTGCTTTTCGCATGCGGCGAGCCGCTTGTTTGTACAAGGCCGGCCCGTTTTCTTGTGGGCATGGCCCCCGCGCGAGCCGGGTGCGTTCACGCCTCGAAGCCGTCCACGCCCCCCCGTGCGCATCGCCTACGTTACCGACCAGGTTTTGCCGCAGACGGCCACCGACACGCGGCAGACGGTGACGATGGCCGCCGCGCTCGGGGCCGCCGGCGCGCAGGTGACGCTGGTGACGCCGCGCCGCTGGACCCGGCACAAGGAGGCCCCGCGAGAAGAGGTCGCCGCCTACTACGAGGTGGTCCCGCGCTTCGAAATGGCCACCCAGCGCTCGCTCTACCCGGGCATCCGCGGCATCGAAAAGCTGGCGCAGGGCCTCGCCGGGCCGCGCGCGCCGGCCGCGCGCCGCGCCGACCTCGTCTACACGCGCACCCTGCCGATCCTCCTGGGCGCGCTCCTCGCCGGGCGGCCGGTCGTCTACGAGACGTACCGCCCGTGGCCGCAGCAGAAGCCGGCCAGCGCGCCGTTCTTCCGGTGGCTGGGTCGGCGAAAAAATTTCCTCGGCGCAGTGTTGCACTCTCGGCTCGCCACCGACAGCTACGCCCACGCCGGGGTGCCGCGCGAGAAGCTGCTGACGGCGCACAACGGCTACGACCCGTCGGTCCTGGAGCCGCGGCGCTCGCGCACGGAAGCGCGCCGGGCGTGCGGGCTTTCACCGGAGCGCCCAACGGTCGTCTACACCGGGCGCGTGAAGATGGAAAAGGGCCTCGGCCTCGTGCTCGATATGGCCGCGGCGCTGCCGATCGTCGTCTCGGACATCGGCAACTGGACCGAGGTAGTC
>PXTT01000016.1 GCA_003022535.1 Bacteroidetes bacterium QS_9_68_14
GCGGCAGGGGTAAGCGCTGAAAGCATCTAAGCACGAAACCCCCCGCAAGATCAGGTTTCCCCCATGAGTCGTTCCAGATGAGGACGTGGATAGGCAACAGGTGTACGCACAGCAAATGTGTTTAGCCGAGTTGTACTAATTACTCATATGGCTTAAGTGCACTTATGATGGTGCACATGCTGCTTCACATGAGCAGCGCTCGTTCAACACGGACTGGTGGCGCGCGGCCTTTACAGGCCAAGCGCTGCGAAAACAATCCATCATGTCACTTTTTGACGCTGACCGCGCTTCCGTTTCAGCACGCCTGTCAGCAACACCATCCTTGGCGTACATCGCCAGCACGATTTTCCTGGTGGCTATAGCGCAGGGGCCACACCTCTTCCCATCCCGAACAGAGCAGTTAAGTCCTGCAGCGCTGATGGTACTGTCGCTTCGACGGAAGAGTAGGTCGCCGCCAGGTCCCTTTGCGAAAAGCCCCGCTTCCCAGAGGAGGAAGCGGGGCTTTTCTTTGGATCATGCTGGCTTCGCGGTGAACGTGCCCTGTCGAAGAGCACAGCTTTGCTGTCGCTCAAAGCCAAGCTCCGCACTAAAGGGCTGCCTGGGCGCGCGCCGGTGGTAAGCTACCGCTGCCACGAGTGCGGCGCGGTGTCCGAGCGTGTTCACTGGCACGGTCCTCTCGAGCATCCGGCATGACTGCTCGACGGTCGTGATGATCTTGCGAGGCTTCGCGTAGGGCACGCCGACACAGCACCTTGCCGATGAACTCGGGCTTGACTACTCGGGCGCCCAGTTGGAGTGGCGTCACCGCTTGCAGGAAACGGCCTCGGGTACGCATCTGCCGGGAAAGCTCTCCGGCCCGGAGCGCGCGGACACCCCGTGCCGAAGGGCCAACAAGAAAAGGGACGGCACCTTCGAAAACGACCGCTTGCCCGTGGGGTCGCCCGAGGGCGGCGTCCCGGGAAGATTCGCCCCCGGACGTCTACCGCGACACCACCCAGCAGGCAGCCATCCGGCGCGAGATGAGCGCGAAGCTCGCTTCCGGCGGGCGGCTTTGCGCCGACGAGTCGCACGCGTACCGGGGCCGGATGGTCGAGCAAGGCTACGATCACCAAACCGTCTGCCACGGCGACGGAGAATAGGGACGCTCGGGCGAGGACGGCGACGACTGCTGCTCTGTCCCACGCCAACCGTGCGATGGAAGGCATCTGGGCGGGCCTGCGCAACTACTTGCGCCGCTTCCGCGGCATCTCGAAGAGCTACCTCGCGCAGTACGTGGCCGTCCTCGAACTTGCATACAGTCATCCAGATCAGTTCCGCGCGCCCCTGCGCGCGATGCTGCTACCCGACTTCACCTTCGCGCCAACACGGGCCTTTCTCTTCGGGTAGATCACCCCGGGGTGGTGCCATCGAGGGGCTCGCCCTACGGGCCTGAGCGTCTCTGCACGTCGGCGGGGCAACGCGCGGTTGCTATAGGCACGAACCGTGCCTCGTCTCGAAAGAACCGCTGCCGCATCCTCTGCCGCCCGAACCGCACACTGAAGGATCGGCGGCTCGCTCACAGGTCCAGCGACAGCACCGAGCCGCCGTCCACACGGTAATTCGAGCCGACCACGAAACTCGCCCGCTCCGAACACAGCAGCGCAATGACGAACGCCACCTCGGCGGGCTGCCCGCGGCGGTCGAGCACGATGCCGGCCCGCTCCTCGTCGAGAAACGTCTCGACCGCTTCGTCGAAGTCCATGTCCTGCTTCGCGGCGCGCTCTTCCATCATGCTGTCCGTCATGTCCGTAGCCACGAAGGCGGGCGCCACAGCATTGACCAAGACGCCACGGGGCGCGTATGCCTGCGCCGTGCCTTTTACGAATGACAGCAGCGCCGCCTTCGCGCTGTTATAGACGACCTCATCAGCGTACGGCTGCGCGGCGTTCTCGGAGGTGACGAAGACGGCGCGTCCCCAGCCGCGCTCGGCCATGGGGGGGATGAAGGCGCGCGCTACGCGCACGCCGGCCATGAAGTCCGTCTGCCAGGCGTGGCTCCAGTCCGCTTCGGTGATGTCGGTGAGCGGGTTCCCCTTCGCGCCGGTGACGCCGGCAGCGTGGACGAGGAGGTCGACCTGTTCGTCCTCAAAGGCGGCGCGGAGTCGGTTGGCGCCTCCGGGCTCTGCGAGGTCGGCCGGGGTAGTGCGAACGCGCTCCGGCTCGTCGAGCGCCTCGGCGGCGTGGCCGAGGGGGGCCGCGTTGAGATCGGTGAGAAGAACACGCGCGCCCTCTTCGAGAAGCGTCTGCGCCGTCGCAAAGCCAATGCTGCCAGCCCCGCCAGTGACGAGCGCCGTGCAGCCTTCGATGCCGAGATCCATGAAGCTCAGGAAGAAAGAGGGGAAGGCGAGCGCAAAAACCGGTGGAGGAGCGATGGAGGACGGCTTCCGTCCGGCAACGGCGGGACCGCGCGAGCGGGTGTCACGGGCGGATCTCAAACACCGCGCGCACACTGCTGAGAAACTGCTTCTCCTCGTCGGCCATCTCGTCGTCGGTGCCGGGGTGCTCGCTCGCGTCTCCCAGCAGCGCGCGTTGCTTGCCTTCGTCGTCGAGGGGCTCGCGCGCTTCGGCGACGGAAGCGTTTACGTGCTGCACAAGCGGGAGCGCGGCGTCGTCGATGAAGCGGTCCGCGTGCACGCTACCACCAGAAGGTCGACCACCGCCTCGCGGGTGCGTCCGAGCTGGCCCTCGGGCGTATCGGTCAGTTCCGTGCCCATCGGAAGACTCTCTGGAAAAGATGGTGCCATCTCCAACGGGGGCGGGAGCGGTAGGTTTGTCGCGCAGCGTTACGGATTAGTGTGGGGCCGGAACGGCTTTGAGCCCCGCCGCGTGCGGGCGGCGTTGCGACTGGCCGGGCGCTCCCCGACTTTGACAATTCGACAATGGATGGCCGTTTCTTCTCCCACGGGACCCCCATCCGAAGCTGTAGAGTTCTTCGACCCGAAATCCCCATGCCGGTCACGCGCTCGCCCGACGTCTCACTCGCCCTCGCCGAGGAGCACGGCCTCACCGAAGAGGAGTACGACGAGATCAAAGAGCGCCTCGGCCGCGCGCCGACCTTTACCGAGCTGGGCATCTACGCGGTGATGTGGAGCGAGCACTGCTCCTACAAAAACTCCATCGCGGTGATTAGAGACCTGCCGCAGGAGGGCGAGGCGATCCTGGCGGGGGCGGGCGAGGAGAACGCGGGGCTCGTAGACATCGGCGGGGGGCAGGCGGTGGCTTTCAAAATTGAGAGCCACAACCATCCCTCGGCCGTCGAGCCGCACGAGGGCGCGGCCACCGGCGTCGGCGGCATTCACCGCGACATCTTCACAATGGGCGCGCGCCCCATTGCCGCGCTCGATTCGCTGCGCTTCGGGGAGTTGGAGGAGAGCCCGCGCGTGCGTTACCTCTTCGACGGGGTGGTGCGCGGGATTTCGGACTACGGCAACTGCTTCGGGGTGCCTACCGTCGCCGGCGAGGTCGTCTTCGATGGCGCCTACGAAGGCAACCCACTCGTCAACGCCATGAGCGTGGGAGTGACGGGCGCCGACCAGACCGCCAGCGCCGTAGCGAAAGACCCTGGCAGTACCGTCTTCATCGTGGGCGCGGACACCGGGCGTGACGGCATCCACGGGGCCACCTTTGCCAGCGAGGAGATCAACGAAGAGAGCGAGGAGCGCCGGCCCAGCGTGCAGGTCGGCGACCCCTTCACCGAGAAGTTGCTCTTGGAGGCCACGCTCGAAGCCGTCGAGGCCGAGGTGGCGCACGGCATTCAGGACATGGGCGCGGCGGGAATCACGTGCTCCTCCAGCGAGATGAGCGCGGCCGGCGGGGTCGGCATGACACTCTTTGCCGAAAAAGTGCCCACGCGCGAGACGGGCATGACGCCCTACGAGATCATGCTCTCGGAGAGCCAAGAGCGGATGCTGATCGTCTGCAAAAAGGGGCGCGAGGACGAGCTGCGCACCATCTACGAGAGGTGGGACCTGCACGCTGTGCCCATCGGCGAGGTGACGGACACCGGACGGCTGGAAGTCCGCTTCGAGGGCGAGACCGTCGCTGAGCTCCCGGCGGGACACCTCGTGCTGGGCGAAGGCGCGCCCGTCTACCACCGCGAGAGCGAGCGTCCCGCGTACCTCGACGAGACGCGTTCTTTCGAATTGGACGCGTTGCCAGATCTGTCCGCCGAGGGAGACCCGAGCGACGTGACCGATGCGCTCACCGATCTGCTGGCTGCGCCGACGATTGCCTCGAAGCGGTGGGTCTACGAGCAGTACGATACGATGGTGCGCACCGGCACGGTGCAGGGGCCCGGCCCGAGCGACGCGGCAGTGATTCGGCTCAAGGAAACGGGCGGTGAGAACGAAGCCGACCGCGGCCTCGCAGTGAAAACCGACGGCAACGGACGCTACGTGTACCTGAACCCGCGCCGCGGCGGGCAGATCGCCGTGGCCGAGGCGGCGCGCAACGTGGCCTGCGCGGGCGCCGAACCCCGCGCGCTCTCTACGCCTGTGACCGGCGGCAACGTCTCGTTCTACAACGAGCACCCCGAGGGCGCCGTCTACCCGACGCCGGTGATCGGGATGCTGGGGCTCGTGGACGACGTTCGCGCGCACACGACGAGCGCGGCGTTCGAGCAGGCCGGCGACGTGATCTGGCTGCTCACGCCCGAGGCGTGGCGGCATGCGCGCGGCCTGGGCGGCTCGGAGTACCTGGCGCGTTGCCGCGGCCGCACGACCGGCGACGCCCCGCCCCTCGACTTGGGCGAAGAGCGCGCCGTGCAAGGGGCGATCCTTGCGCTCATCCGCGGCGGCTACGTCAAAAGCGCGCACGACGTCTCAGGCGGCGGCCTGGCCGTAGCGCTGGCGGAGAGCGTGATCTTTTCGGAGGGGGGCCTGGGGGCGACCGTCGAGCTTTTCCCGGAGGAGAAGCAACCGAGCGGCCCCGGCAACGCGGCGCTCCCTCGCCTCGATGCGTTGCTCTTCGGGGAGGCGCAGTCGCGCATCGTCTTCACCACCGGCCGCGCAGACGCCGAGATGGTCGGCGATGTGCTCGCCGGGCGCGGCGTGCGGGCGCAGGCCGTCGGCGAGGTGACGGGCGAGGGCGCGCTGCGCCTGGACGTGGGCGGCGATCGGGTGCTGGACGCCGGGCGCGAGGCGCTGGCGACGCCTTACGAGGAGGCGATTCCGCAGGCGGTGGACGCTTCGTGACGGAAGGCAACGGGCGCGCAGCAGGGTTGTCTTCGGCAGAGGGGCCGTTTGGCAGCAGGCGCCCGTGACCACACCTTCAGGCCGCGCGCCTTGCCGAAGAGGAGAATCATCCCGTCGCGCGGTTGTTTTCGCAACTGCAAAGGAAACTGGACCGATTTCCACTGCGACACCGACCGCGCAAAACAGTATCACAGCACCAGCTCGCCGCGCAGCACGGTCACGGCCGAGCCGCCGAGGGCCACGCGTCCTGAGTCGCTCGCCTCACAGCGCACCGTCCCGCCCCGCGCGCTGACCTGCCGCCCCGCGAGGCGCGCCCGGCCCAGGCGCTCTGCCCAGAAGGGCGCCAGCGCGCAGTGCGCCGAGCCCGTCACGGGGTCCTCGTTCACCCCGGCGCGTGGCCCAAAGAAGCGGCTGACGAAGTCGTGCTCCGCCCCTCCGCGGCGCGGGCGGTGGCGATGACCCCGCGCGCGTCGATCTCGCGCAGCAACGCGAAGTCAGGCGTGAGACGGCGCACCGCCTCCGCGCTTTCCAGGAGCGCCAGCAGGTCCATCCGGTTGCGCCCGGTGAAGCGCGGCGCGGCCCCCAGCGCCTCGGCGAGGGCCGGCGGCGCGTCGCACGCTTCGACCGGCTCGGCGGGGAAGTCGAGCCAGACGGTCGCCCCTTCGCCGGGGGCGCGTTGCGCGGCAAGCGTGCCGCTGCGGGTGTGGAAGGTGATCGCGGCGTCTGCGGCGGCGTGGCCTTCCTCCCAGAGCGCGTGCGCTGCCGCGAGGGTGGCGTGGCCGCACAGGTCCACCTCCTGCGTGGGCGTGAACCAGTAGAGGTCGAAGGCGCCGGCGGCCGGGCGGTCCAGCACGAAGGCCGTCTCCGAGAGGTTCATCTCGGCGGCGATCTCCTGGAACTGTTCTTCGCTGGGGAGGTCGTCGAAGCAGAGGCACACCGCGGCCGGATTGCCGGCGAAGGGCGCGCCGGCAAAGGCATCGACCTGGAGAAGCGGGAGCGTCATGGAGGCAGGCGGAAGAGCGAGATGGGAGAAGCGGAGGCAAAAGAGAAAATGAGAAGACCCTCGCTCCCGCGCAACGCGCGTGCCAGCAGGTCACGGGCGCGCCCGCTGTCTACACATCGCCGACGGCCGCAACGGGCTAGCGACCGTCGGGCCGTTCACCGGCTTCGTGGTTGCCTACTTTCAGGCACGGTGTGGCACCGCGCGCTCTTCCTGCCGCTGGGGGCGCAGGCCATCTACCTCGCCAACATCGGGCGCGTTGCCTCGATGGTGCTGTTTCAGACGTACTGGACCGCCGCCTTCGACTTTATGCACGGCCTCGGGACGACGGCGCTCTTTGCCCTCTGGGCCACGCGGGCAGCGTCCTATCCCCCGAGGGGGCGCGGAACGGTTGTTGCGCTTCTTCAGCACAGGCCCGCTTCGGCTCAGAAAACGCCGATCAGAAACCCCGCACGGCAGCGCAGGTTTCCTCTTGTGCCCTTTGGGCGAAGAACCGCCCGCCGGCGGACCGCTTCGCTCACGGAGGACATTTCCCCTCTTCCATTATACTCTCGAAAACCGCCCCCAGAACCATGGCCGACAACGGAGAGACTGTCACGCTCACCGACGCGAACTTCGAGGACGAAGTGCTCAACAGCGACCAGCCGGTGCTCGTAGACTTCTGGGCAGAGTGGTGCGGCCCGTGCCGCCAGATCGCGCCCACCATCGAGGAGCTCGCCGAGGACTTCGACGGCCGCGCGAAGGTCGGCAAGCTCGACGTGGACGAAAACCAGCAGGTGGCCCAGCAGTACGGCGTGCGCTCGATCCCGACGCTCCTGTTCATCAAGGACGGTGAAGTGGCTGAGCAGCACGTCGGCGGCGCTTCCAAGAGCGACCTCGCCGAGAAGCTCGAAAACCTCGCCGGCCAGCCCGCTTGAAGGAAGGCAGAAAGATGAGAGGGAGCGACCGGGGGGCCTGCTCCACCGGCGCGTTCGCTCTCAACGCCTGCCCCTCCATTCTTTCTTCTCTTTCGAAAACCATGCAGACCAACGGCCACACGAAAAACGGCCATGCGCTTCCCCTCGACGCAGCCGACTTCTCGGATGCCGAAGAGCGGCAGGTCGTCATCATTGGGACGGGCCCGGCAGGGTGGACAGCGGCGCTCTACACCGCGCGCGCCGGGCTCGAACCGCTCGTCTACCAGGGCTCCGAGCCCGGCGGCCAGCTCATGACCACCAGCGACGTGGAGAACTATCCCGGCTATCCCGAGGGCGTGCTGGGGCCGCAGATGATGGACGACTTCGAGGACCAGGCCACGCGCTTCGGGGCAGAGGTGCGCTCCGGCCGCGTGACGGACGTGGACTTCTCGGGGCGCCCGTTTCGCCTCTTGGTGGACGAGGAAACGCCGGTTCGCGCCCGGGCGGTCATCATCGCCACGGGCGCGTCGGCGAAGTACCTGGGCCTCGAAAACGAGCAGCGCCTGCTGGGCCGGGGCGTCTCGGCCTGCGCCACCTGCGACGGGGCGTTTTTCAAAGACCAAGAGGTCGCCGTCGTCGGCGGCGGGGACAGCGCGATGGAGGAGGCGCTCTTCCTCACGCGCTTCGCCTCGAAGGTGCACGTCCTGCACCGACGCGACGAGTTGCGCGCCTCCGAGATCATGGCTGAGCGCGCCTTCGACAACGAAAAGATCACGTTTCGCTGGAGCCAGGAGGTGCGCGACGTGCTGGGCGAGGAAACCGTCGAGGGCGTGTTGGTCGAGAAAAATAAGACCGGCGAAACGTACGAGCTGCCGGTAGAGGGGCTTTTCATTGCCATCGGCCATACCCCCAACACGGCGCCCTTCGCCCCGTGGCTGGAAACCGACGCGGACGGCTACCTCCTTACCGAGCCGGATTCGACGCACACCAACGTCGAAGGCGTCTTCGCCAGCGGCGACGCGCAGGACCACGTCTACCGCCAGGCGGTGACGGCGGCGGGCACCGGCTGCATGGCTGCCATCGACGCGGAGCGCTTCCTCGCCGAGGCGGATGCGAACTCCGAGATCGACGAGGAACGTACCGAGACGGAGTACCACGAGGCCGCCGCCCAGGACAGCGAGGAGCAGGCCACGCTCAGTTAGTTCGTAGCGCCGCAGGGCGGCGGGGAAAACGGCTTCTGGAAAAACGAGCGCGCTCCCGCGCTGGGCGCCCATCGCTCTCTTCTCGTTTTATCGCTCGTCCCCCAGATGCGGCAGGCCGCAATAGCCCATGAGTGCACGCCGGTGGGGCTTCTGGCGAGCGGGCTGGCCGGGGTGGCGTTGCTACTGGGGGGCGGCTGCTCCTCGCCGGGCGACGACGCACCGGGCGACGCGCCGAGCGACGCGCCCCGGCAACAGGCCGCCCCTGCCGACAGCGCAGCGGCGGCCTCGCCCGACCGTGCCACGGCCGCCCCACCGACAGCCACTGACCGGGGCCGCACCGTCGAGGAGCGCGTCGAAGACGCCGCGCTGGCGGCGCGCGTCAAGACGGCGCTCGTTGAGAACCGTCGGCTGCGCCCCTTCGACTTCGACCCCCGCGTCACGGACGGGCGCGTCACGCTCACGGGCGACGTGGATGCGCGCGCGCAAGGCCGCCTCGCTGCCGACGTGGCCGCCGGTGTCGAGGGCGTGGCCGATGTGCTCAACCGCCTCACTGTGAGCGGGCAGCAGGTGGCCTGGACCCCGCCGTCGTCGTCTTCCCCCGCGGGCCGCGACGATGGGCAGCAGGAGGTTGCGTCGTCGGAGGTGCCGCCGGGGCCCGGCGACGGCGCGGCCGAGGGCGAGACGTACCACACCGTGCAGGCGGGCGAGTCGCTCTGGGCCGTCGCGCAGGAATACGGCACGTCCGTCAGCCGCGTGCGCGCGCTCAACGACCTGCGCGGCAGCGACCTCCAGCCCGGCGAGCGCCTGCTGGTACGGCGCGGCGGATCCGGCGATGCGCCCGAGAGCAGTAGCAGCGGCGAAGGCCCAGCCGTGGCCGACGCCGGCAACGCCCCCCCGAATGGCAATGCCCAGCCGAGCAGCGGCACGCAGCAAAGCGGCAACACTTCCCAGGACGGGGCGGGCCGAAGCGCGGCGGCCGGGGCGGCGGGAAGTGAAACGACCACGTACCACACCGTGGAGCGTGGCGACACGCTCTACGACATTGCCCGGGCCAACGACATGAGCGTCGCGCGCCTCAAAGAGCTCAACGACCTCTCGGGCAGTGGCCTGATGCCCGGCGATCGCCTGCGCGTGGAGTGAGCGCGCCGGGAGCGTGGCGCGTTCGGCACGCTTCCAAAACGTCCGGTTTGGGAAGCACTATCAGCAAGACAGACATCCCCTGAAACCCCCCGCCAGCTTGCGCTGAGCGGGGGCTTCGTGTTGCCCGACGCACCATAAGAAAACGCACGATAAGAAAACGTCTATCGTGCGCCTGTGTCTGAGGAGGCAGGCATGTGAGCCCCGCGCGCGAGGCCAGGCGCCGTCCTCTGTAGGCGCGCAGAATCCGCGGGGGCAATGGATGATTCACGTCGAAAGCGGCAACGCAAATGGAAGAAAGATGCTGAGGTGGAGCGTCTCAGGGATTTCACTGGCCCGGTTACAGGACGCACTGGCACAGACTGTGCACTGTGCGTTGCCGGACGTAAAAGCTTCTGCAATCCCCTGTCTCTCCTCTCAGGCTGCCTGTCGAGCTACAGGAATCTTCCGGCTAATGAAAAACTTACCCAAAAATAGCGAGGTCGACCTCTCGGAAGAGGTTTCTTCCGTCCCCAAAAGTGCGGCCACCGGCCGCCCAGAGGAGCAGAAGCGCCTCGAAGCGCTCCGGCGCTACGGCGTCTTAGACACGCCGCCGGAAGAAGCCTTCGACCGCATCACGCGCCTGGCGGCCGACTGCTTCGATGTGCCCGCTGCGCTCGTGACGCTCGTGGACAAGGAGCGGCAGTGGCCCAAGTCCTGCTACGGCGCCGACCTTCGACGGCTCGACGGGGAAATCAACCGGGCGATCTCGTTTTGCCACCACGCCATCGCCTCCTCGGAGCCAATGGTCGTCGAGGACGCGACCGCGGATCCGCGCTTCTCGGGCAACCCGCTCGTGACTGGCGAGGAGCACGTGCGCTTCTACGCGGGAGCGCCGCTGGTGACGCCGGAGGGACATGTCCTCGGCACGCTGTGCGTTCTGGGCCAGAAGCCACGCAGCTTTAGCGACGAGGAGCAGGCGCGCCTCGAGGACCTCGCCGCGATGGCGATGAGCGAAATGGAGCAGCGCAACGCGCGTCTGGAAAAAACGATGGCCCGCATATCCGCCGAGCTGCTCTCCGTGAGCGCCGACCTCGACGCGGTACTTGCGCTGCTGGGCGAGACGGTTGAGGCCGACCGCGCCTACCTTCTCGAGCGCTCCGACTCGGGCGAGCCGCTGGCTCGAACGCACGAGTGGTTCGGCATGCCTCGGGAGCCTTCCGGGCAAAAGGCGACCGAGCGCCAAGAAACCCTTGCTCCCGAAACGTTTCCGTGGTGGTTCGAACAGCTCCGGCAGAGGGAGGATCCTCTGCACATTCAGGTTCCCGACCTGCCGCCCGAGGCGGAGGCGGAGCAGCGCTACCTCGCCGGGCAGGATATCGCGTCGCTCTTGAACGTGCCGATTTCCCGGAGCGACGGCACGCTCTACGGCGTCCTCGGCTTCGAGCATACCGACCCGAGCCGCGACTGGGACCGCAGCGACGCGCGCGTCCTGCGCATGGCCGGCGATCTCTTGGCCGGCCATTTCGAGCGAGAGCAGACCGATCGGGCCCTCCGCGAGAGCCGGGACGAGACCGAGAAACTGCTCGAAGGCATGACCGACGCGTTCTTCGCGCTCGATGCGGACTGGAACTTCACCTACATCAACGACGAGGCCGAGCGCGTCTTCGAGCGGCGGCGCGAGGAGCTACTCGGGCAAAACCTGTGGGAGGAATTCCCGGACGCCGCCGGTACGATCTTCGACGAGGAGTACCACCGGGCCATCGCAGAAGGAGAGGCGGTCAGTTTCGAGACGTTCTACGCCCCGCTGGACGTCTGGGTCAAGGTCCGCGCCTACCCGTACGAAGGCGGTCTCTCGGTCTTTTTCAACGACATCAGCGAACGCAAGGCGGCCGAACAGGCCCTCCAGCGAAGCGAGAAGCGCTTCCGGGCGCTCGTGGAGCGGGGTTCCGACATCACCACCATCGTCGGGGCGGACGGCACGATCCAGTACGAAAGCCCGTCGGTCCAACGCGTGCTCGGGCACGAGCCCGAGGCGCTGGTAGGAGCGAACGGACTCGCGTGGGTGCACCCCGACGATCGGGAAGACGTCGAGGCCGCGCTCGAAGAGGTTTCGCAGGAGCCGCGTGCGGAGGTCACCCTCACGTTTCGAATGCGCCACGCCGACGGCTCGTGGGTGCACCTCGAAGCGATCGGGCGCAACTTTCTCGGCGACCCGGCGATCGGGGGAATCGTGGTTAACTCCCGCGACGTGACCGAGCGCAAAAAAGCCGAGGCGGAGCGCCGGGCCGCCCAGCGCGAAATCGAGGACCTGTTCGAAAGCATCGGCAAAGCGCTCTACGCCGTGGACGCAGGCTGGCGCTTCACCTACGTCAACGACGAAGCGGCGCGCGCCTGGGGCCGGGACCGGGAGGAGCTTCTGGGCGAGAAGCTGTGGGAGGCCTTCCCCGAGTTCGTCGGCTCGGGCTTCGAGGAACCGCTTCGCCGGGCGGACCGCGAGCAAAAGACCGTAGACGCTGAGGTGCATACCCCGCACGGACGGTGGGCCGAGTTGCACATCTACCCCCGAGCGGGCGCGGAGGGGTCTTCGGGCGCGCAGGGGCTGCTGGTGTTTTTTAAAGACATCACCGCGCGCAAGGAGGCCGAAGCCGAGTTGCGGTTGATGCAATCGGCCGTCGAGAGCGCCAATGACGCGGTGCTCATCGGAGAAGCGACGCTCGCCAACGACACGGGGCCGGAGATCGTTTACGTCAACGAGGCATTTGAGAAGCAGACCGGCTACCGCTCGGAGGAAGTCGTCGGCCAGACGCCGGCGCTCATCCGAGGCCCGGAAACGGGCGAGACGAGCCAGGAGATCGTCGAGGCGATAGCAGAGCGGCGGCCGATCCGCACCGAACTGCTTACCTACTGCAAGGATGGATCGACGTTCTGGGCGGAGGTTTCCATCAAGCCAATTTGCGACGAGAACGGGGCGGTCACGCACTGGCTCTCGGTGCGGCGCGACGTCACCGAGCGCCGAGAACGCGAGGAGGCCCTCCGCGAAAGCGAGGAGACGTTCCGCTCCGTCGTCGAAAACGCCCAGAATGTGATCTTTCAGACCGACGCGCAGGGGCGGTGGACCTTGCTGAGCCCGTCGTGGGAAGAGACGATGGGCCACACGGTCGAAGAAGCCCTCGGCACCTCATTTATGGAGTACGTCCACCCGGCGGATCGCTCGGAGGATCTCTTGAACTTCGAAGCGCTCGCGGAGGGGCCCGAGGGAGCCATCCGCGAAGATGTCCGCTACGTAACCCAAAGCGGCGAGACCCGGCGGATGCGTTTTGCCGCGCGCCTCGTGACCGACGGAGAGGGCCGCGTGTCCGGCACGACCGGCACGTTCACCGACGTAACCGACAGCTTCGAGATCGAGGCGGAGCGGAAGGCGCGCGAGCGCGCTGAGGAGCTTCTGGAGGCGAAGACTTCGTTCCTGAACAACATGAGCCACGAGCTGCGCACGCCCTTGGCGTCGATCGTCGGCTTCGCAGAGTTGCTCGGCGAGGAAGAGATGCCGGAGGCCGAGCGCCGCGAGTTCGCCGGGCGCATCGCCGCGAGCGGGGAGCGCCTGAAAAAGACCCTCAACTCGATCCTCGAGCTCGCGCAGTTGGAAAGTGGCGGGGCGGGACGGGCCGAGATGAACATCGCGCCGGTCGACGTGGCCGCGCAAGTGCGGGCGACGACGGAGGCGCACCGCCCGGCGGCCGAGGAGAAGGGCCTCGCGCTTCGCGCGAAGACCCCTCGGGGAGAGGGAGCCGACACGCGCGCCGCTCTGAGCGAGGGCGCGTTCGGGCGCGTCTTGGACAACCTGATCAGCAACGCGATCAAGTTCACCGAAGAGGGAAGCGTGACCCTGCGCGTCGGGGCGACCGCCCAGGAAGTGCACGTCGAGGTCGAAGACACCGGCTGCGGGATCGAAGACGACTTCCTCGAGCGCGGAGGAGACGGACTGTTCGCGGACTTCGAGCAAGAGTCGAAGGGGCTTGCGCGCTCGCACGAAGGGGCCGGGCTGGGGCTGGCGATTGCCAAGCGCCTGACCGAGGAGATGGACGGGGCCATCGACGTGGCGTCCGAGAAAGGCGAAGGGACGACCTTTATGGTACGGTTCCCGCGCCTCGCGCCGGCAGCGGAGGAAGGCCCCGCCTCCCAGAACGACCAGGACGGGCAAGCCGAGGGCGGAGGCCTGCGCGAGGGACCTGGCGGCGAGGACGGGACGGGCCCAGGGGAGAAGCCTGGGGTTCTTCTCGTCGAGGACAACGCCAACACGCGGGCCTTGGTCGAGCGCGTGTTTCGCGGGCGTTGCCACTTGAAGAGCGCGGCAGGAGCCGAGGAAGCGCTCGCCTTCGCCGAAGAAGCGGCGAAGGGAGAGCGGGCCGCTTCGGAAGCGAGCGCCCCGCTGGACGTGCTTATTATCGACATCAACCTGAGCGGCCAGGAGGATGGCATCGAGCTGCTCGCGCGGTTGCGGGAAGGGCCCGGCGCGCCGGCGGCGGGGGTGCCGGCGATAGCGTTTACCGCCCACGTGACGGCAGGCGACGCAGAGCGTTACCGCGAGGCCGGGTTCGACGGCTACCTCAGCAAACCCTTCTCGAAAGCCGACCTGCTCGAAACGACCCGGGAAGCAGTCGCGGCGCGCGCAGCGGAGAAATCGGGGGCGTAGAGCGTCCGTCCCAGAACGAGCGTTCTCGACACGTCGCAACGCGAGCAGCAAAGCGCCCTGGGACAGACGAAGCGCCTGTCCCGGGGCGTCGTTTCAAAACGTGCGTTGCCCAGAGGCGCAGGTGACTGGACAGGCGGCTTGCTCTTCGCCGGGACACGCGACGCAGACGCGTGCCCGGCAGGCTGGGGCGGCGGGGGGAGCGCCAGTTGCGTTGCCGCCTCAGTCAGCCGCGAGGGCCGGGGCGAAGTTCACGTCCTCGAAGCGAAACGTCTGCTTCTCGAAGAGCTGACCGCTGATCTCTTCACGCCAGTTGGCGTGGAAGGCGACCTCGCCGGAGCCGGGGGGGCGCACCGTGTACGTCACCGCGTAGGTGTCTTCGGCGGGATTGCCGGGGAGGGCCACGTTGCGCGCGTAATGCAGGCCACTGTTGACTTTGGCGTGCGGCACGAGCGAGACGAATGTGGCCTGCCCAGTCCGCTGATTTTCCACTCTCACGTGAGGCTGGGCGTACGGCACGAAACCGCCCCGCGCAGCCGGGCGCGGCACGTCCACGCTGTCGGCGCGGGACCAGTTGGCGCGCAGCTCCAGGTGCACGTCGGTGGCCGACTCGGAAAGGTGCGCGCCGCGCGGGGTGATGTCGTCCTGCGGGGCGCCCTCGAACACGAACAGGATGCCCGGCTCGACGACCTTGCGCTCGATGATGATTTCTTCCTGGGCCGCCGCGGGGCGCGCCGATCCCACGAAAAACACGAAAAAGAAGAGGGCAGCGAGGAGGCTGAGGGCGAACGTACGCATGGCAGGGCGCATGAGGGAAAAAAAGAACAGCGAAAAAAGAAAGAGTCAGGACGCGTCGGGTAGCCGGGCGGGCCGCACCGCGCGCTCCCGGGCGGGGCGGGATCGCAGCGCGCGTTGCTTCTTCCGCCACCGCCGAAACCAGATGAGCACGCCCGTCACCGCGAGCACGGCCGGAGCGAGGCCCAGCAGGGCATACAGCACGCGGACGACGAAGCTCCCCACCGCACCGATCTTCCAGGCGCCGACGTGCAGCGGGTAGGCAAACGGCAGGAGCCACGCGCCCCCCGCGGCATCGCGCATGTCATCGGTGCGGAGCACGCGCTGTCCCTCCTGCGGGTGCAGGTACACGAAACTGCGCCCGTTCGGGTGCCACTCCGGCGGCGTGCGCATCCGCACGGAGAGCGGGGCGTCCGGCGCCTGCGGCAAGTAGACGAGCGTGGCCTGCGCCGCGGGCAGTTCCTTGCGCGCCGCGCGTAGCGCGTCGTCGAGCGACGAGGCGGGCACGGCGGCGTTGCTGCGTTCCTCCACGGTGGGCGGCGGCGGGAGCGGGCGCGACCCGGTCGCCCAGTTGAGGAGGGCGCCCGTCTCGGAGTAAAAGGCGAGCGCGCTTCCCGTCCCGGCCACGAGCACCAGAAAGAGCGCCGTGTAGAAGCCGCCCGCGCGGTGCAGGTCGTAGTTCAAACGCCTCCAGCCGTAGCGGTACGCGATCACGAATATTCTTCGGAGCCGTCCCACGCGCGGCCACCAGAGCACCAAGCCCGTCAGGCAAAGCAGGACCAGCAGCAGGCCGCTCACGCCGACGATCCATTCCCCCGTCTCGCCGGCCATAAGTTCGGCGTGCAGGCTGAAGATCATCCCCATCACGCTTTCGTCCTGATGCTGAATGCCCAGCAGCGTGCCGCGATACGGATCC
>PXTT01000022.1:0-12891 GCA_003022535.1 Bacteroidetes bacterium QS_9_68_14
TCCACGGCCGACCGCGAGGCCCTCCACGTGCGCTTCGCCGGCGAGGCGGTCTGCATCGGGCCGCCCGCGTCGAGCGAAAGCTACCTGCGCCCCGACCGCATCATCGCCGCCGCCGAGGTCACGGGGGCCGACGCCATCCACCCCGGCTACGGTTTTCTCTCCGAGAACGCCGAGTTCAGTGCCATCTGCGCTGACAACGGCGTCGAGTTCATCGGCCCGGCCCCCGAGACGATCCGCCTGATGGGCGAAAAGAGCCGCGCCAAAGAAAAAATGGCCGAGGCGGGCGTGCCCACGATGGAAGGCTCCGAGGGCATCCTCGCGGGCGTCGACGAAGGCCGGCGCGTGGCCGAGGACGTGGGGTTCCCCGTCATGGTGAAAGCCGTGGCCGGCGGGGGCGGAAAGGGAATGCGCCTCGCGCGCGAGATCGAGGATTTCGAGCGCATGTACAAGGCGGCCAGCAACGAGGCGGAGGCCGCCTTTGGCAACGGCGACATGTATTTAGAGAAATTTGTCGAAAAGCCGCGCCACGTCGAAATCCAGGTGCTGGGAGACGGGAAAGGCAACGTCGTGCACTTCGGGGAGCGCGAGTGCTCCATCCAGCGCCGCCACCAGAAGCTCGTCGAAGAGGCCCCCTCCCCCGCACTGAGTGAGGAGCTCCGCCAGGAGATGGGGGCCGCCGCCGTGCGTGGCTCCGAAGCGGTTAACTACGAGGGCGCCGGCACGGTCGAGTTTCTCGTAGGAGCAGACGGGGGCTTTTACTTCATGGAGATGAACACGCGCATCCAAGTCGAGCACCCCGTCACCGAGTTTGTCACCGACTGCGACCTGGTCGAGTATCAGATCCGCGTCTCCCAGGGCGAGACCGTCGAGGACAAACCGCGCCCCATGGACGGCCACGCCATCGAGTGTCGCATCAACGCAGAGAACCCGCGCCAGAGCTTTAGCCCCTCGCCCGGCAAGATCACGGCCTTCCACCCGCCCGGCGGCCACGGGGTGCGCGTGGACACCCACGCCTACGCCGACTACCTGATTCCCCCGCACTACGACTCGATGATCGCCAAGCTCATCGTGCGCGGCCCGACACGCGAGCAAGCGATCACGAAGATGGCGCGCGCGCTCGAGGAGTTCATCGTGGAGGGCGTGGACACGACCATTCCGTTCCACCTCCAGCTCATGGACGACGAGCGCTTCCGCACCGGCGACTTCGACACCCGCTTCATGGACGACTTCCAGATGAGCGCGCCCCCCAGAGAGCAACCCGCGTGAGAGCGTGGCTCTTGTAGACGGTTGCTCTTGTAGACGGGGGATGGCAAATCGCAGACGGTGCTCACCCAGCAACCGCGACTGCTAACCGCAAACCATTCACCGTTCAGCGAGCGACGCGAGCGGACTATTCACCACTCACTAACCCACCCCCACTCCAATGGACGTCCCCGACGAGCTGCGCTACACCGAAAACCACGAATGGGTCCGCGACGAAGGCGACGGCACGGCCACCGTCGGCATCACCGACTTTGCCCAGAGCGAGCTGGGCGACATCGTCTTCGTCGAGCTCGAACCCAACGACACCGAGCTGGACCAGGAAGACGTCTTCGGCACCGTCGAGGCCGTCAAGACCGTCTCGGAGCTGTTCATGCCTGTCAGCGGCACGCTCGTGGAGGCCAACGATGCTCTCGAGGGCGAGCCCGAACTCGTCAACGACGACCCCTACGGTGAGGGCTGGATGGCGAAGATCGAACTGAGCGACCCCGACGAGTTCGACGATCTGATCCCGGCCGGGGAGTATGAGTCAATGGTTTGATCGGAGGGCGGGCGTGTGGGCGCGTTTCCTCTGCTTGCGCTCGGCCCCTTCCCCGCCCCTGCGCACTCCCATCCCCCTGCCCCCAAGATGGAGCGCATCGTCATTCTTGACTTCGGCTCGCAGTACACGCAGCTCATCGCGCGGCGCGTGCGCGAGGCGGGCGTCTTTTCGGAGATCCACCCGTGCACGCGCCCGGTCGAAGAAATCGCTGCGATGCAGCCGGACGGGCTGGTCCTGTCGGGCGGCCCACTGTCGGTCTACGACGACGAGGCGCCGCAGCTCCAGCCGGGGCTTCTGGAGCTGGAAAAAGCAGGCGGCGAGCCGGTGCCGGTCCTCGGCATCTGCTATGGCCTGCAGGCGATGGCCCACCTGCTGGGCGGGGACGTAGAGGCCGCCGAGCGCCGCGAGTTCGGCCCCGCTGACCTCGAGCGCGTGCCTTCTGAACACGGCAACGCGAGCGAAGGCGCTGGGAGCGCGCTCTTCGCCGGCGTGCCCGAGGGCTCGACCGTCTGGATGAGCCACGGCGACCACCTGACGGCGTTGCCGGACGGCTACGAGGCGATCGCCCGCACTGGCAACGCGCCCGTCGCCGCTGTGCGCTCAACGCGGCGCCCGCATTACGGCGTGCAGTTTCACCCTGAGGTCGTCCACACCGACTACGGGCGCGCCGTGCTGGAGAACTTCGCGCTCGAGATCTGCGGGTGCGAAGGGGACTGGTCGCCCGCCTCCTTCGTTAAGACGCAGGTCGAGAGCATCCGCGCGCAGGTGGGGGCGGAGGAGCACGTGTTGCTGGGACTCAGCGGGGGCGTGGATTCCTCGGTCGCGGCCGCGCTCATCAGCGAGGCCATCGGCGAGCAGCTGCACTGCATCTTCGTCAACAACGGCGTCCTGCGCAAAGGCGAGTTCGAGGAGGTGCAGGCGGCCTTCCGCGGCCACTTCGACCTGCACCTGAAGGCCGTGGACGCCTCGGAGCGTTTCCTGGAACGACTCGACGGCGTGACGGACCCCGAGAAGAAGCGCGTGGCCGTCGGCAACACGTTCATCGAGGTCTTCGAGGAAGCCACCGACGAGGTCGCCGAGCGCGTCGGAAAAAAGCCGCGCTACCTGGCGCAGGGCACCCTCTACCCCGACGTGATCGAGAGCGTCTCGACGGGCGGCCCCTCGCAGACGATCAAGACGCACCACAACGTCGGCGGGCTGCCTGAGGAGATGGGGCTGGAGCTGATCGAGCCGTTCCGCGAGCTCTTCAAAGACGAGGTGCGCGAGATCGGGCGCCTGCTGAGCGTGCCCGAGCGTATCGTGGGGCGGCACCCGTTTCCTGGGCCGGGGCTGGCGATCCGCATCGCCGGGCCGGTGGAGCGGGAGAAGCTGCGCCTCCTCCGCGAGGCCGACGACATTTTCGTCAGCGCGCTGCGCGAGGCGGGCCTCTACGACGAGGTCTGGCAGGCCTTCGCCGTGCTCCTGCCGGTGCAGACGGTCGGGGTGATGGGCGACGAGCGCACTTACGAGAACGTCTGCGCGCTGCGTGCCGTGGAGAGCGTGGACGGGATGACGGCCGACTGGGCGAAGCTCCCGCACGACTTCTTGGGCCGCGTGGCAGGGCGCGTCGTCAACGAAGTGCCTGGCATCAACCGCGCCGTCTACGACATCACCTGCAAGCCGCCGGCGACCATCGAATGGGAATAGCGGGGCGGTTTAGGGTTTCGCGTTTAGGTTCAGGGTTTTTCTTCTCTTTTGGGTAAGGCCATGCGTAGCAGACCATTCCCCATCCCCCATCCCCTATCTACTTTTCTCGGCCTTGCGTTGTTGGCGGCCACGCTCCCGGCGACGCTGCCGGCCACGGAGGCGCATGCGCAGGTAGGCGCCGGCGGCCAGGAGCAGGCGCAGGCCGATCCGGTGCCGCGCATCGAAGAGGCCGAGCAGGACTTCCAGCGCGGGGTCGACGCCTTTGAGGCGGGCGACTACGGGATGGCGCTCCAGCGCTTCGAGGTGGCCATCGGCAGCTACCCGCTGCACCAGAAGACCACCGCCGCGGCGCTGATGGCCGCGAAGGCGCTCTACCGCCAGGGCGAGTACGCCCGCGCCGACGAGCGCCTCTCACGCTTCCTGCGGGAATATCCGTCCAGTAGCTACGTCGGTGTGGCGCGGCGGGTGCGCAGCTACGCACGCGAGCAGCTCGGGCTGGCAACCGGTGGCGGCGCAGCGGCGCAGACGATCCAGCTCGGCATCGCGTTGCCGCTTGGCGACCAGAACGCCGCGCTCACGCAAGCGATGTTCAGCGGCGTCGAGCAGGCCGTCACGCGGGTCAACAGGGGGGAGGAACAGCCGGGAACGACGGTGCGCATGATCTTCCGGAACACGCAGGCGACCCCGCAGGGCGCGCGCGAGGCCCTCGGGGCGCTCGCCGAAGCGGGCGCCGACGTGGTAATCGGGCCGCTTTTTAGCCGCACGGCGCGGCCCGCCGGGGCGGTGGCCGAGGAGGAGCGCCTGACGATGGTGGCCCCGCTGGCGGGCGACCGCGGCGTTAGCCAGGGGCGGCGTTACGTCTTCCAGGCCAACCCGACGATTGCCATGCGCGGGCGCCAGATGGCGCGCTTCGCCGAGCAGAGCTTGCAGGAAGACCGCTTCGGCGTCGTCAGCCAACCGGAAGGAACGCAGAGCCACACCCTCGCCACGAGCTTCCGCCGGGAAGCGGAGCGGCTGGGCGCAACGGTCGCGTTCTCCGACACGCTGCGGGGCCTGCGCGCTTACGGGCGCCTCAACGAGCGCATTCCGGCCCCGCGGCTCCAGAATGCCGGAGCGGTCTACCTGCCCGTCAGCGGGGAGCAGGCGCCGCGGCTCGTGCAGGCGGCCCTCACGGCGCTGGACCGTGCGGAGGTGCCGCGCTTGCGCGTCCTGGGCAACAGTGCCTGGGACGATCGCCCCGTCGAGCAGTCCGCCAGCCGCTACCGCGTAACCTACGCCAGCCCCTTCGAGGTAGACCCCTCGCGTCCCGAGGTGCAAGCGTTCATCGAGGACTTCGAGGCGACCACTGGCCAGACGCCCGACCAGCTTGCCCCGCCGGGCCGCCGCCTCGCCTACACCGGCTACGACGTGGTGCGCTTCCTCGTCGGCGCGCGCTTGCGATCGACGGACGCGGCGCAGGCCCCGCCGATGCGCGAGGCGTTGCTCGAAGCCCCGCGCTACGAGGGGCTGGGGCTCCGCATCCAGTTCGAGGGAAGCACCGTCAACCAGGGGGTGTTCTACCAGCGCTACCGCGACGGCCGGCTGGAGCGCTTGCGCTGAGCGCGCGGCGCCGGGCGCGTGCGGCTGGGCGCGTGGCGCTTTCCTGAAGCGGCTGACGCCTGCTTCACGAAAAACGCCCTGCGCTCCCCGCCCTGCGCCCTGCACGAGGAGGAACAGCCCTCCGGCGGGGTCGTACGGGCTGCCTTGAACCGCGCGTGGCCACCCGTCGCGCGCTCTTCCGTCGCCCTGCTCGCTGCCGTCCCGGTCCATGCTTCCGTCTCGCCGCTGTCCCGTCGCCGCCGTGCTCGCGCTGGCGCTTGCTCTCGTGGGAGCCGGCTGCGCGAGCTCCAGCTCGGTGCGCCATGACACCGCCGAGGAAGCCTATCAAGGCGGGATGGACGCCTTCGAAAGGGGCGACTACGAGGAGGCCATCAGCTACTTTCAGGCCGTCTTCGACTACGGGCGCGACAACGAGTGGGCCGACGACGCGCAGCTTCAGCTTGCCCGCGCCTACCGCGAGGACGGGCGCCACCTGCTGGCAGCGCAGCAGTTTCGCCGCTTTGCGCGTCTGTACAGCAGCGACGAGCGCGCCGCGCAGGCCGAGTACCAGCGGGCGATGTCGTACTACCGCGTCTCGCCGGATTACGACCTCGACCAGACCTACACGGAGAAAGCGCTTAACTTCTTCCAGCTCTTTGCCGACCGCTATCCGCAGCACGAGCGCGCCGAGGCGGTAGAGGAGAAAATTACCGAGCTGCGCGGCAAGCTCGCTCGCAAGCAGCTCGCCGCCGCTCGCCAGTACGAGCGCCGCGAGCTCTGGGAAGCCTCTGCCGATGCCTTCGAGAATGTCTTTAGGCAGTACCCCGATACCCGCTGGGTCGACGAGGCGTTGCTGGGGGCCGTGCGCACCAGCGTCGCGTACGCCGAGCGCAGCATCGAGTCGAAGCAAGCCGAGCGCTACCGCCGGGCCGTAGACAACTACCGCCGCCTCGAACAGATCTTCCCGGACAGCCCGCTGCTCGAAAAGGCCACCGCGCATTACGAGACGGCCCAGGAGCGCCTCGCCGAGCTCGAAGACGAAGGCGGCCAGCCCCTCGCCGAGACGGACGAGTAGCGCTTGGCAGGGGGCGCGGAGCGTGCCTGTTGCAGCCACGCGCTGCCGGTCGAAGAACGCCAAGCGCCAAACGCATTTTCCCCACTGATGGACGTTGGCCTCTTCGGCGGGTCGTTCAACCCCCCGCATGTGGCGCACCAGATCGTTGCCGAGACGGTGCGCGAGCAGTTTGCCCTCGACGCGGTGTGGTGGATGCCGGCCGGCACGCCCCCGCACAAGGAGGCGGGCGCGGTGGCCGCGGCCCCGCACCGGCTGGAGATGGCGCGCCGCGCAACGGCTTCGAACCCCGCCTTCGAGGTGCGTGGCGAAGAGGTCGAGCGCGACGGCCCGTCCTACACCATCGAGACGCTACGCGTGCTGGAGGCGCGCCACCCGGAGGCCGAGATCATTGCGCACCCGGAATGCGAAGAGGTGGTGCTCGACCGCGCCGCCTTCATCGGTTCCACCAGTCAGCTGCGCCGCCACGTCGGTGAAAGCGAAAGCGACAGCTTCATCGTAGCGACTGAAGAGGGCCTGCTGCACCAGATGCGCAAAGATAATCCGGATAAAGAGCTAATCCCGGCCCCGCCGGACAGCGGCTGCAACTGCAATCAGTGCCCGCACATGCGCCTCAACACTATCGAGAAGCTGTATCTTTGCTTGAAGCACGAGAAGCCGGAGGTCACGCTCGAACCCGGCATCCGCGAGCAGGCGCTCCGGCCCATCGAGCGCATGATGGAGATGAGCCAGTCGATGCCCGACCTCGCTTTACGAAAAAGCCTGCCAGCTCATCTTTGCCCGGCTGGGGACGAATCTCCCGCCTACCCGCACCGCCGAGGACGACATCGAGCGCGTCGAGGCGCTTCTGGAGCGTTGCCCCGTCGGCGGGCTGATCCTCTTCAACAGCCAGTGGCCGGAGGCTTGCGAGAGCCTCGCCCGCGCGCAGAGCGCCAGCCCGTACCCGCTGCTGGTGGGGGCCGACATCGAGCGCGGCATCGGGCAGGAGGTGCGCGGAGCCACGCAGTTTCCCCACGCGATGGCCTTCGGCGCGCTTCCCGACGGAGAGGCCGAAGCGCTCGTCGAGGAGTCCGCGAAGGTGACGGCCCGCGAGGGGCGCGCCTGCGGCATCCACATCACCTTCGCCCCGGTGGCGGACGTAAACCTCACCTCCGAGAACCCGATCATCGCCACGCGCGCCTTTGGAGAAGAGCCTGAGGGAGTCAGCCGCCTGGTGAAGGCGTACCTGCGGGGCTGCCGCGCCGAGGGGATGCTGGCCACGCCCAAGCACTTTCCCGGCCACGGCCGCACCACCGCCGACCCGCACGCCGAGATGCCCGTCGTCGAGGCTCTGCGCGAGGAGCTCGATGAGACCGACCTGGCCCCGTTTCGCGCCGCCTTCGCCGAGGGGGGCGACCTGGTCATGTCGGCGCACGTGGCCTACCCGGCCTTGACGGGCGACGACGGAACGCCGGCCACCGGCTCCGAACAAATCCTGAAGGGGCTCCTCCGCGACGAGATGGGGTTCGAGGGGCCGGTCGTTTCCGACAGCCTCTTGATGGGGGCAGTGCAGGACACCCACGACAGCCCCGGTGCGCAGGCCGCCGCGCTCGTGGACGCCGGCGTAGACTTGTTGCTGGACCCCGATGACCCGGAGGCCGTCGCGCAGGGCCTCGTCGAGGCCGTCGAGGCGGGGACGCTCCCCAGGGCGCGTGTGGACGAGGCGATGCGGCGCACCTGGCGTCTCAAAGAGCGGCTCGCCGAGCGCCACGGGCGCGAGGAGGCGTTCCCCACCGACGCGCGCCACGACCCCGACGAGAGCCGGAAGGTCGGCCATGCCGAACACCAGCAGCTCGCCCGCCGCATCGCGCGCCAGGCCGTCACTATCCTCGACAACGGCACGGGCGCGCTTCCCCTTTCCCCCGAGCTGGGGGAGAAGACGGTCTTCGTGCGTCTCGCCGCCGGAGAGCACACCGACAACGTGCTCCTGGCCAAGAGCGTGCAGGAAACCCTCCCGCAGGCGCGCTACTACGCCGCCGGCCCCGATGTGGAGGAGCGCGAGCTGGAGATCCTGCGCCGCGAGGCTGCCGACGCCGACACGGTGGTCCTGGCGCTGCGCGTGGAACCGGCCGCGTGGCACACCTTCGGCCTCACCGATCCGCAGCACCGCTTTGCCGAAACCATCGTGGCCGAGCACCCGACCATCGTGGCCGCGCTGGGCACGCCGCACGTGCTCTCCGACTTCCCGGGCGCCATCGCGCGCCTGTGCGCCTACAGCGACGTGCCCGCTTCGCAAGAAGCCCTCGTCGAGGCGCTCGCTGGAAACGGCTTGTGACTCGTTTCTCGAATGGCAGCTGCGCCTGGAATGGCAGCCGCGCCTGCTAAACGACGCCCGCACTCCCGCACTTCCCCCCACTCAGAAATGGCGCTGACCGAATCGCAGATGACTGCGCTGGGCGACCCCGCCCCCGCCTTCGACCTGCCCGCCGCCAACCCCGGCGTGGCCGAAAACCCTACCAGCCCGAACGGCCACGCCGGCCCGCGGCGCGCGCTCGAAGACTTCGCAGAGGCTGAGGCGCTGGTCGTCGTCTTTACCTGCAACCACTGCCCCTACGCCCAGCACGTCGAGCCGGCGCTCGTGGAGATGGCCCGCGAATACCAGGAGCGCGGCGTGGCCTTCGTGGCGATCTCCGCGAACGACGCGCGCTCCCACCCGGAGGACTCCTTTGAAAACATGGCCGCGCGGGCGGAGGAAAAGAGCTACCCGTTCCCCTACCTCTACGACGAGAGCCAAGACGTGGCCCGCGCCTACGGGGCCGCCTGCACGCCGGACTTCTTCGTCTACGGCCCCGAGCGCCAGCTCGCCTACCGGGGCCGCTTCGACGCCACGCGCCCCAACAAGGGCACCCCCACCGGCGACGACCTGCGCGCCGCCCTCGACGACCTGCTGGAGAAAGGCGCGGTCGAAGGGGAGCAGCATCCGTCGGTCGGCTGCAACATCAAATGGCGGAGCGATTGAAAATTGAGAATCGAAAATTGGGGATTGGTCAGCGGGCCGAGGCCAATTTCCAATACCCAGTCAGAAACTTGCAATGGAAGTCCTCTTGCCGGCGGTCGTGGCCATCGCGCTGGCGCTGTGGACGCGGCAAATCTACCTTTCGTTGCTGGCGGGGCTGTGGCTGGGGACGACGCTGCTGGCCGGCGGGAATCCTGTGGCGGGCTTGCGCCTCCTGGCCGAGGAGGTGGTGGCCGTCTTCGACAGCGCCAGCAACGCGCGCATCCTCATCTTCTGTATTCTGGTGGGCGGATTGGTCGCGCTGGTGCAGGCCAGCGGGGGCGTGGCTGGCTTCATCCGGTGGGCGCGGGACGGGGGCTGGGGCCAGACGCGCCGCCGCGCGGAGCTTTTGGCGTGGGGCACGGGGATGGCGCTTTTCGTGGAGTCGAACGTCTCCTCGCTGACGGTCGGGGCGGTGAGCCGCCCGCTCTTCGACACGCTCCGCATCCCGCGCGAGAAGCTGGCCTACTACTGCGACGCCACCTGCGCGCCGGTCTGCATGATGGTCCCGCTCAACGGGTGGGGCGCCTACGTGCTGGGCCTCCTCGCCGCGCAGTCTTCCGGGGGCGGGGGCAACGCCGTGGCGCTCCTCGTCGGGGCGTTGCCGTACAACTTCTTCGCGCTTTTTGCCATCCTTTTCGCGCTGGGGCTGGCCGTGACCGGCTGGGGCTTCGGCCCCATGCGCCGCGCCGAAGAGCGCGCGGAGAAGACGGGAAACGTCCTCGCCGAGGGCGCGCAGCCGATGGTCTCCGAGGAGATCGCCGCGCTCGAGCCGGTCGAGGGGGCGCCGCGCCAGGCGCGCGACCTGGTCGTGCCGCTGGCAGCGATGGTGAGCATGATCTTCGTGGGGCTCTACGTCACCGGCGACGGCGACCTGATGGCCGGCAGCGGCTCGACGGCGGTGCTCTGGGCGGTGGGCGTAGCCGTGGGAGGGAGTGCCCTCTTCTACGCGGTGCCTCGCCCGCTGGCGAGCGCCTTTCGGGGCGAGGCGCGGCCGGTGCTCTCGCTCACCGAGTCCACGGAGTGGGCCCTCAAGGGCGGCGCGGGGCTCCTGGGCGTGACGGTGCTGCTGGTGCTGGCCTTCGCGCTGGGAAGCGTCTCGCGCCAGCTGGGGATGGGCACCTATCTCGTAGGGCTCGTCGAGGGCGTCGGGGCGGCGTGGTGGATGCCGGCGGCCGTCTTCGCGGTGAACGGGAGCGTGGCTTTCGCGCTGGGCTCCTCGTGGACGGCCTTCGCCATCATGATCCCCATCGCGTTGCCACTGGCCGAGGGGTTGGGCCTCTCCGCGCCGCTGGTGCTGGGAGCCACGCTCTCCGGCGGCATCTTTGGGGACCACGCCTCGCCCCTCTCGGACACGTCGATCATTTCTTCGATGGCTGCCGCCAGCGACCACGTGGACCACGTCAACACGCAGCTCCCGTACTCGCTGACGGTGGCGGCGGCGGCGCTGGCGGCCTTTCTCGTCGCCGGGGCGCTGGCGCTCTAGGACGGCGGCAGACCGTGGACGGCGGCGGACGGACGGCCCCCCACACCTGCGCACCACAGCACCATGCTCACACGTAAAAAGCTTGCCCACCGTGCGGCTTCTGCAAACACTGCCCCCACCCGCGCGTTCTCCGTTCGAGAGCAATTCTTCCCGTTCCCGCTCCTACAGTGTCTACCGAAACCTTCGACCGCGACACGCCCCTCAGCGAAGAAACCACCTCGCGCTACGCCGCCGTGGCGTGGGCGGTGCTCTTCGGGGCAGGCACGACGCTGATCAAGAAAGTTGGTACGCGCTACCTGATGGACGACGAAAAGATGCGCCTGGAATGGTCGGATCTGACGACCGTGGCGGTCAGCGCGGCGGTCAGCTACCTCTCCTTTCGCAGCAGCCACGACGATGAGTTTCCCTTGGGCTGAGAGGCGGAAGCTCGGCTGACGGGCAGGCGCGCCGCCTGCGAGCACTCCTTTTCGTAAAGTTCCCGTTTGTGAAGTTCCCGCGTCTCGCTCCATGGCCGACGATCGTCCCAGTTCCTTTCAGCCGGGCAAGCCGCACCCTCAGACGCGAAGCGGCGACAGCTTCCCAAAGACGCACCTCGTCGTAGCCGCCGTGTCGGCAGCGATGGTGGTGATGATCCTGGCGCTCGCCAAACCATTCGCGCTGAGCTGGTTGGCCCTGGGCGGCGTGGCGGTCGGGGTCTTTGCCGCTGTGGCGAGCGTGAGCTACGTTCGCAACCGCCGTGGCGGCGCGTAGGCGGCCTTGCGCTCTTTTCGCCCCCTTTGCAGCCCCGCGCTCCCGCCGCCATGTTCGACCGCCGGGCGTTTCGTTCGTGGCCGCGCGTCTTGGTCGGTGCACTGGGCTTCGGGGCACTCTGCGCGTTGGCAATGCTCCTGGCCGACGCGCTCTTCGAGGGGGGCTTCCCGTTCTCGCGCCGGGTCGCGGTCTTCGGCGGTATGGCCTTCGCCGGCTACCTCGGCGCCGCGTGGCTCGTGAGGCGCGATGCCCGCCGCCGCGGCGAATGACGCGCGCCCAGCGGGCGAACATCGCAAGCCGCCGCGCATTTTTCCCGAACGATGCCCTCGAAAACGTTTCTGCGAAGGCAGCCCCGCGTCGCGTTCCTTCCTTTCTCAGAGCCTCCACGGTCTTATGCCAGAGCCCGGAGCCCCCGACCAGGAAGCTGCCCACACCGCCGAGGAAAACCCAGGCGCGTCAGGTGATGGGGCCGTCGGCGAGCCCGAAGCCGACGAGCGCTCCGCCTTCGAGAAGGCCGCCGAGAGCGAGGAGGACGTGGACCCGCGCACGGTTCCGCAGAGCCTCGACGAGCGCCCGCCCATTGGGGACGAGATCGAATATCCCGACTATGATGAGGAGCGTCACGAAATCTGGGGCACGCTCGTGGAGCGGCAGACCGAGCAGCTTCCCGGGCGCGCCTGCGACGCCTACGAAAAGGGCCTGGAGGTGCTCAACATCACGCCCGAGCGCATTCCCCCGCTGGCGGACCTGAGCGCGCGCCTCGAAGACGCGACCGGCTGGCAGGTGGCCCGCATTCCCGGCCTCCTGCATGAGAAGGACTTCTTCAACCTGCTGGCCAACCGTCACTTCCCCTCGACCGATTACGTCCGCGACTGGGACGAACTCGACTACACGCCCGCGCCGGACTGCTTCCACGACATCTTTGGCCACATGCCGATGCTCACGCAGCCGGAGTTTGCCGACTTCTACCAGCTCTTCGGGCAGGCGGCGCTGAACGCCGAGGGCGCCGAGCGGCCCGCGCTGGAGGCGTTTCACTGGTTTACCGTCGAGTTTGGCCTGCTGGAAGAGCCGGAGGGCACGCGCCTCTTCGGGGCCGGCATCGTGTCGAGCAACGAGGAGGTCACGCACGCCCTCTCCGACAAGGTCGAGAAGATTCCCTTCGACCCCGACACGCTCGTGGAGACCGACTACGAGGTCTACAACCTTCAGGACAAGCTCTTTGTGATGGACTCCTTCGAGCAGCTCGTGGACGGCTTCCGCGACTGGACGAGCGAGCGTAACCTGCTGAACGGCGAGGCGGCGTGAATTTCATAGATGGGGGACGGCGCCCGGCGTCCGAGGGGAGGTAGCGGCCACGCGCTCTACAACACCACCGCACTCCAACACGGTTGCATGAGCACCTCCACGCAAGAGCGCCTCTCTGCGCGGGTCACGGGCCGCGTGCAGGGGGTCGGTTTTCGGAACTTCGTGAGCACGCAGGCCCG
>PXTT01000022.1:12899-26563 GCA_003022535.1 Bacteroidetes bacterium QS_9_68_14
CCGCCGCGACCTGGCCGGCTGGGTGAAAAACGAAAGCGACGGCTCGGTGCGCGTCGAGGCCGAAGGAGCCCGCGACGACCTCGAAGATTTGCTGGGGGCCCTCCGCGACGGTCCACGTGCGGCCCGCGTCGAAGACGTCTCGGCAGACTGGCAGGACGCCTCCGGCACGTTCGAGCACTTCGAGGTGCGGCACTGACGGGGTGCGGGGAGCGGGTTTGACTGTTGCGATGTCAACCGCGTGGCCAATTTTTACCACGAACCACGAACTCAGAGCACCGCGCGGAAGGCGTGCTCCAGCACGGCCAGGAGCGGGCGGCGCGGGGCGAGCCGTCCGCCAAGCGCGCCGGCCTTGTTGCCGGCCCCGCTGACGACGACGCGGCGGCCCGCCAGCAACGCGCGCAACCCGACGCGCGCGACCTTCTCGGCCGATTCCATCGGGCCGAAGGCCACGCCCTCCGAGCCGGCGCGCGCCTGGAAGCCGGTGCGCGTAGAGCCGGGGCTCAGGCAGGTGACGGTGACGCCGCGCCCGCGGTACTCCGCCCAGAGCGCCTGCGAAAAGTGCAGGACGTAGCTCTTCGAGGCGGCGTAGACGGCAAAGTGCGGCACCGGCTGGTGCGCCGCCGTCGAGGCCACGTGGAGAATGCCCGCGCCCGCCTCGGCACCCAGCATGTGCGGCAGGCACCGCCGCGCGAGGCCCGTCAGGTTCGTGACGTTGAGCGTGAGCATCTGCGCGTACGTGTCGGCCGGGGCGCTCTCGAAGCGACCCAGCGTGCCAAAGCCGGCGTTGCTCACGAGCACGTCCGGCGCGAAGCCCGCTTCCGTCACCGCCTCGTGAAGCGTGGCATCAGCGCCCGGTTGGGCGAGATCCTGTGGAAAAACATGCGCCTCGGCGCCGTGCATCTCCGCCTCGGCAGCTCGCGCGCGCAACTGTTCCTCCGAGCGGGCCGTGAGCAAAAGCGTGACCGACGGGTCGGCGAGCTGGCGGGCCATCGCCGCGCCGATGCCGCTGGAGGCGCCGGTGATGAGGATCGTCTTGCGCTTGAAGGTGTTCACTTCGAAAAACGGGAAGGGAAAAGGAAGCCGTTGCCGCCGGGGAATTCGCCTGCGAAATGGGGGCACGGCGTGTCGCGCTCATCAAAGCCGCGTCCCCCGACCCATGTCTGCGCCGCTCGCCGACGCCTCCCCGACGCGCCACGCGCTCCTGGCTGAGGGCGCGCACCACCTAGCGGAGGCTGGCGTGGCCCTTCCGCGAAGAGACCCGTCAGTTCCGCGCGTTGCTCGCCCGCCGCGCCGAGGGCGAGCCGCTGGCCTACGTGCTGGGCCACGCCGACTTTTTTGGGCTCCGTCTGAAGGTCTCGCCGGCCGTCCTCATTCCTCGCCCCGAGACGGAAACCGTCACCGAGGCCGCCCTGCGCCGCCTGGAAGGCGCCCGGCGCCCGCGCGTCCTCGACGCCGGCACCGGGAGCGGCTGCATCGCGCTGGCGCTCGCCGCCGAGCGCCCGGGCGCCGACGTGCACGCCTGCGACGTGAGCCGCGAAGCCCTCGCTGTGGCCCGCGACAACGCCGACGCCTGCGGGCTCCCGGGCGTGCGCTTCTTCCGCTCCGACGTGCTGGCCGACGCTTTTCCCGAGCACGCTCCCGCCGGCCTCGACCTGCTCGTCTCCAACCCGCCGTACGTGCCCGAGACCGAGCGGGCCACGCTCCCCGCCTCTGTGCGGGGCCACGAACCGGGCGAGGCGCTCTTCAGCGGAGATGACCCGCTTCGCTTCTACCGGGCGCTGGGGCAAGCGGCGCCGCGGACGCTGGCCGCCGGCGGCCACCTCGTGCTGGAGACGCACGCCGGCCATGCGCAGGACGTCGCCGCGCTCCTGCGCGAGAAGGGGTTGGAAGACGTGGCGGTCGAGCGCGACGCCTTTGGCAAGGAGCGCATCGTGGCGGGGCGACGCGGCAGCGGCTCGTAGCGGGAACCGGCGGCCCGGTGCGAACGGGGAGGCCGTGACGCCCGTAGCAGGTCGCCTCCTTTTTACCTGTGCTTTTCGTGTGCGATGCCCGCGCCGCCTGCCGATCTCGACGCCACGGTCACGCGCGTGCTCCGCGAGCAGCCGGGCGTGCGCTTCGCTGTGCTCTACGGCTCTCGCGCCGAAGGGCGGGCCACGCCCGTGAGCGACCTCGACGTGGCCGCTTACGTGGACGACGCGGGCGATTTTCTCGCGGCGGCCGCGGCGCTGGACGAAACGTTCCCTGAGATGCGGGTGGATCTGGTGGACCTCAGCGCGCAGCCTTCGCTCGTATACTACGAAATCTTAGCGAGCGGACGGGTGCTCTTCGCGCACGACGAAGATTTTTTCCAGAAGGAGAAACTTCGGGTAATGCGCGAATACCTCGACTTCCGGCCCACCTACGAGCGCGTGCTCGACGCGATGGACCAGCGACTCGAAACGGGAACCTATGGAAAGCCTGCGTAGCCGGCTGAAAGAGCTGGAAGACACGGTCGGCGAGTTGGAATCTTTCCGTCAACAGACGTTCGCCGAACTCAAAGAAAGCCGGCGTGAGATGTGGGCGTTGCGGTATGGCACGCTCGAGGCGATTCAAATCGTCATCGACGTGGCGTGCGCGGTGGTGAGCCACGAAAACCGGGGCCATCCGAAGACCTACGCCGAATGCCTGCGCATCCTGGGACGCGAAGGGCGCATCGACGAGGCGCTGGCCGAGCGCTTGGCCGAGGCCGTAGGGCTGCGCAACGTTCTGGTGCACGATTACCTCGACGTGAACGACCGGCTCGTCTTCGAGGCGCTGGAGAACCTGGACGACCTGCGCGCCTTTGCCCGGCAGGTCACGCGCGAGGGCAGCAACGCAAAGGGCGGCAACGCGGAGGACTGAGAGCGATGGTCCGCCGTCCCGACCGACCCACCGACAGCTCGCTCAAAACACCTCGCGGGCGGCGCGGTGCATCTCGGCGTGCAGGTCGGCAGTGGCGGCGGGCGTCTCGGCGTAGCCGCCGGAGAGCAAGAGCGTCACGGGCGCGCCGCCGGCGGCCAGCTCCGAGAGCGCGTAGCGGTCGCGGATGCGCAGCGCCTCGCGCGTGAGGTTGATTCGCCCGTAACGGTCGCCGGCGGCCACGTCGATGCCGCCGAGGTAGAAGACGAGGTCCGGCTGCGCCCGCTCGATGGCGCCGGGTAGGTGCGCGCGCAGCGCGGCGAGGTAGGCGTCGTCGCCGGGGTCGTCGGGGAGGCCGACGTCCAGCGAGGAGGGCGGCTTCTCGAAGGGGTAATTCTTGGCCCCGTGCAGCGAAAAGGTGAAGACCGCATCGGTATCGGCGAAAAATGCGGCGTTGGCGTTGCCCTGGTGCACGTCGAGGTCCACGACGAGGGCGCGCTCGATCCAGCGCGCGCGCCGCAGGAGGCGAATGGCGACCGCCACGTCGTTCAAGACGCAGAAGCCCTCCCCGTAGCCGGGAAAGGCGTGATGCGTGCCGCCGGCGAGGTTGGCGGCCACGCCGTCTTCGAGGGCCATCAGGGCGGCGTTGATGGTGCCCTGGACGGCCAGGCGCGAGCGCCGCACCAGCCGCCGCGACCACGGCAGCCCCATTCGGCGCTCAGCGCGTTCAGCGAGCTGCCCTTTCGCCAGGGCCGAGAGGTAGCCGGCGGTGTGCACGCGCAGTAGCGCCGGCCAGTCGGCCGGGCGAGGGGCGATGACTTCGCTTTCGTCCAGCAGCCCCTCGCCGAGCAGGCGACGGTGCAAGGCCGGGAACTTGGCCATCGGGAAGGGGTGGCCCTCCGGCAGCGGCACGTAGTAGCCGTCGCAGTAACTGGCGCGCATCGGCAGGCACTTCGGGAGGCGAAAACGCGTCGCCTCTGACGAACGCCCGCGCCGGAATGGTTCCCGCGCGGCGGGCGCGCATGGCAAAGGCGCCCCGAGCCGGCCCCAGGGGGGAACCGACCGGGACGCCGTGGGCCAGGCCGATACGTGCGCCGTGGTCAGTCGTCTTCCGGCATGGTGTTGTGGCTAGCCGTAGTTCCCGTGCCGCCCCCGTTCTGCTCATCGTTATCGGAATCGGAGGAGGATTGGGCCGGGCCGCCTTCCACGGACTGGATTTCGGGCGGAGCCTGCTCGGGGCCGGTGAGGCTGGAGGAGGAGCAGCCGCTCAGCGCGACCGTGCCGAGCAACGCGAGGGCAGAGAAGACTGCGAGGAGGGGCGAGGCGGAGCGAGTAGCTTTCATAGGAGGAAACGCTGGGTTACGTTCGAGAAAGGGCGAAAACCCCGAAACGGCACTGTGTAAAACTGAAATGCCGCTGAGTACAATGTTCACGCTACCGCGCAGCGCGGGCTGCTACAAGCCATGCCAACGTTCCAGGCGTTACATTTAAGTAACAGGCTCGTTGCATAGTGCCGGCGGTCGAACGCCGGGCCGGGCGCCCCCTCGGGAAAGCAACGGTTCCCACCCTCTGAGACGAGGACGAGAGGCAAGTCCAGAGACGTGGATCGTTGCGCCGGAGTGAGCGTTTCCGACTTTTCACAATAAAGATGTCTGCCGCTTTCTGCGTGAAGCCGTTCTGGGACGACCTCATGCGCGCGCTGCTTGCTCTCGTGATGCTGCCGGCGGTGCTGTGCGCCGCGCCCGCCGCCGGGCAGCCGGCGCCCACGGGCGCGCCGTTTTCCACCGCGCACTTCACCGCGCAGGACTACCGCGCGCAGTCACAGAACTGGAGCATCGCGCAGGACGAGCGCGGGCTGATGTACGTGGCCAACAACGACGGCATTCTGCAATACGACGGCGCGCGCTGGCGCCTCATCGAGACAGGCACCGGCACGTTCACGCGCAGCGTCGCGGCCGATTCGCAGGGCACCGTCTACGCCGGGACGGTGGGCGACTTTGGCGTGCTGCGGCCCGACTCCACTGCCACGCTGCAGTACGTCTCGCTCGCCGACCGGCTGCCGCCGGAGCAGCAGGACTTCTCGGACGTGTGGAACACTCATGCCACGGGCGGCGACGTGTACTTCCAGAGCCGCGAGCGCCTCTTTCGGTGGAACGGCGACACGCTCCGCTCCTGGAAGAGCGAGACGGAGACGTTCCACACGTCATTCGTAGTACACGGTGAGTTCTACGTGCGCGAGTCGGAGCGTGGGCTGCTGCGCATGGAAGGCGACTCGCTGAACGTCGTGCCCGGCGGCGAGAGCTTCGCCGACAATTCGATCTACGTGATGGTCCCGCATGGCTCGGGGAAAATCCTCGTCGGCACCTCCCAGGAGAACTTCTTCCTCTACGACGGAACGTCGTTCGAGCCCTTTCCCACCGAGGTTGACGCGCTTCTGGAAGATACGCAGCTCTACCACGGCACCCGCCTGCCGGGGGGTGAGGTGGTGCTGGCCACGCTGGGCGAGGGAGTCTTCATCATCGACCGCCGGGGCCGGCTCGTGCAGGTGCTCGACCAGCAGACGGGCCTGCCCGACGGCACGGTCAACCACGTCTACCCCGACGGCCAGGGCGGGCTGTGGATGGCCCTGCACAACAGCGGAGTCTTCCACGCCGAGGTGTCCTCGCCGCTCTCGCGCTTCGGCAAGGGGTTCGGGCTGGAAGGCATCGTTCAGGACTTCTACCTGCAAGACGAGGCGTTTTATACAGCGACGGGAGCGGGCGTGTACCGGTTCATGGAGCGCGCGACGGAGGCGCGCCCGCGCTACCGCTTCGAGAAAGTGCCCGGCGTGCCCGCCGTCTGGGACCTGCTCTCGCCCGGGAACGCGCTCTACGCCGCCACGCGCGGAGGCGTGTATCGCATCGAGGAGGGGCAGGGCACGAGGCTCGCCGGGAAAAAAGCCTTCAGCCTGGCTGTCCCCGCTGCGAGAACCCCGAGGCGCCTGTTCGTGGGCACGGCCGAGGGGGTGGACGTCCTCCAGCGCCGGGAGGGGGGGTGGCGGCTCGACCCGCTGGCGCGCACGCAGTCGGAGGTGCGGTCCGTCAAGGTGACGGAGAAGAGCGGAGCACTCTGGTTCAGCACGCTCGACGGGACCGTGTTTCGCGTCGCCCCGCGCCAACTCCAGCAGGCCCGTGCCGAGCCCCGCGCGCCGGTCCGCCCGCAACGCTTCGACACGACCGACGGCCTGCCGAGCGGATTGAAGTTTGTTTCCTCGCTTCGAGGCGCGCCCATTTTCATGTCCAAGAAGGGGATCTACCACACGCGGGCTGCGTGGGGTGACACGACCTTCTACCGCGACACGACCCTGACCGGGGCTGCCCAGCGCCGCAAAGGTCCGTTGCGCGCCTTCTACGAAGCCGACTCGAGCAAGGCGTGGCTCTTCTACGACGACCACGTGGAGGTGGCGCGCCGGCAGGCGAACGGGACCTACACGCGTGAGATGCCCCCGGTGCTCCAGCTCTTCCAGTTCTCAGGCAGCAGCATGGTCCGCGCCCGCATCGGGGCGGAGGGGGGATTGTGGATCAGCAACCGACACGCCGCGCGTGCTCATCCGGCAGGTGCGCGACGCCGTCACCGGAGACCTCATCTACGGCGGGGCCGCGCCGCCGGAGCACTCAGTGGAGGTGCCCTACCGGCAGAACAGCGTGCGCGTAGCCTTCGGGTGGCCTCAGTACGGGCCGGAGGTGGACCCGCGCTACCAGTATCGCCTGGGCGACGGCCAGGGCTGGTCGGAGTGGCAGCCGAGCGCCGAGGCCGTGCTGGACCGCCTCGGAGAGGGAACCTACGCCGTAGAAGTGCGCGCCCGCGACGCGGACGAGGAAGAGATCCGCTCGCGCGCGTCACTGACGCTGAAGGTCCTGCCGCCGTGGTACCGCACCGTCTGGGCGTACCTGGCCTACGCGGGCCTCGGGGGGCTGGCGGTGCTGGCCGCGCGCCGCTACTGGCGCCTACGCGCCGAGCGCCGCGAGGCGCGCGAGGCGGCCCGGCGCCACCAGCGCGAAACCCGGCGCGAGCGCGAAGCGCGCGGGAAGCTCCAGGAGGCCCACGATCGCCTCGAGGAGGCCAACCGCCTGAAGGAAAACTTCCTGGCGAACACCTCCCACGAGTTTCGCACGCCGCTCACGTCGATCATCGGCTACGCGGAGGTGCTCCGGGACGAAGACGACCTTCCGCGCGAGGAGCAGCGGGCGTTTCTCGATACCATCCGCCAAAGCGGCGAGCGCCTGCTCGACACGGTGACCATGCTGCTGGAGATTGCCCAGCTTCGCGCCGGGACCCTCGACCCCGACCCCGGTGAGATGGAGGTCAACCGGCACGTCGAGGAGGCCATCGCGCCCTTTCGCCAAGAGGCCGAGGAGAAGGGGCTCACGTTTCGCTTTGCGCCCGCCCCCGAGCCGGTGCCGGCCACGCTCCCGGCGCGCTACTTCCGCCGCATCGTCGAGAATCTGGTGGATAACGCCGTGAAGTTCACGGCGGAGGGCACCGTGCGCGTCCTCGTGCGCGGCACGGAGGACGGCGAGGTGCGCGTGGAGGTAAGCGACACGGGGATTGGAATGGAGCATCCCGGGGCGCTCTTCGCGGAGTTCAAGCAGGCGTCCGAGGGGGTCACGCGCGAGCACGAAGGCTCGGGGCTGGGCCTAACCATCGCGGGCCGCCTGGCGCGGCTGATGGGCGGCTCCATCGAGGTGCAAAGCGCGAAAGGGGAAGGGTCGCGCTTCACGGTGCGCCTGCCCAAAACGCTCGACCCGCCCCCTGACCTCGACGACTCCGCGCCCGCATGACCGACTCGGCACGACGGGCGGCTCGCTGCTGCGCCGCGCCGGGCGGCAGGTCTGGCGCCCGGGGCGGCGGCTGGACTGGCCTGCGGCCTTCGCTTGCGGCCTTCGTCAGCGTGGCCGCGGCCACACGCTCTGCGCGGGTGGGGTTGTGCGCCGCGGGCGAGCCGGTGCGCCGCGCGCAGGAGCCGGTCGAGGCGATGGCCGCCGAGGCGCTCGCGGCGTAACCACGCGCCCGGTCGTTGTGAGAAACAATTCGAGGGAGCAAGAGGTGCTTTGTCGCACGCCTGCCACGCAGCAACGCGGTTCCCGGCGGGCGCCCCTGCCGTGTCGTCTCTCCCCCCGCTCGTTCCCTGCCGCCGATGAAGCGCCGCACCCTTTTTTTCGGCGGACTCGGGCTGGCGGTGGCGGGCCTGCTAGCCGGCATTCTGGGCACGCTTCTCCTCTCGGAGGCGGGGGAGTCTGGCCCGCAGTTCGTGCGGCGCGTGGAGCTGAGCGGGGCCTCCGCGCCGCCGGGCAGCACGACCGCCGCCGGTTCCGACCCGGCGACCGACACCGGCCGCGTGGCAACACAGACGCCTGCGGCTGGCGACGGCCCCAGCGACCGCTTTGAGCAGGTGGCCGGCCAGGTGCGCTCCTCGGTCGTGTACGTTCAGGTCCAGAGCGACCAGCAGGCGTTCTCGGAGGAAGGGCTGCGAGGCTTCGGTGGGGGGCAGAACGGCGGCGACGCGCCCCGCCTCTTCGAGCGGCGCCAGAGCGTGGGGAGTGGCGTCATCATCAGCCCCGACGGGTACATCGTCACCAACAACCACGTCGTGGAAGACGCCGAGGAGATCCGCGTGAGCCTCGCCGACCGGCGCCGTTTCGAGGCGGAGGTCGTTGGAACCGACCCGTCCACGGACCTGGCGGTCGTCAAGGCGCAGGGCGCGGCGAACTTCCCAGCCATCCCAATGGGCGACTCCGACCGCGTGGAGGTCGGCGAGCGGGTGCTGGCGGTGGGCAATCCCTTCCGGCTCACGTCTACCGTCACCGCTGGCATCGTCAGCGCGCTGGGGCGGCAGGTGGGCATCATCGACAGCCGCTTCGGCATCGAGAACTTCATCCAGACCGACGCGGCGATCAACCCGGGCAACAGCGGCGGGGCGCTGGTGAACATGCGCGGCGAGCTCGTCGGCATCGCCACGGCGATTGCCTCGGAGGGCGGCTCCTACGAAGGGTACGGCTTCGCGGTGCCGTCGAACCTGGTGGAGCGCGTGACGCAGGACCTTGTGAAAGAGGGCGAGGTCGAGCGCGCGCTGCTGGGCGTGAGCATCCAGGGCGTCTCGCCGGTGCGCGCGCGTCGGCTGGGGCTCGACGAGGTGGCGGGCGCCTACATCAGTGACGTGAAGAGCGGGAGCGCGGCCGACCAGGGCGGCATCCAGGCCGGCGACGTGGTGCAAGCGGTCGGGAAGCGCGAGGTGGCCGCCCCCAACGATTTGCAGAGTGCCGTAGCCCGCCAGCGCCCCGGCGACACGGTGCAGGTGCAAGTGTGGCGCGACGGGGCAGCGCGCACGCTGGCGGTCCGGCTGATGGGGCGCGACGCGCCGGTGTACCAGCAGTGGATCGGGGCGAACGACCGGGACGACGGCGGCGCCCCGCGCCCCGCGCCCGGCAACGACAACGAGAGCGATCCGCCCGGGGAAGGCGAGCGGGGCGACCCGCAAGTCTTCAACCTGGAAGGCTGGGGCCTGGGCTTGCAGCGGTTGACCGCCTCGAAGCGCGACGCCTTCGGCCTCGAGCAGGGCGTCTTCGTGGCCTTCGTGGCCGGCGACGGCGTGGCCGGGCAGGCAGGCGTGCCGCGCGGCACGGTCGTCACCGCCATCGAGGGGACGCCCGTCGGATCGGTCGAGGCGGCGATCGAAGCCCTCCAGCGGGCCACGGCCACGGGCGAGCCGGCGCTCCTGCGCGTGAAGCGGCGCGACGGCACGACGGCCTTTTACGAAATCGCCCCGCCGCGGTGAAGCCTTCGCGGGGCCTGCGTTTTTCCACGCGCAACGTGGCAGTTCACGGCGGTGTTGCACCAATCGCCGTTTCGACAGGCGAGAACGATCTCCCATCTACCTCTTCTGGAAGAAGTAGCGCAAGCGTGCGGCAAACGGCGATTCCCCCCGCTTACCAATCGAAGCTGCACTAAAGCACCATGATAAGATATCTGACGGCCGGCGAGAGCCACGGCGAGGCCCTCACCGGCGTCGTCGAGGGGCTGCCCGCCGGCGTCCCACTTACCGCTGCGGACCTCAATGAGCACCTTGCGCGCCGCTGGCTCGGCTACGGGCGGGGCGGGCGCTCGAAGATCGAGAACGACCGGGTGCACGTCTACTCGGGGCTTCGCTTCTCCAAGACGCTGGGCAGCCCCGTGGGCCTGCGCCTCGACAACGGCGCCTACGAAAAGGACCGCGCCGGCTGGCCAGAGAAGATGGCCCTCGGCGGCGAGCGCGGCGACGTCGAGCGTGTCACGCTGCCGCGTCCCGGCCACGCCGACCTCGCCGGCGCGCAGAAGTACGGCTTCGACCGCCCCCCGCGCGGCCCGGACCTGCGCCCCGTCATCGACCGCTCCTCCGCGCGCGAGACGGCCATGCGCGTGGCCTGCTGCTCGACCGCGCGGCAGATGCTGCGCGAACTGGGCATCGAGGTGGGCAGCCACGTGGTGCGCATCGGCCAGGTGGGCTTCGAAGACGCCGAGGCATGGCAAGACCGCGCCCACGCGCTGCTGCAGCGGGACGGCGGCGCCCGCGCGCTCTACGAGGCCGCCGACGAGAGCGCCACGCGCATGATTGACGCGGACCTCACCGAGCAATGCGTCGAGCACATCGAGGAAACCAAAAGGAAGCGCGACTCGCTGGGCGGGGCTTACGAAGTGGTCGTCACGGGCGTGCCGCCGGGGCTGGGCTCGTACGCGCAGTGGGACCGCCGCCTTGACGGCCAGCTCGCGCAGGCGATCCTTTCGATCCAGGCGCAGAAGGGCGTGGAGGTGGGCGACGGCGTGGCCGGGGCGGGCCGCTACGGCTCCGACACGCACGACGAGATCGTTCGTGAGAATGGGGCCGGCGGCAACGCCTCCAGCGACGCGCCCAGCGACGCGCTCCGGCGCCGCACCAACCGCGCCGGCGGCGTCGAGGGCGGCGTCTCGAACGGGATGCCGCTGGTGGTGCGGGGTTACATGAAGCCCATTCCCACGCTCATCGAGCCGCTCGACTCCGTAGACCTCGAAAGCGGCGAGCCGCAGCAGACGCGCTACGAGCGCAGCGACGTGACGAGCGTGCCGGCGGCTTCGACGGTGGCGGAGGCGACCGTGGCGCTGGTCGTGGCCAACGCCGTGCTCGAACGCTTCGGGGGGGACCGCTTCGAACAGATTCGCCGGCGCCTCACCGAGGAGCGCGACCGCCAGTAGAACGCAACCGCCAGTAGAGCGCGACCGCCAGTAGCAGGCGGCGCGATGGAAACGACTCAGAGAGATCCCTGATTAAGAGATCCCTGATTAGATTATTGAGTAGAGCGCGAGAAGAGCTACAGACCGGCCTCCGGTTTCAACCGGGGGATACACGCTGGCTCTCCCTCGCCCGGCGGGAGAGGACCTATCGGCCCCCAAGCGAGCCGGAAACACTCTCGGCTTCAGTTTGTGGACATACACGCAGTTCTTTGAAGTGGTAAGTGGTTGGCTCCCAAAGTCCTGGGAGTGTGGTAAAACCACACAGGCATTTGCCCAGAGGGCTGGTAGGCAAGCGGCAATGTGAAGGTGTCACAGGCATCTTCCGACCGCGCTCTCGAATACCGACGGATGTCGGTATCGGGCAGGATGCTCCGAAGGGAGCGTCGTACCAAAGCCTCGGCCCGCAAGGCCAACAGGTCCAAAGAGAGAGCAGGAAGTATGTCGGCGAAAGCCGTCTACCTGGCATCATGGCTTTGCCCTCTGGAAAAAAACTCCAGTGTAATTCGCGGAGCAGACGTAAGACCTCACGCGCGGCAGTCTGTGTTGAACGCGAAGAATCTCCCGGCTTCAGCCGGGAGAGAAGTCAAAGAAATTCCTGAAATCGCGTCTTCCACGGGCGCGCCGGGGCCCCTCCGGGAAACCGCCCCGAGAAAATCGGCGTTGCAATTATGTAACAAAAACCGCCGCTATCAAACACGACGGGTCCCACGCCTGGCCGCGGCGGAGCCTGCGTCGTGTGTGCTTCGCTCTCCTTCCGCCCGTTCGCTATGTCGCACGCCGCTTCCCGCGATGCTGACGGACCGGTATCTTCCGGCGAGGCGTTGCGCCAGAGCGAGGAGCGCTTTCGCCTCCTGGCCGAAAACGTCAGCGACCTGGTGTGCCTGCACGACCTGCAGGGGCGGTGCGTCTACGCCAGCCCGTCGGCGCGGCGGCTGCTGGGCTACGCCCCCGATGATCTCGTCGGGGTGCAGCCGCTGGCCCGCGTTCACCCCGACGACGCAGAGGAGGTCCGCGAGGCCGCTGCACGCGTCGTGCGGGGAGAACCCGACGTGACCCATCGCGCGCGCCTGCGTCACGCCGACGGCTCCTACCGCTGGTGTGAAATCGCCGGCCATCCCGTCTACGACGACGACGACGGCCAGACCGTCAAGCAGTTTCTGACCTCCACGCGCGACATCACCGAGCGCGTGCGCGCTGAGGAAGATCGTAAGCACACCAACGCCGAGTTGCGCCGGCGCAACCGCGAGCTCGAAGACTTCGCACATATCGCCTCCCACGACCTCCGAGAACCATTGCGCAAAGTGCGTTCCTTCGCCGAGTTGATGCGCGAAGACTACGCCGAGGCCGTCGACGAGACGGGCCGCTACTATCTGGAGCGCATGGAAGACGGCGCGAAGCGCATGTCGCGCCTCGTGAGCGGTCTGCTGGACCTCTCGCGCGTGACGACGCAGGGAAACCCCTTCCGGCCGGTCGCGCTGGAGGAGATCGCCGCCACGGTGCGCACCGACCTTGAAGCCTGCATCGAAGACACCGGCGGACGCGTCGAGATCGGCCGCCTGCCCCGGCTCGAGGCCGATTCCACGCAGATGCGCCGGCTTCTGCAAAACCTCGTCGGCAACGCGCTCAAGTTTCACCGCGAGGAGGTGCCGCCGGTCGTGAAGGTGCGCGGCACCCGCGAGCCGGCCGCCGAGCATCCCGCCGCCGACCTCGTGCCGGGCACTGAGACGGTCGTGCGCCTCACGGTGGAAGACAATGGGCTCGGCTTTGAAGAAAAGTTTTTGGACCGTATCTTCACGCCCCTGCAACGCCTGCAGCGGCGCGGCGATGTCGAGGGCACCGGCATCGGGCTGGCCGTGTGCCGTCGGATCGCCGAGCGCCACGGCGGCGTCATCCGGGCAGAGAGCACGCCGGGGGCCGGCAGCTGTTTCACTGTGCTGTTGCCCGCCGCGCAACCCGACTGAGCGTTCTGGACCGCGTCGCGTTCACCTTCGCCGGCGACACACTGCCAGGCCGGGACCGCGCCCGGCTCCCCTCGAACCGCCAGGGCGGCAGTGTGGCTCCGGGCGCGCACCGACGCCGGCGAGCCGACCATCGCTGACCGCAATCGCACGCCGGACCGGACCGTTCTGGAAGCCTTCGGCCTGCTCGACCTTTACGAACCGACCCGCACCGCCCTGCGCGAACTGTACGCCCTCCGCATGGCGGTAAACGACTGACGCACGGCCTCACGCCTCGCGTTGCTGCTGGAAGAACGCTTCCAGAAGCGCCCCGGCGCGCTCCTCCTCCAAACCGCTCACGACCTCCATCCGGTGGTTCAGGCGGTCATCCTGCGGGATCTGGTAGAGCGTGGAGGCCGCGCCGGCTTTTTCGTCAAACGCGCCGAAGACGAGGCGGTCCAGCCGCGCCAGCACGGCCGCCCCCGCGCACATCGGGCACGGCTCGAGCGTGGCGTAGAGCGTGCAATCCGTCAGGTGCTTGCGCCCGAGCGTCTCACTGGCAGCGGT
>PXTT01000017.1 GCA_003022535.1 Bacteroidetes bacterium QS_9_68_14
TTCGACAAGACCGACTTCAACGCCGCGCTCATCCACGAGCAGCTCGAGGTCAAAACGTACCTCAACGAGAACCTCAAGATCGTCTTCAAAAACGAGGCGGAGGGCGAGCGGCACGTCCTTCAGCACGAGGGCGGCATCGCGGAATACCTCGAGCACATGGTCACGGGCGAGCTCCAGGTCGCGCCCGTTCACGACGAGGTGTTCGTGATGCGCCAGGAGCAGCTCAATGACGACGTGCGCCTCGAAGTCGCGTTGCAGTGGACCGCCGCGCCGAAGGAGCGCATCCACTCGTTCGTCAACGGCATTCCTACGCCCGACGGCGGGACGCACGAACAGGGCCTCAAAAGCGCCACGCGCACGGCGGTGCGCAACTACATGCAGACGCACGACCTGATGCCGCACCGCCTCGACGTCCGCGCCGACGACGTGCGCGAGGGGCTGGTCGCCATCGTGAGCCTCTTCATGGTGGACCCGCAGTTTCAGGGGCAGACCAAAGACAAGCTCAACAACCCCGGCATCCGTTCGCAGGTCGGCGGCGCGCTCAGGCTGGAGCTGGAGCAGCACCTCAACGCGCACCCCTCGACGGGCGAGGCCATTGCCGCGCGCGCCATCCAGGCCGCGAAGGCGCGCAAGGCCCGGCGCACCGCCTCACAGAGCGCGCGCAAAAGCGCTTCGTCCTCGAAGCGCCTCAACCTGCCGGGCAAGCTGGCGGACTGCTCCTCGGGCGTGCCCTCCGAGAGCGAGCTCTTCATCGTGGAGGGCGACTCGGCGGGCGGATCGGCCAAGCAGGCGCGCGACCGCAGGACGCAGGCGGTGCTCCCGCTCCGCGGCAAGGTCCTCAATGCCGAGCAGGCCACGCTCAAGCGCGTCTCCAAAAACAACGAGCTCTCCAACATCACGCAGGCGCTGGGATGCGGGCTGGGGCAGAACCTCGACCCGTCGAAGCTGCGCTATCAGAAGATCATTCTGCTGATGGACGCCGACTCCGACGGGCACCACATTTCGACGCTCCTGCTGACGTTTTTCTACCGCTACATGCGCCCTTTGATCGAGGGCGGCTACGTCTACATCGCGCAGCCGCCGCTCTACCGCATCGACGCGAAGGGCGAGACGCAGTGGGCCCTCACCGACGCGGAAAAAACCGCCATCGTCGACGACTTGGAGCAAGACGGCCGCAACCTCAACATCAATATTCAGCGCTTCAAGGGCCTCGGCGAAATGATGCCCCAGACGCTCAACGCTTCAAGGGCCTCGGCGAAATGATGCCCCAGACGCTCAAAGAGACCACCCTCGACGCCGAGCGGCGCCGGCTGCTGGAAGTCACCATCCCCGACGCCGAGCACATGCTCACCGAGCAGACCATCAGCGACCTGATGGGCCGGAATACGCAGGCGCGCTTCGAGATGATCATGGAGCACACCGCCGAGGCGGAGGCGCTGGACGTGTAATTGCGTGGCCCCCAACTGTGCGCGATGCCCGACGACGCCCCACCCGACGACGAACGCCTCTACGCGCTCATCCAGCAGGAGGCATGGCTGAAAGCACTCGACTGGCTACACGCGGCCTGGCGCGACCTGGACGGCGACGCCCGCGCCCGCCGGGCCGCGGAGGTCTTCGATGAAGCGTTTCTGGCCGATCTCGACGCGCGCTCGCCCGCAGCCCTGGAGCAACGTCTGATGTTGCACCACGGCCGGATGCGCGCGTTGCCGGAGGCCGAACGGGCGCGCCTCGCCGATGCGCTCGCCGCGCGCAGCGAGGCGGCCGGCGACGCCGAGGCCTCTCGCTCACCGCAACGACGGAGGGCTTTTGAAAATGGCAGAGCGGGGGCGAGAGCGCCAGCAAACGATGACGGACAGCGCTGCGAAACCGAGGCGGGCGGCGTTCGCATCACGCGCGTCGACCCGAAGCCGGGGGCGCCCGAGGGCCGAGCGTCGCTCTTCAAGTCCAGGCAGGAGCGCGTGTTTTTCGAGGCGCTGCGCGCGGCTTTCCCGACGCACCTCGTTTACCCGAACGCTGCGCTGAGCGCAACGCTGGATTTCGAGCGCCTCGCGCCGCGCCTCGCGCAAGCAGAGCGCGACTACTTCTTCCGCGCGCTCGTGGACGCGGTGGTCGTGGACCCGCACGACCGGCTGCGACCCGTTTACTTCTTCGAGCTGGACAGCGCGCATCACGACGCCGCTGGCCAGCGCCGCAACGACCGGCGCAAAGACCGCATTCTGGCGAAGGCGGGGCAGACGCTCTTCCGCCTACGCCGGACCGACGCCGAGGCCGGCCGCGCCGCCTTTGCCGAGGCCATTCGCATGGCCATTCGCGGCGCGTAGCGCGTGGGGGCGTGGCCACGGGCGCCTGCGGCTGGCGTAGAGACGCAAGATCTCGCGTCTCTACAAGCGTCTCTACAGAAGCGGCCACGCTGGGTGAGAGGCCGCCCCCGTGCGTCCCGCGAACAATTTCGCAAGTCTACAGCGGCCCGCGCACCGGCGAATCTTCGCAGCGTGGCTGGTCGTAGCAGGGAAAAAGCGAGTTCTTCGGGCCGCTGTCTGTTCAAACCGCCTCCGTCGACGCCATGAGCCCCCTCCCGTCCGTCGCGCTGGGCATTGGGCTCGCCGCCGCGTGCGGCTTTCGCGTCTTCGTGCCGCTGCTGGGCATGAGCCTCGCCGCGCGGGCTGGCCTGGCCCCGCTGGCGGAAGCGGCCCCGGCATGGGCGCAGACCGACACGGCGCTCGTGCTGCTGGTCGTGGCCACGGTGCTGGAGATCGGCGCGTACTTCATCCCGTTCGTTGACAATGCGCTCGACACGGTGGCCACGCCGGCGGCGGTGGTGGCCGGGACGGCCGCGAGCGCCTCGGTGCTGGGAGGCAACTTTTCGCCAGTGGTGCAGTGGGGGCTGGCGGCGGTGGCCGGGGGCGGCACGACGGGTCTCGTGCAGGGCGCGACGGTGGCCACGCGTGGGGCCTCCTCGGCGGGCACCGGCGGGCTGGGCAACGTCCTCGTGGCTGGGGGCGAGGCGTTGCTGTCGGCGCTCACCGCGGCGCTGGCGATCTTCGCGCCCATCTTGGCGCTGGTCGTCGTGGCCGGACTGTGTTTCTTCGGCGCGCGGGCGCTTCTGCGCTGGCGGCGCGGGCGGCGGCAACCCGCACAGGCAGCCGGGACGATGGACGGCTGACCGCGGCCTTTCGCGGGAAGGGCGTGTGGTTGGGCAACGCGAACGGGTCTGCTGTCCGAAGTCAGGAGCTGACGGCATTCGCGCCCCACATCAGCTTCGAACGAAGCGTCTTGAAATAGCGTTGCCCGTCGAGCTTGGCGAGATTAACCGTATGGGCGGCCCGGGCAACGGAGAGAACGGCGCGCCCGGCTTCGAGGGTGTTGCTGCGCCCGTCGGCGGCGAAGACATAAGGGCGCCCCTTCGGCCGCACGCGCAACTCGACGGTGGCGCTCGCGGGCAGCACGACGGGGCGCACGGTAAGGGTGTGTGGCGCGATGGGCGTGAGGATCACAGCCTCGGTGCCGGGGACCATCAGCGGCCCACCCGCCGAGAGGGAGTAGGCCGTCGAGCCGGTGGGCGTGGCTACGATCAGCCCGTCGGCCCAGTAGGTGTTGAGCGGATCCCCGCCGACACGCACGTCGATTTCCAGCAGGCCCGTTTCCCTGCTGCGGTCCACGACGAACTCGTTCAAGGCCCAGTGGGTCGAGAGGTCGAGGGCCTCGCCATTTCCTTCGGCCCGGGCGGTCGCCTGCAGCACCATCCGCTCCTCGACGTGGTACGCGCCGGCCTCGATTTTTCCGATGGCGTCTTCCACGCCCTCGGTCTCCAGGTCTGCTAAAAAACCGAGGCGCCCGATGTTGACACCCACGATGGGCGTACTGCCGTCCCCCAGCGCGTGCGCCGTGCGCAGAAGGGTGCCGTCCCCGCCGTACGAGAGCACCATGTCTGAGGCGGCAGCGAGGTCGGCGGTGGCGTTCTCAGTGCAGACGGACTCGCCGACCAGGTCGCGTGCGGCCAGTCCATCGGCCACGTCTTGCTGCAGGCAGAAGGGCAGGTCTCGGCGCATCAGCCACGAGACCAGTTCGGCGACCGGCTCCCACATCTGCTCCTTGCTGGGGTTGCCGGTAATTCCGTACGTCATGGATGAGGGGGGAAAGACGTTTAGCAAAACGTGATCTCTGCGCCGCTGTGCTCGTTAACAACACGTCCGGCGGTAGCGTTGCACTTTCAGCAAACGCGCGCGGCGCGGGGCGCACAGCGTCTTTCACTGAACCGGCGTTCTCCCGCCTCCAACCTCCCGCACCCCCGCACTCGAAAATGACGAACCTGCTCTCGCGCTACGCCCACTGGCTGCACCTGGACTACCCCGGCGGGGAAGTCGAGCGCCTGCCGCGCGTAGATGAGCGCTTCCGCACCAACGTCCGCGGCGTCTACGTCGTAGGCGACCTGGCGGGCGTGCCGCTCTTGAAGTTTTCGATGGACGGCGGGGCGCGCGTGGCCCAGCAGATTGGAGAAGAGCTGAGGCAGGAAGGGCCACGCGAAAACGGAGCCGAGGACCCTGTAGACGTGGCGATCCTGGGCGCGGGGGCCGCCGGCATGGCCGCCGCGAAGACGTGCCGCAAGCAGGGCCTCTCCTTCGAGGTGCTGGAGGCGAACCGCCGCTTCGCCACGGTCAAGGACTTCCAGAAAGCGAAGCCGATCTACACCTACCCCGATGACATGACCCCGTCGGGCGACCTACGGGCCACCGCGCTCGTCAAGGAAGATCTCGTCGAAGAGCTCGAAGAACAGACGACTGAGATTGCGGTCCGCGACGCGGAGGCGGAGCAGATCGAGCGCGCCGGAGGGCACCTGCGCGTGGTTACGGCGGAGGGCGAGGACCTCGAGGCGCGTCGCGTGATCGTGGCCATTGGGCGCAGCGGCAACTTCCGCCGCCTGGGCACGCCTGGCGAGGACCGCGGCCACGTGCACCACCGCCTGCACGACCCCGCCGACTACGCCGGCGAGCGCGCACTGGTCGTCGGCGGGGGTGACTCGGCGGCGGAGGCGGCTATTGCGCTCACCGAAGCGGGCGCGCAGGTGACGCTCTCTTACCGCCGCGCGGCGTTTTTCCGGCCCAAGCCCGAAAACACCGACCGCCTCCACGAACTGGCCGAGGCGGGCGCCGCGAGCGGCGGGACGCTGCGGCTGGTCATGGAAAGCGAGGTCGAGGAGATCTGGGAAGGCCACGCGCGCCTGTCCGCCCCGAGCGGGGAGGAAACCGTTGAGGCGAACGTGGTCTTCGCCATGATCGGGAGCGAGGCGCCGCTGGATTTCTTCCGGCGCTCCGGGATCGAGCTGCGCAACGACTGGGGCGAAACGCCCGACTCGTGGCGCGAGGCGCTGACGAGCACGGCGTGGCTCGACGACCTCAACTGGGGGCGCCTCGGGGCCTTCGCGGCGTTTTTTCTGTTCATGTGTGCCGTCTTTAGCTGGAAAAACTCCAGCGGCCTGCTCTACGGCTGGGCGCAGGCGGCCGGCACGTTCCCGTTCACGCTCGCCGAGTGGGCCGCCGCGCTGCCGGAGCACTCGCTGGGCGGCGTGCTGCTGACCTCTGCCAGCTCGCCGGGCTTCTACTACACGCTGGCGTACTCGGCGATTGTCGTCATCTTCGGATGGCGGCGCGTGCGAAGGCGAAGGACCCAGTACGTGGCCTGGCAGACGGCCACGCTCGCGGCCATTCAGGTCTTCCCGCTGTTTCTGCTGCCGGAAATTATCTTGCCCTACCTGGGGGGCAACGGGCTGCTGCCAACGGGCCTGCTCGATGCGCTCTTTCCCACCAGCGAGTGGAGCGCGCACGGGCGCGAGTACTGGCGCGCCTACGGCTTCATCCTGGCCTGGCCTTCGTGCAGACCTTTGTCTTGATTCCCGGTATGATCTACTACTGGGGCAAGGGCGCGTACTGCGGCTGGATCTGCTCCTGTGGCGCCCTGGCCGAGACCCTCGGCGACACGCACCGCGACAAGATGCCGCACGGGGAAAAGTGGAACAAGCTCAACCTCGCCGGGCAGGTCATCTTGGGATTGGCGTTCGTGCTGCTGTTCTTTCGCATTGGCGGGTGGGTCTGGCCGAATAGCTTGATGGCCGGGATCTTCAACGCCGGCATGTACGGCCAGCTCCTCGGCTTCCAGATCAACTATAGCTGGATGGTGGACGTGGTGCTGGCGGGCATGATCGGCTACGGGGTCTACTTCTGGCTGAGCGGGCGCTTTTGGTGCCGCTTTTTCTGCCCACTGGCTGCGCTGATGCACATTTACACCAAGTTCAGCCGCTTCCGCATCTTGTCGGACAAGAAGAAGTGCATCTCCTGCAACCAGTGCACGACCGTTTGCCACCAGGGCATCGATGTGATGCACTACGCCCAGCGCGGCATCCCGATGGACGACCCGCAGTGCGTGCGGTGCTCCGCCTGCGTGCAGAGCTGCCCGACGGGCGTGCTGGAGTTCGGCCAGGTGGACCCTTCGACGGAGGAGGTCATCGGGCGCGACGACCTCGTGGCCTCGCTAACACGGGCGCAAGAGGAGGCGGCCCGGGAGAATGGCCACGCCGCCGCCGCGAACGGCCACGCGCCAATGACCGAGGGCGACCAGCACGTGGCGTGAGCGGGGGGAGAAGGCTCCGCTACTTCTTCAGCACGACCTTGTAGCCGTCGCCCGACGTGCGAATCTCCCCGTCGTCGTCGTAGTAGGTGAAATCGGGCTCCTCGCCGAGCTGCTCGCGCAAGGCTTCTCCTTCGTCGCCGAAGTCGAACGTCAAGCGCCCGTCGCTGGCCAGCTCGCAGGTGCCCGTGGCACGCTCGTCCACGTCGTCCTGGCCGGGGATCGTGGCTTTGACTTCGACCACGACCGTGCCGTCCCCGTCGAAATTCATCGTGAGGGAGCCGTTGCGGTCATCAATCACGTCGACCTCTCCGAACGGCTCGCGCATGACGGTGAAGGTCGTTGCCTCGAACGTGCCGGTGAGTGTAGTCGGGTCGTCGCTATCGCCGCCGCCGGAGTCGCACCCAACGACCGAGAACGCCAGCAGACCGGCCGCCAGCCACGCGAGGAGAGGGAGGAAGCGTCTCATGGCAAAAGAGGAGGAGGAGCAAGCAGAAAAACTGACAACTGAGAACCAACCACCGAGAACCTTACAGAATGTACTGGCTCAGGTCGCGGTCCTGGGCGATGTCGCTGAGGCGCTCGCGCACGTCCTCGGGGCCGATCTCGATATGCCCACCGCTGCGCTCGTCGGGCACGTCGAAGAGAATGTCTTCCAGGAGCGTCGTCAGGATCGTGTGCAGGCGGCGCGCCCCGATGTTCTCGACGGAATTGTTGACCTCGAAGGCGATGCGGGCGATCTCGCGCACGGCCTCGTCGGTGAAGGTGATCTCCACGTCCTCGCTTTGCAGCAACGCAGCATACTGCTTGAGCAGCGCGTTTTTCGGCTGCTGAAGGATCTCGAAGAAGTCGTCTTCGTCGAGGTTGTTCAGCTCCACGCGAATGGGGAAGCGCCCCTGCATCTCGGGGATCAGGTCGGAGGGCTTGGAGACGTGAAAGGCCCCGCTGGCCACGAAGAGAATGTGGTCGGTCTGCACCATGCCGTGCTTGGTTTGCACGTTCGAGCCTTCGACCACGGGCAGCAGGTCGCGTTGCACGCCCTGGCGGCTCACGCCCGGCCCGCTGCCGCCCCCGCCGCCCGAGTCGCGCGTGCGAGTGCCGCCGGCCACCTTGTCAATCTCGTCGATGAAGACAATCCCGTTCTGCTGCACGCGCTCCAGGGCGTCTTCCTTGACCTTGTCCATGTCGATCAGCTTCTGCGCTTCCTCCTGCGTCAGCAACTCGCGCGCCTCGCTAACGGGCAGGCGGCGCGTTTTCTTCTGGTTCCCGCCGCCCAGGTTGCCGAACATCTCCTGCAAGTCCACGCCCATCTCCTCCATGCCCATCGGGCCGAAGACCTGCATCATCGAAGACTGGTCGGAGCTGACCTCGACCTCGACCTCGCGGTCTTCGAGGTCGCCCGCCTTCAGCTTCTCGCGGAACTTCTCGCGAGTGCGTTCGCGGAGGCTCTGTTCTTCGGTGCTCCCGTCGTCCTCGCCAGTCTGTAGCCGGAACCCCGGCCCCTCGATGGCCGAGGCGTTGCTTGCGTCGCCATCTGTTTCCTCTCCGCCCCCGCCAGAAGACTGTCCGTTCTGCGCTGGCGGGATCAGAATATCGAGGATGCGCTCGTTGGCGTGCTCTTCGGCGCGCTCCTGCACCTGCTCGCTGTGCTCCTCGCGCACCATGTTGATGGCGATGTCGGTGAGGTCGCGGATCATCGAGTCCACGTCGCGGCCCATGTATCCGACCTCGGTGAACTTCGACGCCTCGACTTTGATGAACGGGGCGCGCGCGAGCTTGGCCAGGCGGCGGGCAATCTCGGTCTTGCCCACCCCCGTCGGCCCGATCATGATGATGTTGTTGGGCATGATCTCGTCGCGCATCTCCTCGGGCGCGTGGCGGCGGCGCCAACGGTTCCGCAGCGCGATGGCCACGCTCTTCTTGGCGTCGTCCTGCCCGATGATGTACTTGTCGAGCTCGGCGACGATTTGCCGAGGGGTAAGTTCGTCGGTCATTCTTTTCTTCGAGGGAAAGAAGAGATGGGAAAGAGAAAGAGAGAATTCAGGAGGCGCCGTTTTCGCTGCCAGCACCGGTCGGCTTGGACTCGCCGGACTCCGCGTTCCCGTCGTAGCCGGAGGCGTCGTCCAGTGACGCCTGCGTGGCCGAGGGGCTCCCCCCGCCGCGTTCGTAGCGCGAGCGCGCGTCGCCGTAGAAGTCTTCTTCCATCTGCTGCACGTCCGGGTGGCCCCGCTCGACGATCAGGACGGTGTAGTCGTGCGGGTAGCCCCGCCGCTTTTCGAGGCGGACGGCGCGGGCGTCCTCGAGGTCGCTGACGAGGGCTTTTGGGTCGAACCGTTCGCCCAGCACGTCGCTGAGCTTGCGCAAAAGCGGCGTGAGGTAGACTTCATCGTACTGCCCGAAGTGCTCTTCGGCGATTTCGAGCGTGCGAAAGAGCATCTCGTCGTCGAGACGGTCGTGGTGGGCGGGCGCGCCGCGCTCGCCCTCGCTCCGCCGCGCTGGCGTTCCCTCGTTGTCGGTCAGGTCGCGGCGGGTCTCGTCACTCAGGAGCGTCGCCAGCTCCATAAACAAGTTCTCGTCCGTGTGGGAAAATTCTCCAGCCGGGGGCGGGTCCAGCGCAGCGACGAGGGCGTGCGTCCCCGCACCCCGCAACGCCTGCGCGAGGGGAAGAAACGTGCGGTCGCCCGTCACCACGGCAATCGTCCGCACACCGGGGGAGCGATGCGCGAGCGCAGTGGCATCCACGGCGAGCTGCATTTGCGGGGCCTCTTCCGCGGGGCGGGCCGGCACGAAATGAGGTTCGATGCCCTCATGGTAGAGCGCCTGCTGAAGGTCGCCGGGGTCCCCGCTCAACGCCCCAAAGTCAGCGTAGGCGGCTGTCAGAAGGGGGGGCGCGCCGTCTTCGGCGGACAGGTAGCGGCGCAGTTCGCTGAGCGCCTCGGCGATGCGAGGGGCCGCCTGCTTGGGTGCATCGAGGCGGTCGGCGAGCAACGCATGCAGGTTGGCGTAGTCGACGAAAATGGCGGCGTGGTAGGCACTTCGCGGCAGCGAGGGCATATCGCGCTCAGATATCGGTGTCGTAATATATTCGATATACGTACAGAGAGGAGGCTGCTAAGAGCGGATAGCAAGAACAGAACGCTTAGAAAGTGTTGCTCTGATCGAAGCTATTTGCATACGTTTCGCGGTCGAAATAAAATGAAAGGCCTTCGCGGTCGGGCAGCGCGCGTCGCCCCTATTCCTCGCGGTCTTCCTCGAGCTCATGGATAGTGAGGTTATCGTTGGTGTAAATGCAGATGTCAGCGGCGATGTGCAAACTTTCCTCGACCACCTCGCGGGCGGAGAGGCCGGGCGTGCGACGCAGGAGCGCGCGCGCCGCTGCCAGCGCGTACGCCCCGCCCGAGCCGATGGCGAGGATGTCGTCGTCGGGCTCGATCACGTCCCCCTGCCCGCTGATGAGCAAGAGCCGGTCCCGGCCGGCCACGGCCAGGAGGGCCTCGAGCTTGCGCAGGTATTTGTCGGTGCGCCAGTCTTTGGCCAACTCTACGGCCCCGCGCGTGAGGTTACCGCCGTACTGCTGGAGCTTTTCTTCAAAACGCTCGAACAGGGTGAACGCATCGGCGGTGGAGCCGGCGAACCCCGCGAGAATCTCCCCGTCGTAGAGGGAACGCACCTTCTCGGCCTTGTGCTTCATGACCGTCTCGCCCATCGTGGCCTGCCCATCAGAGCCGAGGGCCACCTCGCTGTCCTGGTACACCCCCAGCACGGTCGTGGCGTGCGCGTCCGAGAGGGCCGGCCCGCCGGCGGGGGCGGAGTCGTCAGCGGGAGAGATCAGCATCGGGGCAGAGCGTGCGAGCGAAACGGGCGAAAAAGAGGATTGAGAGAACACTCATGTAGACGAATCGCGCGCCCAGGTGTTCGCGCGCCCCGGGGCGTGGGCGACCTCTCGGGTGACGGCACGCTGGACCTCGTGCTCCCTGGCGTCTGGTTCGAGAATCCGGGGCTGGACGGAACTCCTGACGCCGACTGGACGCCACACGAGTGGCCGCACGAACCGGTGCCCGACGCGTCGTACGGGACGAGCGCCCGCGTGTGGGTCGCCGACCTGAACGGCGACGGGCACGAGGACATCGTCTACAGCGACTGCGACACCGGGTTCTCCCACGTGTACTGGGTGGAAAACCACGGCGGCGGCGAAGCGTGGACGCGCCACCAGTTGCCCGACCCGCCGGGTGCACCGAGGACAGGTTCGTTTCACTCGCTGGGCGTCGCGGACTTCACCGGTGACGGGACGCTCGACGTGTTTGCCGGCGAGCAGGAGGACGACGACGACTACATGACCGAGGACGGCCGTCTGCCGATGAAACCGCCGGGGCTGAAAGAGCGCGGCGTGGTCTGGCGGCGTTCCGGTGGACGGAACACGACGTTCGACCCGGTGGTGTTCCAGCGCGGGAAACCCGGGTGGCACGACGCCGCCATCGGGGACGTCGACGGCGACGGCGACGTCGACATCGTGAACAAAGTGTGGAGCACCGACGGTACGTATCACGTCGACTTCTGGCGCAACGACACCGGACGGTAGTACCACGCCGGCGTAACGGTAGTCAGGCGCCGATCGTGCTGTGGTAGTCAGTCGCACGTCCTGACGTCGCAGTCAGCTGCGGGTCCTGAACTCGCAGTCAATCACGGGTCGCGACGTGCGTTTCGAGCGTGCCGACGCCCTCGAACTCGACCTCGACCACGTCGCCGTCGCTCAGCGGGCCGGGCCCGAACGGCGTCCCGCTCGCGATCACGTCTCCGGGTACTTCGTCGGGTGTAGCGAGTACCGGCCCCATGGGTAGCGAGGCGTCGAACGCCTTGCCGCGCACCCAGTTGCGCTCGTCGGCTTGGTCGTCGCAGGGAGACGCTGATTACCCACCGGGTCCGTGGAATCCGCGGATCCCACGGTCACGACCACTGAACGCAGGGGATCTATCGGTGGGAGAACGCGAAAACCGCTCAGCGGACCGAGCCCGAGTCGATCGAGGTCGAGTTGACCTCGATGATGTTCACACTGCGGGTGATCATGTCAGGCAGTTCCCGCCTGTAGCGGTCCTCGTCGATCCGGCTGGTGGGACCGATGATGCTCAGTGCGCCCATCACCCCGCCCTCTTGGTTCGTTATCGGCGCGCCGACGCCGACGAGTCCGTGAATCGTCTCCTGCTGGTTGAACGCGATGCCGCGCTTCCTGACCTCCTCCAGTTCCTCGGCGAGTTCGTCTCTATCCGTGATCGTGTGCTCGGTCACCTGGGGGAGCCCCCGCTGTTCGACGATCTCGTCGACGCGCTCCTCGGGGAGGTGTGCGAGGATCGCCTTCCCGACCGCCGTGTGGTGGAGCGAATCCCGGTGGCCGACGTACAGCGGTGTCTGAACCGCCTGATCGCCGTACGCGACGTACAGACAGATGCCCGTCCCGTGTTCTTCGACGGTAAACAGCGCCATCTCCCCGCTCTTCTCGGCCAGCTCGTCCACCTCGCTCCGTGCGAGGTCCAGGATCGGGACCCTGGACTTCGCGTTGTGGGAGACGTCGATGAACCGCAGGCCGAGGTGGTACTCGTCGTTCTCGTCCTTGACGATGTAATCCTCGTCCATCAGCGTCGCCAGGTGGTTATACACAGTCCCCTTCGAGACGCCGATCTCGTTCGATATCTCCGTTACCCCTGCGCCCCCCTTCTCGCGAAGCGTGTCGATGATGTCGAACGACGTACGCACGGCCTGAATCCGCTTTTCCCCGGTCGGCTCGCCCGGTGTGGGGGTCATGGGCAAACGGAAGGTCCCGACAGGGATAAATGTTCAGGTGTGGAAAACGCTCGATAGATTCCCGCCGTCGAGGGGAACAGTGCGACTGCGTTCGGATCAGTACGTCAGCGGGGCCGATCGGTGGTCGATCGACGTACAGGTACGGCCCCGCCGTTGCAGTCTGAGCGAGCGGGTCACGGCCGCGCGCGACGGCCGGCTGGTCGGGCCACCTATCGCTGACGCGTTCGGCGAGCCATCGGTGCAGGAGCCCTCGCATCTCGGCGGTCTTCTCCCGGCGAGACGCGACGAGGTTCTCTGTCTGGTTGGGGTCGGACTCCGGGTCGTGGAGGAGTTCGAGGCCGTCTCCTCGCGGACGCCGTTGCGTTCCAGCGCGGCGAGCAGTTTCGCGACTTCGGCGTCGACCCGCCGGATGCTGACGTCGTAGCCGTCGATGAACTGTTCGACGTCCCCGCGGTCGGTCACTGCCTCGGGCATCGGCCAGTCGTAGAACTCCTCCCGGTCGGACCGGTACTGCGACGCGCTCGGCCAGAGGTCCGCGGTGCG
>PXTT01000010.1 GCA_003022535.1 Bacteroidetes bacterium QS_9_68_14
TCCTCGGTGGAGGGCCCCTCCGCGGGCCGGTCGGTAACGACGGCCGTTTGGCCGGAGCCGGTACACCCGGCCCCCAGCAGCGCCTCGCGGTAGCTTCGAGACGGGGGGGGCGACCGACGATGGTCGCGGCTCCTGGAGCCTCGTTCATCGTCGGTCGTTCATCGTCGAAACGCGCAGTATTCTCTCATCCTTGCCTCGGACTCATGCGTTTCTTTCCAGGCCGCTCGTCGCGGTTTCTCGTTCTCGCCCTCGTCGCCGTGCTGGGGGCCGGGTGTACCGGCTCCGGCCAAACGGCCGTCGTTACCGACCGGCCCGCGGAGGGGCCCTCCGCTTCGCCGACTACTGCTCCGCCTCGTTCGTCTCCCCGCGCGGGCTGATTTTGACCAACCACCACTGCGCACGCAAGAGCGTGGCCGACGTGAGCCGCGAGGGCGAAACCCTGATCCGCGACGGCTTCTATGCGGAGCGCCGCTCCGCCGAGCGCCGCGTGAAGGACCTCTACGTCGAGCAGGTCGTGGAGGTGCGCGACGTGACCGATTCGCTGCGGGCGCTGGTGGCGGGAGCCCCCGTCGAAGACAACGATATCGAAACGATTGCGAAAGCGCGCCGGCGGCAGGTCGCGCAGTTCGAGGAACGCCTCACGCGGCGCGCCGAGCGGCAGGACACGACTCTGCGCGTGCGCGTCGTGCCGCTCTACGACGGGGCCCGCTACTCGGCCTACACCGTCAAGCGCTACCACGACGTGCGCCTGGTGATGGCGCCGGAGCGCGACTTGGGCTACTACGGCGGGGCCGCCGACAACTTCACCTACCCGCGCTACACGCTGGACGTGGCCTTTTTCCGCGCCTATACGCCCGAAGGCGAGCCGGTGCGCGACAACGTCTACTTCCCGTTCAGTCGCGCGGGCGCCTCGGAGGGGGACGCGGTGTTTGCCGTAGGCACCCCGGGGACGACCAGCCGCCTGAGCACCGCCAGCCAGCTGGCCTACCAGCGCGACGTGGCCCGGCCGCAACGCCTGGAAACCCTCGAAGCGCGCGTCTCCATCTTGGAACCCTTTATCGAGAAAAACCCCGACACCGCTGCGAAGTACGACCTGGGAAACACGCTCTTCTCGCTTCAGAACGCGCTGGAGGCCGCGCGCGGGGAGCTGGACGGGCTGCGCGACCCGTACCTGCTGGCGCGCCGGCGGGCCGCCCAGCAGGCCACGCTCGACTCGCTGACCGGGCGCGACAGCCTGCAAAGCCGCTACCGCGAGGCCCTGCGCCGAACCGAGCAGGTGCAGAGTGCCAAGCGGTCGGGGGCGCGGCAGGCGGGAGCTTTCACCGGCTTCCTGAACCCGCGGCTCGGCTCGCACCTGCTGGCGCGGGCGTTCTACGGATACTACTACGCCACGCTCCAGCGTCGCCGCGACGCGCCGGCCGATGAACTGGAGCGCATCCGCCTCCAAGGGCTCCGGGTCGAAAATCGCCCACCGGGACTGGAGAAGAAGTACATTGCCGCGCGTCTGCGCCAGCTCCGCGATCAGCTCGGCCCCTCCGACCCAACCACCCAACGCACCCTTGGCGGGCAGTCGCCCCGCGCGGTGGCCGAGCGTCTCGTTCAGGAGAGCGCGCTGGTGGACTCCACGGGCTTTGCGAAAGTGCTGGAGGCCGGCTACCTCGGCAGCGGGGATCCCTCGGTAGAGATCATCCGTCCGATAGCGTCGCTCTTTTTGCAGGTCAACCGCCAGCAACGGGATTTCACGCTTAGCGAAGAGGCCCTCGCGGTGCGCCGAGCCCGCGCGCGGCTCTCGCTCTCGGAGGCGCGCGAACGCCTCGCGCCGGATGCCACGGCGACGCTGCGCCTCTCCGACGGGCGCGTGAAAGGCTACGCGTACAACGGGACGCGCGCCCCGCCCTACACGACCTTCTACGGCCTCTACGACCACTACGCTTCCTACCAGCGCGCGCCCGCTCCCGACAACGAAGCGTGGAGCCTGCCGGAGCAGTGGCAGACCCCGCCGGAGGCGTTCCAGCGGGCCACACCGCTGAACCTGGTCTCGACCAACGACATCGCCGGCGGCAACAGCGGGTCGCCGCTCTTGAACCGTAACCTGGAGCTCGTCGGCGTGGTCTTCGACTCCAACACACAGGCCTTTCCCAACACCTTTCTCTACCGGAAGCGCGCCGCGCGGGCCATTAGCGTGGACCCGCGTGGCATCGTCGAGGCCCTCGAAGACCTCTATGAGGCCGACCGCCTCGTGAGCGAGATTACCGGATCGATGCGCGGACCCGGCCAGGCCGGCGCGGAGGCGGCGAGTGAAGCGGAGGAGCAGTGAAGGCGGATGATGCCGAGAGCGAGCAAAGCGCCCGCCTCGGGAAAGCGGCTCGTCACTGCTCGCGTGGCTGGCGTCCCCGAGGACCGCCCACGCCCCATCCACCCGCTCTCTGCCAGGGCAACGCTCGCCCCAGCGCCCTTCTTCTCCGCCGAAGAGAGCCGCCGCTCGGGGCGGCCGCTAAAGTCGCCCGAAGAGGTCGCGCAGGCGCAGCTCCCAGACCTTCAGGGCCGCTTCGCGCATGATGGCGCGGTTCATCTTGGACTGCCCCTCGGTGCGCTCGGTGAAGACGATGGGTACCTCCACCAGCCGAAAGCCCGCGCGCCAGGCGCGGTACTTCATCTCGATCTGGAAGGAGTAGCCGTCCGAGCCGATGCGCTCGAGGTCGAGCGCCCGCAGCACGCGGCGGTGGAAGCACTTGAAGCCGGCCGTCACGTCTTTGACCGGCAGGCGCGTGACAGCGCGCGTGTACATGCCGGCCCCGTAAGAAATGACCAGCCGCCGCAGCGGCCAGTTGATGACGCGCACGCCCCCAGCGTAGCGCGACCCGATGGCCAGATCAGCCTCCCCGGCGCGCACCGGCGCGAGCAGGCGCGGTAGGTCCGCCGGGTCGTGCGAGAGGTCCGCGTCCATCTCGCAGACGTAGTCGTAGCCCTTCGAGAGCGCGTGGCGAAAGCCTCGCAGATACGCCGAGCCGAGGCCCTGCTTGCCCCCAGTGCGCTCGATGAGCGTTAGGCGCTCGGGGTGGCGCTCTTGCTCGGAGCGCACGTGATCGGCCGTGCCGTCGGGCGAGCCGTCGTCGATGACGAGCAGATGCACGCGCGCAGGCAGGTGCATCACCTGCTCGATTACCGCGCCGATGTTTTCAGCCTCGTTGTAGGTGGGCACAACCACCAGCGCGCCCGCGCCATCGCCCGCGGCTTCGTCTTCTTTGGGGTCTTCTTCGGGGGCGTTGCGGGGGGGGCGCAGGTCGTCTTCAGCTGGTGGGGGGGAGGCGCCGGAGGCAGCCTGCAAGAAATCGCCGTTAGCCAACGGGCCGAGCGGGTGAGGCACAGGACCGATGAAACACCAAAACTATTCGGGTCGCGTGGCCAAGCGCAATGGCGGCACGTCAACCCTTCACGAAAACCCTGCACGGCCAGCCGGTGGAGGAACGCATGGGCCACGCGCAGACCCTCTCCGTCGAAACCGGATCCTGCGCGGCCTATACAACGATGGACGCTTTACGCCGCCGCCCTGCTCTTTCCCTGCTGCGCGATATGGCCCAAAAGTCTGCTAAGGAAGAAGCCGCTGAACGAAAAGAAGGCCGCGACGAGACCGCTCCCCAGGAGGCGCAGGATGCGGCCGAGGCGCCGTCTACCGCAAACGGCCACCCCAACGGGGAGGCGGATGCCGAGGATGCCGAAGCGGAACGTGCTTCCGACGAAGCGCCCGCTGACGAAGACGAGGGCGAAGAAGAGGAGGCCCCTTCGCCCGAAGAGATCCAGGCCGCCAGCGAGGTGCCGTCCGCGCCGGTGAAGTTGGAACTGAAGTTCAAGACGTACCCGGGCGATCAGTTCACCCACGACGAGCTGCACCTCGGCGACAAGCAGGTCGTGAAGATGTACCGCAACATGCTTTTGCAACGCCGCTTCGAGGAGCGTTGCCGCCAGCAGTACCAGCAGCAGAACATTAGCGGGTTTTTGCACCTGTACATCGGGCAGGAGGCCGTCTCGACTGGAACGGTGGCGGCCATTCGCCACGGGGAGGATTCGGTCATCACCGCCTATCGCGACCACGGGCTGGCGTTGGCAATGGGCCTGGACCCTGGCGAATGCATGGCCGAACTCTTCGGCAAAGAGACGGGCGTGACCGATGGCAAGGGCGGCTCGATGCACTTCTTTGGGCGCGAGGAGCGCTTCTTCGGCGGCCACGGCATCGTGGGGGCGGGCGTGCCGCTGGCGGCGGGCCTGGCGTTTGCGCACCAGTACCGGGGCGACGAGGAAATCTGCGTCGGCTTCTTCGGCGACGGGGCCGTCCAGCAGGGGGCTTTCCACGAGGCGCTGAACCTGGCGGGCCTCTACGACCTGCCGGCGGTCTTCATCTGCGAGAACAACCAGTACGGGATGGGCACGCACATCGAGCGCGCCGCCGCCAACCCGGACCTCTATCAGCAGGCTGCCGCCTACGACATGCCCGGCGCCGTGGCCAACGGGCAGGACGTGTTCAGCGTCAATCGCGCGGTGCAAGACCACGTGGAAATGGCGCGCGAGGGGCAGCCGTCGCTCTTGGAGGTGCGCACGTACCGCTACCAGGGCCACTCCATCAGCGACCCGGCCAACTACCGCGCCGAGGGCGAGCTGGAGGCCCAGCAGAAGAGCGACGCAATCATCCGCCTCAAAAAGTACCTGCTCGACGAAGACCTCGCCTCGGGCGACACGCTCGACGAGATCGACGAGGAGGTCAAGCAGGAAGTCCTTGACGCCATCGCGTTCGCCGAGGAGAGCGATCTTCCTGACGAGAGCGCCCTCTACGAAAATGTCTACGCGGGAGAGTATTCGTTTCTTAGTTGACGGGGTGGATGGCTTCCCATTTGCCGCCGCTCTTGCCAACCGAAGAACCCGCAAACCACCGAACCCACCATGGCCGAGATGCAACTGCGCGAGGCGATTCGCGCGGCGATGACCGAAGAGATGCACCGCGACGAGGACGTCTTCCTGCTGGGCGAGGAGGTCGCCGAGTACGACGGCGCCTACAAAGTCAGCAAGGGGATGCTCGACGAGTTCGGCGACGAGCGCGTCGTGGACACGCCGATCTCCGAAGAGGGCTTCGCGGGCATGGGCATCGGGGCGGCGATGAACGGGCTGCGGCCCATCGTGGAGTTCATGACGTTCAACTTTTCGTTTGTGGCCTTCGACCAGGTCGTCAACAACGCGGCGAACATGCGCTACATGAGCGGCGGGCAGTATGGCGTGCCGATCGTCTTTCGCGGCCCCAACGGGTCGGCCGGGCAGCTGGGGGCCACGCACTCCAACTCCACCGAGAGTCTCTACGCGAACTTCCCGGGGCTCAACGTGGTCGCGCCCTCCAACCCCGACGACGCGAAGGGGCTCCTCAAAACGGCCATCCGCGATCCCGACCCGGTGCTCTTCATGGAAAGCGAGCTGATGTACGGCCTCAAAGGCGAGGTCAGCGAAGAGGAGGACTACACGATCCCGATTGGCGAGGCGCGCGTGGCCCGCAAGGGGGGCGACGTAACGCTCGTGGCGCACTCAAAGATGTACCACGTGGCCACCGACGCCGCCGAGCAGCTTTCGGAGGAAGGCTACGAAGCCGAGCTAATCGACCCGCGCACGATCAAGCCGCTCGACATCGAGACGATCATCGAGAGCGTGCAGAAGACCAACCGCCTCGTGGTCGTCGACGAGTCGAATCCGTTCACCAGCTTTGCCGGCGAGGTGGCGTGGCAGATCCAGGACCGGGCCTTCGACTGGCTCGACGCCCCCATCGCCCGCGTCAACGCGCCGGACGTGCCCGCCCCCTACGCACCGAACCTGATGGACGCTTACGTCCCCGGTGCGGACCAGATCGTAGACGCCGCCAAGCGCGTGATGTACGTGGAGTGAGTGGAAGGTTGCAGGTTGAAAGTGTCCGGGCCTTCGACGTGCATCTTCGATTGCAGCGAACGTCCAACTTCAAACCTTAAAATTTAACCCGAAACGATGGCCATAGCCGTAGAGATGCCTAAGCTGAGCGACACGATGGAAGAGGGGGTCGTGTCGACGTGGCTGGCCGAGGAGGGCGACGCGGTGGAAGCCGGTGATGTGATCGCCCAGGTCGAGACCGACAAGGCCACGATGGACCTGGAGGTCTTCGATGACGGGGTGCTTCTGAAAAAAGTAGTTGAGGAAGGCGCGACCGTCCCGCTGGGCGAGCTCTTGGTCGTGCTGGGCGAGGAGGGAGAAGACCCGGCCGACGTGCTCGCCAAGTACGGCGGCGACGGCGCAGCCGCCGAAGCGCCCACTGACGAAGCTGACGAAGAAGAGCTGTCCGGCGCGGAGGAAACGCCCGAAGACGAGGCACCCCACGAGGACGAAGACGCGGGGACGAAACACGACGGTGCGTCTCATGAAAACGGCAGCGCGCCGGCGGACGAGAGCGAAGACGAAGCCACGCCCCAGCAGCCGCAGCAGCCTGCTCCCAGCGGCGAGAATGGCCGCCTTCGCGCCTCGCCGCTGGCGCGCAACATGGCCAGCGAAAACGACATCGACCTGGCTGGCGTGGAGGGCAGCGGTCCGCAGGGGCGGATCATCAAGCGCGACATCGAAGCACTTCTTTCGGGCGAGAAGGAAGCCGCGCCGGCCGGGCCGGAGGCCACGCCTGCCGGCGACGGGGCGCACGAGCGCCCCGCCGAGGCCGTGCCGCAACCCGAGGAGGACCTCTACGAGGCTGAGCCGATCAGCCAGATGCGCGAGACCATCGCGCGCCGGCTGGCGGCCAGCAAGTTCACCGCGCCGCACTTCTACCTGACGGTGGATGTGGACGCGGCTCCGCTGATGGACGCGCGCGAGCAGCTCAACGCCCTCGCGGAGGAGCGAGAACAGCAACGCCTCTCCGTCAACGATCTCATCACCAAAGACCACCCGCAGGTCAACGCCTCCTACCTCGAAGACGAAGGCGAAGTGCGCCGCTACAAGCAGGTGCACGTCGGCGTCGCCGTGGCGGTGGAAGAGGGCCTGCTGACGCCCGTCGTCCGCCACGCCGACGGCAAGGGGCTCGCCGCCATCGCCGAGGAAACGCGCACCCTGGCTGGCAAAGCGCGCGACCAGGGGCTTCAGCCCGAGGAGTACGAAGGCGCGACCTTCACCACCAGCAACCTCGGCATGTTCGGGATCGAGGAGTTCACCGCCATCATCAATCCGCCCAACGCCTGCATCCTGGCGATCGGCGCGGTGCGCGAAGAACCCGTCGTGGAGAACGGGGAGGTGGTGCCGGGGCAGCGTATGAAGCTGACGCTCTCCTGCGACCACCGTGTCGTCGACGGCGCGACGGGAGCGAAGTTCTTGCAGACGCTCCAGGGCCTGCTCGAAGAGCCGACGGGAATGCTGCTTTAGGGCCGCTTCGCGGCGGGGGCGTTGCGGGCTGTGGCGTTCTCGTCTCCGAACCCGAACCCTTCGATCTGAAACCCCAAGCCGCACGAAGCGCCCGTGGAAAACAGTCGCGAAGTTCGGGCCTGTATGGACGTCACCAACGGATAGCTGTGACACACGGCGGATGATTTCGGGGCTGTCCTCGGCGTCTTATTGCCGGCGTTCCACACCGACGGCGCGCGCGCCGACGGCTTCACGCACCACCCGCCAGTCTCGGCCGCACTTCGTGGCTTCCAGCTTTCCCTGTCGGATCAATGTCGGATCAATAGGCGCGTGTGTTGCGTGGTGTAGCCGAGCTGGTCAGCCGCTTCTCCGGTGGCAACGTATTCGCCGTTTTTCATATTCGCTTGCGCATATAGGCGGAATGCCGAACGGCGCCTGACCTCCAACCCCAGACTCGACGACTCCCGGGCCGTGCAAAGCGCCGCATGACCATCGCGCACCTGTCGGACCTGCACTTCGGCAAGATCGCGCACGAGGAGATCGTGCCGCGCCTCGTTGAGGAAGTCAATCAGGCCAAGGTAGATCTGGTGGTCGTGAGCGGCGACCTGACGCAGCGTGCCCGCGCCCACGAGTTCGAGGCAGCCGCCGCTATGCTGCGCGCCTTCGCTGCCCCGACGCTGGTCGTGCCGGGCAACCACGACGTCTACCCGTGGTGGCGTCCCATTTCCCGCCTGATGCAGCCGTGCGCCCGCTTCCGGCGCCACGTCTCCGACGATCTCACCCCGACGTTCGAGTGGGGGCCGGCGCAGAACGGAACGAGCGGCGGCGTATCTGTGCTGGGGCTCAGCACCGCCGTCGGGCGCACTGTCAAGGCCGGGCGCATCGCTTCGGAGGACCTCGACCGGATGCGGCGGTTTTTCTGCTCGCGGGGGACGGAGGTCTTCAAGGTGCTCGCGCTTCACCATCACCTGACGAAGATCCGGGGCCTCGGCCCGCACGACGTGGCCAAACGCGCCGAGCGCGCGCTCAAGGTGGCTTCGGAGGCGGGCGTAGATCTTATTCTGTGCGGGCATTTGCACATTTCCCACATCGAACCGGTGGAGGTCATTCCCGGGTCGCACCGTCTGGTGGTCGCCAGCGCCGGGACGGCAACCTCTACGCGCGGGCGCCGCCGCGACCGGCGCACGAACTTCTACAACCGCGTCCGCGTGCGTCCTGAGGCGTTCTTCGTCGAAGAGCGCCGCTACGACGCGGGTGAGCACGCCTTCGTCCTCGACAGCACGACCCGCTTTGAGCGCCTGCAGCCGGCTTGAGGACCGTAGCCAGCGGATGCCGTCCGGCGGCGGACTTTTCTCCTCAAATGCCGGGCCGGCAGCCCCAGCGCAAGCTACTCTCGGAGCCTCCCCCACACTCTCACACCTGGAGCACACAACGGCCACGGGCGAGTCCGGGCAGGGCGCGATCCGGAGCGCGGATGAAGGCGCCGGTTGGCGGAGGCGCGCTCGCGGGTCTATCTCCGCGTGTGCGGAGTCATCCCTGCGCCATTTTGTCACGCGGGCAAGCACAGCATCGTGCACAGAGTAGCCAAATGCAAAGAGGCCACGCCCACGAGTGCGTTGCCACTCGCGCCTCCGCCACGCGCGTGTCTCACGCCGGGGCCTTTTCCACGCTCGGCCCGGCCTGCTGGATCTCCGCGCCGGCGGTGTCTTCGTACTGCTCGAAGTTTTCGGCAAACTTGCCGGCCAGCCACCGCGCCTGTTCGTCGTAGGCAGCGGGGTCCTCCCACGTGCGGCGCGGGAAGAGGATCTCCCGCGGCACTCCCTCCACGTCTTTCGGGATCTGCAAGCCGAAGGTCTCGTCCGTCTCGGTCGGCGTGGCTTCGAGGTTGCCCTCCAGCGCCGCGTCGCGCATCGCCCGCGTGTAGTCCAGCGCGATGCGATGCCCTTCGCCGAAAGGACCGCCCGTCCAGCCGGTGTTCAAGAGCCAGCAGGTCGTGCCGTGTGCGCGGATCTTCTCGCCCAGGAGCTCAGCGTAGACGGACGGGTGACGCACCATGAACGGCGCGCCGAAGCAGGTCGAAAAGGTGCCCTTCGGTTCGGAGATTCCTTTCTCGGTGCCGGGAATCTTGGCCGTGTAGCCGCTCAGGAAGTGGTACATCGCCTGCGCAGGCGTCATCTGCGAGATTGGCGGCATCACGCCGAAGGCGTCGCAGGTGAGCATCACGATCTGCTCAGGGTGGCCGCCCTCGCCGGTCGGGGAGGCGTTCTCGATGAAGTGGATGGGGTAGGAGGCGCGCGTGTTCTGAGTGATCTGATCGTCCTCGAAGTCGGGGACGCGCGTCTCGGGGGAAATGATGACATTCTCGAGGATCGTCCCGAAGCGCTCGGTGGTGGAGTGGATCTCCGGCTCGCTCGCGGGGGTGATGTCGACCATCTTGGCGTAGCAGCCGCCCTCAAAGTTGTAGACGCCCTCGTCGGCCCAGGCGTGCTCGTCGTCGCCGATGAGCGTGCGGCTTTTGTCGGCGCTGAGGGTTGTCTTGCCCGTCCCACTGAGGCCGAAGAAGACGGCCACGTTGCCGCCGTTGGAGTCCGCGTTGGCCGAGGCGTGCATCGGGAGGACGCCCTTGTCGGGCAGGCGGTAGTTCAGCACCGAAAAGATGGACTTCTTGATCTCTCCGGCATAGTGAGTACCCCCGATCAGGACGAGCTCTTTTTCCATGCTGACCAGCACGAAGACCTCAGAGCGCGGGCGAATGAACATGTTGTAGGCGAAAAGCGAGTGCCACGCCTTCTCGGTGACGATGCGCACCGGCAGGCGGTGGTCTTCATTGGCCCCGGCGTAGAGGTCCTGCACGAAGAGGTCGCGCCCCTCGGCGTGGTCGTTCAGCCGCTCATGGAGCCCGTCGAAGGTTGCGCGGTCGGTGGGGATGTTCTGGTCGCCCCAGTTGATCTGGTCTTCGTTCGCCTCGGTTTTCACCAGAAAGCGATCCCGGGGGCTGCGCCCCGTGTTGGGATCGGTGCGTGCCACGAGCGGGCCGCCCGCCGCGAGCGTGGCCTCGCCTCGCTGGAGAGCCATTTCGTAGAGCGTGGCCGGGGGCAGTTCGTAGTGGACCGTGCCGGAGCGGTCGAAGCCCAGATCGCGCAGATGGTTGGTGACGTGGTCGGGGGCGTGCATGGGGGAGCGAGAGAGAAAAAGCGTAGGCGATGCGAAGAGCGCGGGGGCTTTCGAGCACGCGTGGCAGCGAGCCGAAAACAAATTCTGAAAGCGCTTTCAGTGAAAGAGCGTCTCGGGAAACGCGTCTGAACCGCTTTCCGCGCCGGACCGCGTGCGAGCCGCGGCAGGTACCATTGTCGCTTATGGATGTAGCATCGTACTGGGCAGACATGACGGATGCGAAGTCGGCAAGGGGAAGATTCTGGAAAAGGAGCGCGCGCGGCCCGCCCGCTGGCGCGCGTGCCCTCGTCTCGGGAAGCGGCTACGCTGGGCCGCGCACTGGCCGGCTGTTGGTGGCACGGGGGCGTGCTCGAAGGCAGCGTGGCCGCCGCGATGGTCGCCGGGACCGCCGCGCTGGCGGGCTGGCCGCTCGACGCGTCGCTCCTGGCGTTGGCCTTCTGCGGGACCTTGCTGGTGTACTACCTCGACCGCACGCCCGCCCTCAGCCCCGAAGACTGGCGCGACCATCCGGCGCGCTGGCGCTGGCGCCACGAGCACCGGCGATGGGCCGCCGCGCTGGCGCTGGGGGCGGCAGGCGGCGCGTGCACAGCGCTCCCGTACCTGCGCCCCCAGACGCTGGCGGCGGGAACCGTGCTGGCCGGGCCGGCGGCGGCCTACGCGCTTCCGCTCTTCGGAGGGCGAGAGGGTCGCCCCGCGCGGCGCCTCAAAGACATTGGGGCGGCCAAGCCGTTTGCCGTGGCCAGCGCGTGGGCGGGGGCGAGCGTGCTCCTACCGGCCCTTGAATCTGGCCCGCCGCTCGGGGCCGCCACGCCGCGTCTGGGCCTACTGGTAGGCTACCGCATGCTCTTCGTACTGCCCAACTTACTTCTCGCCGACGCGGCCGCCCTGGCGGGCGACCGTCGTGCTGCCTTGCTCAGGTCGCCTCGCCGCTTGCGCTGCCTCGCGGCCGGGGCGCTGGCGCTCGCCCTCGCCGGGGGCGGGCTCGCTGTCGCGCTCGGCGGGGCGCCGCTCCTGCTGGTCGCCGAGCTCCCGGCCCCGGCGCTTTTGCTGGCCGGCGTGGCCACGCGCCCGGCAGGTCGCCCGCTGGCACGCGCGGCCGACTTGGCCATGCTCGCGCCCGCGCTCCCGATGGCGTGGAGGGCCGCAGAAGGCCTCCTGTGAAAGCGTGGCTGGGAAAAGGGCTGGGCCACGCGCCTTCAGTTCGAGCCTGCGCAGGACCTTCCGAACTCGCTCGGGGCCGTCGTGCGCCTCCGTCTGGATGGCACGGTGCTGGAGGACAATCCGGTCGTATGGGCACCGCAACGTCCAGAGCGCGGCGGGGCACCCCGAGACGGGGCAGCTCCGAATCGTGGAGTTCGGGCCGCTGGGCGGCGACGAGCTCAACCCGTCGGAGGCCGGCCGGTGACCCGCTTCCCGCGGGGCAGGGCACCGCGCGGATCGGCCGCCTCACCAACCAGGGGCTCGTGCGCGTCGCTACGCAGGCGGGCGGCCCGGCCACGCTGCGCGCTGAAGAAAGTCCTTCACGCAAAATGAGCAGCGCCTGCGTTCGACGTGCAGGACGCCCCTTCTTATGTTTGAGCCACGTACTGGCCGGTACGTAGGCGTTGCCTTACGCCTGCAGGTCCACGCCCCGTGCGGGCACGACGCTGTGGGCACGGCGAGCGAATGCCTTTAGGGCGAATATCGTGCCCCTCCCTTGCTGACTGACGTCTTCTTATCTCATATGCCTGCGAGTTCTGAAACGACCGCCGACTGGACCGCCGTCGAGAACCTGGCCGACCGCATCGGCGAGCGCGCCACGCTCAAAGGGTGGTGCTACAACAAGCGCGGTTCCGGGGGCATCTACTTTCTCATCCTGCGGGATGGGACGGGACGGGTGCAGTGCATCGTCAAGGAAGATGCGGTGGACGACGCGTCGTGGGAGGCGGCCGACGGCGCACGCCAAGAAGCGTCGCTGGTCGTGGAGGGCACGGTGAGCGAGGATGAGCGCGCACCCGGCGGGGTAGAGGTGCAGACCGAGCGCGTCGAGCGCGTGAGCGCGGTGAAAAGCCAATACCCGATCACGCCGAAGGAGCACGGGGTCGAGTTCCTTCAGGAGCACCGCCACCTGTGGCTGCGAAGCCAGCGCCAATGGGCCGCGATGCGCGTGCGCAACGCGATCCAGCAGGCCATTCACCGTTTCTTTCAAGAGCGGGGGTTCATCCAGTGCGATGCCCCGATCCTCACTGGAAACGCGGTGGAAGGCACCTCCACGCTCTTCGAGCTGGACTACTTCGAAGACGACACGGCCTACCTCACGCAGAGCGGCCAGCTCTACGGCGAGGCGATGGCGATGGCCCACGGCAAGATCTACACGTTCGGCCCCACCTTCCGCGCCGAGAAGTCCAGCACGCGCCGCCACCTGACGGAGTTCTGGATGATCGAGCCGGAGATGGCCTACTTCGACCACGAGATGAACATCGAGCTGGCCGAGGACTTCGTGGCGCACGTCGTGCAGACGGTGCTCGCGGAATGCCCCGACGAGCTCGAGGCCCTGGAGCGCGACCTCTCGGCGCTCCGGCAGGTCGAGGCGCCCTTCCCGCGCCTCTCCTACACCGAGGCGGTCGAGCTTCTGAAAAGCGAGGCGACGAGCGACCTCCTCGACGCGCGCCTGCAGTCGCTTCAGGACGAGCAGCAGCGCCTCGAAAACGAGCGGGCCGAAAACGAGGAGCGCCGCCCGCAGGCGCCCAAGGGCGAGAAGCGCGAGATCGACGCACGCGAAATCGAGATCAATGGGCGGCTCAACGAAATCGAGAAGGAGCTGCGTAACCTGCCGGACTGGCGCCGGTCGGCCCGAGAGTTTGAGTGGGGGGAGGACTTCGGCGGCAGCGACGAGACGGTCCTCACGTGGCACTTCGACCGGCCCGTCGTCGTGGACCGCTTCCCGGCCGAGATCAAGGCCTTTTACATGAAGCGCGATCCCGACGACGACCGCCTCGCGCTGGGAATGGACATCCTCGCCCCCGAGGGCTACGGCGAGATCGTGGGCGGCGGGGAGCGCGCGACGGACCTGGGTTTCCTGAAAGACCAGATCGAGAAGCACGGGCTGCCGCAGGAGGTCTTCGAGTGGTACCTCGACCTGCGGCGCTACGGCTCGGTGCCGCACGCTGGCTTCGGGCTGGGGCTGGAGCGCACCGTCGCGTGGCTCTGCGGCCTCGACCACGTGCGCGAGACGATTCCCTTCCCGCGAACGATAGGCCGGCTGCATCCGTAGCGGGCCCTGAACACTACCTCAGGCGCACTTCCGCCCGTCCGATCGGGGCGCGGATCTCAGATTCTGGACGGGTTGCTTTTGGATGGGTTGCGGGGGGCGCTCGGATACGGTTCGGGCTGGACCGAGAGCACACGATTCCTTCTCTTTTCCCTTCCGAACTGATGGTGAGCCGACCCTTTCTTTTCGCTCTGTGCGCGGGGTGCGTTGCGCTTCTTCTGAGTCCCGCCGCGCCCGTGGTTGCGCAGGATGGCGGCGACATGCAGGCCCGGCACCACGGCCCCCAGCACACCGTCACCGTCAGCGGGGAAGGCAGCGCCCGCGCCGCGCCCGACGAGGCGACCGTGCGCTTTGGCGTCGTGACCGAGGCGCAGACCGCCGAGGCGGCACGCTCCCAGAACGCCGAGGCGTCCAGCCGCGCAATGAACGCCGCGCGCGAACTGGTGGACGAAGACCAGATCCGCCTCGAAACGCTGCGCCTCCAGCCACGCTACGACTATTCCAACGACGAGCGCGAACTGATCGGCTACGAGGCAGAGCGCACCGCCGTGGTGGAGGTGGACGACCTGGACGTGTTGCCCCGGCTGGTGGCGCGCGTCGTGGAGCGCGGGGCCAACCGCCTCGAAGGGATCAGCTACGACCTGTCGGACCGGGCGTCGGTGCGCCGCGAAGCGCTCCAGGAGGCGGCCCGCGACGCCCGCGACAAGGCGCAGACGCTCGCGCAGAGCCTCGACGTGTCTGTCGGCGAGGTCGTGCAGATCAGCGAGCGGGACTACGACGCTCCGCAGCCACGCTTCCGCGCCCGGGCGATGGCCGGCGATGCGGAGCAAGCCGCCACGCCCGAACCGGACGCCTACGCGCCGGGCGAGATCGAGGTCAGCGCCGACGTGCAGGTGACGTTTGCGCTGGAGGAGCGAGAGTAGTCCAGCTTTAACTGGCAAACTGGACGGACCGCCATTCGTTGCGCGCCTGCGTCGCTCTGCACAGAGAACGTGGATAGTAGATGGTGGATGGCCCTCGGGGACGCAGGCGACCGTAGTGCCCCCCATCCACTATTCACCGCCTCCCGTGAGCAAGGCAAACGAACGAAGCGAATACGCTGTCCCTCCTACAATACCGCAAGTCTACAGCGTCCCTCATTTCATTCTGCCGTACAGGTCCACGCGCAACTCGCGCAGCAGCGCCAGGGCCACGCCGTTGGTCCAGCCGAAGCCATCCTGCGCGGGATACTCGCCGCCGCCAGCGCGCAGATCGGTGTCCACGACGTTGTACTTCTCGACCATGCGCCCGGTGCGGCGGTAGACGCTCCGGTTGAGGCCAATCCAGCGCTCGCGCGCCCGGCCCGCCATCGCGTCGAGGCCGTAGCGCTGGAGGCCGCGAACGGCGACCCACTGAAGCGGCGGCCAGCCGTTGGGCGCGTCCCACTGCTGGTCGGTCGGGGTGGTGGTCGCGGCGAAGCCGCCCTTGCGCAAAAGCTCGGCCTCTGCTTTCTCGGCCACGCGGCGGGCCTGCGCGGAGTCCGCCAAGCCATAGTAGAGCGGGAAGAAGGCCGCCATCGTCACCGCGTCGGTCCGCTCCTCGGTGCGGAGGTTGTAGTCGTAGAAAAAGCCATGCTCGGGGTCCCAGCAGTAGCGCATGAGCGCGGCCTTGCGGCGGGCGGCTTTTTCGCGAAAGGCGCGGGCGAGGGCGGGTTGCTCGTCCGCCGCGTAGAGGCGCGCGAGGGTGCGTTCGGCGTGGTAGAGCAGCGCGTTGAGGTCCACCGGGATGAGGTCGGTCGTCGCGGTGGCCGCGAGGCGGTCGCCGCCGGTGAACCATCGGCTGGAGAAGTCCCATCCGCTGGCCGCGGCGGCGCGCAGGTTGCGGTAGAGAGCGGGGCGCTTCTCCGGGGAAAGCTGCTGCGCGAGGCGGTAGTCCTCGGCGAAGGACTCGGGACGCGGGGCGGCCTTGCGGTCCCAGTAGCGGTTCAGGACGCGGCCCGAATCGAGGCGGACGACGTGCTCTTCGGCCTCGCCCGGCGCGGTGAGGCCCGTTTCGCCATTCATCCAGTAGGCGTACTCGGTGCGCAGCGGGCCGAGGTAGCGAAGCGCGGCGTCGATGCCGTCCTCCTGCGCGATGAGCGCGACCATCGAGGAAAAAAGCGGCGGCTGCGAGCGCGTGAGGTAGTAGCTGCGGTTGCCGTTGGGGACGAAGCCGTAGCGCCGAATCAGGAAAGCGAAGTTGCGCGCCATGTCGCGCACGTGCTCCATGCGCCCCGAGGCGACGAGACCCAGCATGGTGAAGTAGCTGTCCCAGTAGTAGATTTCGCGAAAGCGCCCGCCGGGCACGACGTAGGGGTGCGGCAGCGGCAGGAGCGAAGAGCACCCGCGCAGGCTATCGGGCGAGCGGATGAGGCGGGGCCAGAGCGCGGTGAGGTGCGCCTCCATGCCGGCCGCGTCGGCGGGCGCGCCGGAGGAAGGCGTCACCGGCTCGGGCAGGGCAAAGTGGCGTTCCACGAAGCGCCGCAGGGCGAAGTCGTCGCGGTCCTGCCGCGCCCGCCAGCGTTGCACGATCTCGGCAGGCGGGCGCAACGGGCGCGCATCGACGAACGTCTTGGAGTCTTCGAACACGCCGCCGAGCTGCACCACCTCGAAGAGCGCCCCGAGGTCCTCGGACGGCTCGTAGGGCAGCGCCCGGCGGAGCGTGTCGCCACGGAGCGCGCTGCTCGACCCGTTCTGCGCCTGCGCCGGCGAACCGGTTCAGAAAGCTCAACGCTCCGCATTGTACCAATTACTGAAGTTGGCTGTGCATTTTTGCGTATCACTCCAGTGGGGACACATCGGCGGGGTGTCCTCACGCTTGTATTTTGGCGTTACGGTGCGGCGAACGGTTCCCGCCGGTTGAAAAGGCAATCGGCATTATGCATCGAGCCGTACGACGGCGGCCTCGCGCGGGCGCAGTCGGAGCGAGGCGTCCTCCGTGCGCTCCCCCTCGCGGTCGAGCCGGGAAGAGAGCAGGAGCGTGGCGTCCGCGGCAGGGAGCGGAACGGTGCGCTCCTCACCGGTGAAGTTGATCGCAGCGACGACGCGGTCCCCGTCGCCCGTCTCGGCGGTGCGCAGGTAGGCGAAGCAGCCCGTCGGCACGCCCCGATCGAGCGGGCGGTAGCGGCCCGCGTGCAGGGCGGGCGTCTCGCGCCGCAGGTCGAGCAGGCGACGATAGAGCGCCAGCACGGAGGTGTCGTCCTCGCGCTGCGCCTCGACGCTGCGTCGACGGTTCGCGTCGCCGACGGGGCGCCAGAGCGCTTCGGGCGGAGCGTCGGAAAAGCCTGCCGTGTCGTCGTCAGAAGTCCACGGCATGGGCGTGCGGCAGCCGTCGCGGCCCAGACCGGGGACGTTCTGCCCCCACGGGTCGAGCTGCTCTTCGGGCGGAATCTCGACCTCTTCCAGCCCCAGCTCGTCGCCGTAGTAGAGCATCGGCGTGCCGCGCAGCGTCAAGAGCAGGACGGCAGCCTGGCGCGCTTCGGCCTCGCCGTCCCGCCCGTCGGGGCTGAGGCGCGTGCGCAGACGTTGTTCGTCGTGGTTGCCGAGGACGTAATTCGGCCACGCCCCGCGCGGGAGGATGGCTTCGAGCGAGTCGACGACCTCGCGCACGCCGGCGGCGGTCCAGTCGGCTTTGAGCAGGGCGAAGTTGATGGGCAGGTGCATCTCATCGAGCGAGCCGTCGGCGCGGGGCTGGCCGTAGTAGCTGGCCCACTCGCCGCGGTCGTAGATGTGCATCTCGCCGAGAGCGATGCGGTCACCGTCGGTGGAATATCCGTCCAGCAGGCGCCGAAAGGCGCGGTAGACGCGGTGCGTGTCGGGGTGGCCTTCCTCGTAGAGGCGCTGCTGCTCGTCGTAAGCGCCGCGGTGTTTGTGGAAGCCCTCGCCGGACGGGTTGGGCGGATTGTCGCGGAAGGCCGGGTCTTTCATGATCGCGTGCGCCACGTCGATGCGAAAGCCGTCCGCGCCACGTTCGAGCCAGAAGCGCGCCTGCTCGAACATGGCCTCCTGCACCTCGGAGTTGCGCCAGTTCAGGTCCGGCTGCCCCGGCAGATAGAGATGCAGGTAGTACTGCCCGGTGTCCTCGTCCCATGCCCAGGC
>PXTT01000011.1:0-6828 GCA_003022535.1 Bacteroidetes bacterium QS_9_68_14
CATCCGCATGATGAAAGAGGCAGGCGTCCACGCGGTGAAGATGGAGGGGGGCCGGGTCGTCGCGGGGTCCGTTGAGCGCATCGTGGAGGCGAGCGTCCCGGTGATCGGCCATCTCGGGCTCACCCCGCAATCCATCTACGAGTTCGGCACCTACCAGGTGCGCGCTGAGGGGGAGGAGGAAGCCGACCAATTGCGCCGCGACGCGCGGGCGCTGGAGGAGGCGGGGTGCTTCGCGCTGGTCTTGGAGAAGATCCCCGCCGCGCTGGCCGAGGCGGTCACGCAGGACCTTGCGATTCCCACCGTCGGCATCGGGGCGGGGGCGGCCTGCGATGGGCAAGTGCTCGTTTCCCACGATCTGCTGGGCCTCACGACCGACTTCAGCCCGCGCTTCGTGCGCCGCTACGCCCGCCTCGACGAGACGATCACCGAGGCGGCCGAGCGCTACGTGCAAGACGTGCGCGCCCGTGCCTTCCCGTCGGAGGAAGAGAGTTATTAGTGATTATCAGCGAAGGGTCTGCTCGCGTTCGCTCGCTGGATGGGGGATGGTTTTTGGCTGGCGGTCGACGACAACCGAGTGAACGCACTCGAGCGAACCCCCCATTCACGACCTGCCATCCACGATCCATCGCCAGTAGAAACAACCGACCTGTAGTTCGAGCAAGCCGATGGAAGACCGAAAGAACGGTTCCCCTGAAGAACCGTTAATTCTCATTAGCAACGACGACGGGATCGATTCGGAGGGGATCGCCGCGCTGGCCGGGGCGATGGGCGACTTCGGCGAAGTCTACGTCGTCGCCCCGATGGACGAGCAGAGCGCCGTGGGGCACGCCATCACCGTGCGCGACCCCGTGCGCGCCCGCGCGTGGGACTTTGCCGAGGAGGCGGGCGCGGCCGCCGCCTGGGCCGTCAGCGGCACGCCGGCCGACTGCGTGAAGCTGGCGGTCAACCAGCTGCTGCCGCGCCGGCCTGCGCTGGTCGCCAGCGGCGTAAACCGCGGGCCCAATACGGCGGTGAACGTCCTATACAGCGGCACCGTCAGCGCGGCGACCGAGGGAGCGATCCTGGGCATCGACGCGGCGGCCTTCTCGCTCTGCGAGTGGGATGGCGGGCATTACGCCACGGCGGCCCGCGTGGCCCGGCGCGTGGCCCGGCGCGTGCTGGAAAAGGGGTTGCCGGAGGGCGTCCTGCTGAACGTCAACGTGCCGAGCGCGCCGATGGCCGAGCTGGCGGGCACCCGCGTGACGCGGCAGGCGCGCGCGCTATGGAAGGAGTCCTTCACCGCGCGCGTGGACCCGTTCGACGAGCCCTACTACTGGATGGCCGGTGAATTCGTAGACCTCGACGAGGGCACGGGCACCGACCTTGGCGCGGTGGAGGAAGGCTACGTCTCGGTCACGCCCATTCAGCACGACCTCACCGCCTACGACCACCTCGCGGGCCTGCGCGAGTGGACGTGGGGAGAAGAATGACGACAGATTTTCAGCTACGAGCTTCCGGTTTTCAATGGCTACCAGCAACGCGCTCACCGACGAGCTCGCGGCCGTCATCTTCGACCTCGACGGGGTTTTGATCGACTCCGAGCCGATCCACGCAGAGGCCAAACGGCGCGTCTTCGCCGAGCGCGGCATCGAGGTGCCCGAGCGTGTCTACGACGCGTTTAAAGGCCAAACCGACGAGCAGGTGCTGCGCCACGTGGCCGAGCATTACGGCAGCGACGCGCGTGTCGAGGACCTCATCGCCGAGAAGCGCGAGGCGTTCTGGGACCTCTTGGGCGACCGCCGGGTGCCGATGGAGGGCGCCAAGGGCTTCGTGCAGGCTGCCGCCGCGCACTACCCGGTGGCGCTCTGCACCAGCGCCTCGCCGGCCACGCGCGAGCTGGCCTTCGACCCGCTGGGGTGGAACGAGCACTTCAGCGCCTCCGTCACTGCCGCCGACGTGGAGCATCCCAAGCCCGACCCTGAACCGTACCAGCTGACCGCCGAGCGCCTGGGCGTGCCCCCCGCGCACTGCCTCGTCGTGGAGGATTCCCTCAGCGGGGTGCGCTCCGCCTGCGCCGCCGGGGGGCGCGTGGCCGCGCTGACGACCTCGATGGAGCGCGACGAGCTCGAAGCGGCCGGGGCGCACGTCGTCGTGGAGACGCGGCGTAAAACACGCGAAGGAAGACGTTCACCACTCCGTCTCGAACCGACTCCGGAAAACCGGCACGATCACGCCCGCCATGCCTGACGGAGACGGAGCCACGCTGCAGCGCGAGGGGCGCCCCCCGGAGCAGGAACCGTCCCATTCTGAAGGCGAGTAGCCGAACGACGACGCAACGCCCGCCGCAACACGGCCTAATTCCGAGGTATCGTCGTCGGAAGAAACTTCTTCCGAAGGCCCCGCCGCGTTGCCGGTCGGCGAGACGGTTACGGTACGTCTCGAAATGGTCGCCCACATCCTGAAGGCGGTCGTGGCCATCGCGGCGATCCTGCCCTCGGCGGGAACCCGTCCGTGACGGACGTAGGCGGCTTTTGAGGCGTTACCACCGCGGGGAGCGCGAACCCGGCGCGCGCGTCTGCATTTCAGCAGTTGCGGGTTGTCCCATTTGTTGCCTCACGCCATCCGGCCCATGAGCACGCAAGTTAGTCCGCCGTCTTCCCGAGAACAGACGCCCGGTGCGCGCCGGTGGAGCGAGGCGCTGGCCGATCCACAGCTTCAGGACTTGCCGTTCAAAATCGAAACCAATGCTCGAGGGCAACTCGCCCTGAGCCCGCACAAGCGCGACCACAGCTTCGCGCAGTACCGCATCGGGCGGCTCATCGAGACGCACCTCGAAAACCCCGACGCCCCCACAGGACGGGTCGGGATGGAGTTCGCCGTCGTGACCGCCGACGGCGTCAAAGTGCCGGATGTCGTCTGGATTTCCGCCGGCCGCGTTGCAGACATTCCTGAGGATGCCGAAGCCAGTCCCGTTGCGCCGGAGATTTGCGTCGAGGTGCTCTCTACCTCGAACACTGAACTGGAGATGAAAGAAAAGCGCGCGCTGTTTTGCCGGCATTTCCCCGTCAAATCGACTTGTAGCAGGCGTTGCCACGCGGCGTGGCCGCCATGCGCGGGGCCGCCGTCAACCGTCCGCCGCCGTCTGCCGTCCCTTGCCCGAGGAGCCGTCGCCGAACTGCGCGCGCTGCTGCGCCGCAGGCATCCAGGGGGCGCCCTCGAAGGCTTTCGTCTCGTCCACGAAGAGCTGGAGATGCGGGAACGGGATCTCGATGTCCGCCTCGCGCAGGGCCTCACGCACCTTCTCGGTGTAGTCAAAGCGCACGGGCACTTCCTGCTTCGGATTTTTGAGGTAGAGCCGCAGACGCATGTTGACGCTCGAGTCGGCCATCTCCGTCACCACCACCGAGGGCGGGTGGTCCGGGTGCAGGCGCTCGTCGCCCTCCGTCAGCGCCAGCAGCACGTCGCGCGCCTCCCCCGGGCGTTCCTTGTAGGCGATGCCGAAGTCGATCTCCACGCGCAGCGTGCTCAGCATCGTGTGGTTCATGAGCTTCTGGGTGATCATCTGCACGTTCGGCATCACCAGGACCTCGTTGTTGAACGTGCGGATGCGCGTGGAGCGCAGCGTAATGTTCTTGACGGTGCCGAACTGGCCTTCGACCTCGACATTGTCGCCGACCCGGAACGGACGGTCCATCAGAATGGTGAGGCCGCTGATGAAGTTTTCCAGCGAGTCGCGCGCGGCAAAGCCGATGGCGATCCCGGCGATCCCAAGCCCCGCAAAGAGGGCCGTGACATTGAACCGGAGGCGGTCCAGGACCAGCACCGCGATCAGCAGCATCGCGCCGACGCGGTAGGTTTGCATCAGGAGGCGCCGGAGCCCGGTGTCTATGTGGCGGTTGCGTTCCAAGAATTGATCGAGCAGCCGATAAGCCACCCGGTAGAGCACGTAGGCGACGACGAGAAAGGCGACCGCACCGCCAATCGTGAGCAGGACGTCGTCCAGCGAGTTGAGGGCGCCGTTGCGCGCCCACGTCCACAGCTGGCTCCACTCGCCGGTAAGCACCAGGCGCAGCCCTTCGTTGAAGTTCTCGTTGAGCGCCGAAAAGGTCGAGGACGAGTCGGCGGCGGCCGGGGCCGGGCGCGCCGTCGTGTCGGCGGTTGCCTGAGCGGCGAGGCTCTCGACCACGGCGCTCTGCGACGAGCGCGCAGGAGCGCTGAGCGCTTCGGGCGAGGCGTCGGGCGGGGCGGCGGCGAGCATGGCGAGCGGAGCGCGAAGAGCGAGGGCGCGGCGAGCGAGTTGAGGAAGAGAACGGAAGGGGGCTTCGATAGGCTCCGCCGCACGCGACGGAAGCCCCGCGGCGGTAGCCCGCAACGCGGCCTTTCGTCACGAGGCGCGTTGCTCGGCAGCCTTCAAAGTGTTTTTCAGCAGCATGGCGATGGTCATCGGTCCCACGCCGCCAGGCACGGGCGTGATGTGGGACGCGCGCTTGCGGGCCGCCTCGAAGTTCACGTCGCCGACCAGGCGGTAGCCACGCTCGCGCGTGTCGTCCTCGACACGGTTGATGCCCACGTCGATCACGCAGGCGCCAGCCTTGACCATGTCGCCAGTGATGAGGCCGGCCCGGCCCACGGCGCTAACGAGAATGTCGGCACGGCGCGTGATGGCGGCCAGCTCGCGCGTGCGGCTATGGCAGACCGTGACGGTGGCGTTGGCGTCGCGGCGCAGCAGCAGGTTCGCCAGCGGGCGGCCTACTAGGTTGGAGCGCCCCACGACCACGGCGCGCGCGCCTTCGATTTCGACCTCTGGCGTGCGGCGCAGCATCTCCATGATGCCGGCGGGCGTGGCCGGGACGAAGCCCGCAGCTCCGGTCATCAGGCGGCCCGCGTTCTCGGGGTGGAAGCCGTCCACGTCCTTGTCCGGGGCGACCGCGCGAATGATCTTCTGCTTGTCGATGCGATCCGGCAGCGGGAGCTGCACGAGGATGCCGTCCACGTCGGCGGCGTCGTTGAGCCGCGCGAGGGTGCTCAGCAACTCGTCTTCCGTGACCTCCTCAGGGTCGAAGCGAAGCGTCTGGCTTTCGATGCCAACCTCGGCGGCAGCCTTTTCTTTGCCGCGCACGTAGGAGGCCGAGGCGGCGTTGCCATTGGCCAGGATCACGCGCAGGCCTGGCGGGCGGTGCCCCTGCCCGGTGCGGCCGGCAACCGCTTCGGCCACTTCTTCGCGCACGGTGGCAGCGAGGGCGCGCCCGTCGATGAGCTTCGGGTCGTCACCGTTGGCGGCAGGGACGGGCATGAGGCAGGTGGAAAAGGGAAAAGGGCGCGCCCCCGAAAAGTAGGTCGCGCGGGCGGACGTGTCAACGCACGGCGCCTCGCCGGGGACGCGATTGGGGAAGACGCGGCAAAATATTTGCGCGCCTCTTCGGCGTCCCCGGCTACGGCACCTGCGGATACGGCGCCCGCGGCTACGATGTCTCAGGCACGCGCCGTACGTTGTTCTTCCACGTCATCACGTCCGCGCCCGCTCCGCCATGCCCAATCGCCCGCCCCGCGACCTACCCGCCGACGGTTCCGCGTCGGACCGTTCGGTGGTGGTGATGAAATTCGGAGGCACTTCCGTCGGCCAGCCCGAGCGGATGCGCCAGGTCGCCCAGATCGTGCATCGGCGCGCGCAGGAGGGCACGCGGCCCGTAGTGGTCGCCTCGGCGCTCAGCGGCGTGACGCGCCAGCTCGATGCAGCCCTCGAAGACGTGGCCGCCGGGCGCTTGGAGCCCGAGCAGGCCGTCAGGGCGATGCGCCGGCGTCACGCCGACCAGGCCGACGCCCTCGCGTTGCCGCCGGCCACGCGCAAGCGCTACGAAAACCAACTGCGGCGCGAGCTGGATCGCTACGCCGGCGCGCTCCACGAGGCCACGCGCTCGGGGGCCTCGCCGGCACTGCGCGACCGCGTGCTGGCGACCGGCGAGCTTTGCTCCGTGCCCCTGCTCGTGGAGACGCTCCGCGCCCTCGGGGTGCAGGTGGTCTACGGGATCTCCCTTCAGCTCTTCGTGACCGACGACACCTTCGGCGCGGCGCGCGTGGAGCGGGCGCCCACCCGGCGCAACGTGCGCGCCTTCTGCGCCGGCTGCGCGCCCGGGGCGGTGCCCGTGTTGGCCGGCTACATCGGGGGGGCGCCCAGCGGCGCGACGACCACCCTCGGCTTCGAGGGCAGCGACTACTCCGCCGCGCTCGTGGCCGCCTTCCTCGGTGCCGACTGCTTCGAGCGCTGGACCGACGTAGACGGCCTCTTCACCGCCGATCCCAACGTGGACCCCACCGCCGAGCGCATCGGCGAGCTGACGATGGAGCAGGCCGCCCGGCTCAACGAAGAGGGCGGCCTGGGCATGCACCCGAAGGCGCTGCGGCCCCTTCTGGAGGCGGGCATCCCCGCGCACATCCGCTGCACGACCAAGCCGGAAGGCGCAGGCACGTACCTCCGCCCCGAGGGCGTGCTGGAAGAAGGCGCGGCCACGCAGACGTAAGGGGGCCGAGTGGCCCGCACCATCAGCGCACTGTGCCCCTCCCTTTCTGAAAAACACGCGACCCCGACCCATGCAGCTACGCGCAGGCATCCTCGGCGCCACCGGCGCCGTCGGGCAGACGTTCGTCCGCCTTCTGGCCGAGCACCCGTGGTTCGAGATCGCCAGGCTGGGAGCATCGGAGCGCTCCGCCGGGCGGCCGTACCGCGAGGCCGCGCACTGGCTCTCGGGCACGCCGATGCCGGAGCGCGTGGCTGCCATGACCGTGCAGAAGTGCGCCCCGGCGAACTTCGCGGCGTGCGACTTCGTCTTCAGCGGGCTCGACTCGGCGGTG
>PXTT01000011.1:7011-26396 GCA_003022535.1 Bacteroidetes bacterium QS_9_68_14
AGGAGGGGAAGATGGCCACCGAGCCGCGCAAGATCCTCGGCGCATTGCCGGATGGGGGCAAGGAGGTGGCGGAAGCAGACTTCACCGTCAGCGCGCAGTGCAACCGCGTGGCCGTCATCGACGGGCACCTCGAAGCGGTATCGCTGCGTTTGAAAGAAGAGGCCACGCCGGGCGACGTGAAGGAGACGCTCCGCGCCTTTCGCCCCGCTGAGGCAGTGCAAGAGCTGCCGAGCGCGCCGGAGCCGTTCATTCGCGTCTTTGAGGAGGAGCGCTTCCCGCAGCCGCGCCGCCACGCGGGCCTGGGCGGCGGCATGACCACCTCGGTGGGCCGCGTGCGTGAGTGCGAGGTGCTGGACGTGAAGCTCGTGCTCCTTTCGCACAACACGGTGCGCGGGGCCGCCGGCGGGGCCGTCCTCAACGCCGAACTTCTCGCCGAGCAAGGCGACCTCCAGCCACGCACGCAACGCGCAGAAGCAGAGGCATAAGCTGACCAACCGAAAACCCCAAACCCCCAATCCGAAATGCCGAACATTCGCCGCGCTACCCGGCGCGACCAAGACCGCGTGGCCGACCTGTGGGCCGCCTTTCTCGAAGAGCAGGCCGCGCGGGACGCGCGCTTCCAGCCCGCCGAGGACGCCCGCGAACGCTTCGAAAACGACTTTCCCGTTTGGCTCGACGACGAAACGCAACGCACCTTCGTGGCCGAGGAGGATGAGGCGGGCACGCTCGTCGGCTTTGCCACGGCGCACCGCTGGGGCACGCCGCCGATCCAGGTTGAGGCATCGGAGGTCTTCGTGGACGAGTTCTACGTAGTTCCTGGCGCGCGCCGCCAGGGCACGGGCCGCCGTCTCGCCGCCGCCCTGCGCGACTGGGCCGAGGAGCTAGAGGCCGACCGCCTGCGCCTGCGCATCCTCCACGCCAATGAGGCAGGCCACGCCTTCTGGCAGGCTATTGGTGGGGAGGCGTACGCCGCGACGATGACCGTGGAGCTGGAACCGGAGGAGCACGAAGCGGAGGAACCGAAACGCGGACGCCTCGGGTTTTGACCTCTGGGGCGGCGGACCGCGAACCACACCATCGGCCGCTTTTCAGTCCGCTGCGCGAAGTTCGCGTGAAGCTATTGACAGGAACACCGTCCGTCCCGTAGCATTGCAGGTCCTGTGCGCGACGGCTTCTCGTCTCGCGGGCAACGAAAGAAAGCGGGTGTAGCTCAGTGGGAGAGCATCTCCTTGCCATGGAGAAGGTCGAGGGTTCGAATCCCTTCCCCCGCTCTGACACAGCAACGCGCCCCTCGAAAGCGAAGTTGGCCCCGCCGGCCGGCTTCGCTTTTTGTGTTGGCCGCTCCTCCTGCGCCACGAAGCGCCCTGCGCCCCCCGCTAAGCGCCCCGCGCCGCAATGAAAGGCATCATCCTGGCCGGCGGGGCGGGCACGCGTCTACGCCCAGCCACTGCGGCGGTGAGCAAACAGCTCCTGCCCGTCTACGACAAGCCGATGGTGTACTACCCGCTGTCGGTCCTCATGCGGGCGCAGATCCGCGAGGTACTGCTGATTTCTACCCCGCGCGATCTGCCGCGCTTCCGCGCGCTCTTGGAGAACGGCACGCAGTGGGGCCTCTCCATCGAGTACGCCGAGCAACCCCGCCCCGAAGGCATCGCGCAGGCGCTCCTGATCGGCGAGGACTTCGCCGGGGGCGACCCGACGGCGCTCATCCTAGGCGACAACCTTTTCTACGGGCAAGGCCTCACGCAGATGCTGCGCCGCGCCGCGCGCCGCACCGCCGACGAAGGCGGGGCTACCGTCTTCGGCTACCGCGTGAGAGACCCCGAGCGCTACGGCGTCGTGGCCTTCGACGACGACGGCCGCGCCACCAGCATTGAGGAAAAGCCCGACCAGCCGCGCTCGCGCTACGCCGTGACCGGCTGCTACTTCTACGACGGCCAGGCTGCCGAGAAGGCCCGCGCGCTGGAGCCTTCGGGCCGGGGCGAGCTGGAGATCACGGGCGTCAACCGCGCGTATCTCGCGGAGGACGCCTTGCGCGTGGAGCGCATGGGCCGCGGGATCGCGTGGCTGGACACCGGCACGCACGCCTCGCTGCTTCAGGCATCTCATTTCGTCGAAACCATCGAGGCGCGGCAGGGCCTCAAGATCGCCTGCCCCGAGGAGATCGCCTACCGCCAGGGCTGGATCAGCGCCGCCGACCTGGAACGCCTCGCCGAGCCGCTCGCCGGCAACGACTACGGGCAGTACCTTCTCGATTTGGTGGAGGCGTAATTCGAAGGGGTTGTTGCGGCCCCGTGCGCGCTGCGGGTCGGAGGCGAGCCGTGGTACGTAGTGTTGCGTGGTTGCCCGTGAGAAAGGGGGCGCCGTCGCGTCGTAGCGGCGCCTTTTTCGACCGGAGAGGCGTTTGCAACCGCATATGTCGCATGCAAACAGATTCAGCCGAACCGCAAACCCATGACCGTCACCGAGACCGACGTGCCTGGCGCGCGCCTCGTCGAGCTGGAGCGCCACGCCGACGCGCGCGGCTCGCTCGTGGAGCTGTGGCAACGCGACCGCTACCGCGAGGCTGGGCTGCCGGCGCGCTTCGCACAAGACAATCTCTCCTTTTCCAAGGAAGGCGTGCTGCGTGGCCTGCACTACCAGCACCCGCAGGCGCAGGGCAAGCTCGTGAGCGTGCTGCGCGGCGCGGTCTTCGACGTGGCCGTGGACCTGCGGCCGTCGTCGCCAGCCTTTGGGGAATGGACGGCCTGCCGCCTCTCGCGCCGCAACGCGCGCCAGCTCTACGTGCCCAAAGGCTGCGCGCATGGCTTCCTCGCGCTCGCCGGCGCGCTCGTTCACTACAAGTGCACTGCGCGCTACGCGCCGGACTGTGAGCGCGCCCTCGCGTGGGACGACCCGGCCCTCAGCATCAAATGGCCGCTCGCGGAGGTCGAGGGCGCGCCCGTGCTTTCTGAGAAAGACGCGGCGGCCCCGCGCCTCGCGGAGGCGCCCGACGAGGCGTTGCCGGGCCGCCGGGAAGACCGGCCCCGCGCGGAACGAATGCGAAGCGAGGAAGTGTAGATCGAGGCGAGGGCACCATTTCTTCCGCGCCGCCCTCGTGCTCGGAAAGGCGCCCTCACTCGTGAGCAGTACGTGGTGTCCGCGAGGCCTTCCCTCGAGGCCCGCCGCTCTTTCCCGAACAGACTGGGCCCCACACTTCACCAACCGTCTTCGCCCCTTTTCGCCGCTCGTAGCGCGCGCCGTCGGCTGCTCGCTCGCCGTTTCCTGCCGCAGCAGTGTAGGGAGAGCGTAGCGTCATGAACGGACATGTCCTCGTGCTCAACCAGGACTACAGCGCGCTGACGGTGTGCAGCGTCGAGCGCGCCGTGGTCTTGATGCATCTGCAAAAGGTGCATCTCGTTGAGGCGGTGCCGGGTAAGGAAGTGCGTTCTCCAAGCGTGGAGGTCCCGTGGCCCAGCGTCGTGCGCCTGAAGGCGTACGTGAACGTGCCCTACAAGCGCGTCATGCTCTCGCGCAAGAACGTCTTGCGGCGCGACGCGCACACCTGCCAGTACTGCGGCTCCGGGAAGCGCCTCACCATCGACCACGTGATGCCCAAGTCCCGTGGCGGGAGCGACACCTGGGAGAACCTCGTGACCGCCTGCGTGCCCTGCAACAACCGCAAGGGCGACTCCACGCCCGAGGAGGCGGGCATGGAACTCGTGCGCGAGCCGTTTCGCCCCAGCCACGTCATGTTCATCCGTGACTCCGTCAGCGACCTCAGCGAGGCGTGGAAGCCGTACTTGTTTTTGACGTAGGACCTGGGCCTTCGGGCTCGGGTCTTAGAGAGAGACTACGGCCACAAGCACAGCTCCACGAAGCCTAAAGACCGAAAACCCGAACCTCCATGAACTCTACCCGCTGGGTCGCGCGTGCGCTCTGGGTCGTGCCGGCCTTTCTGGCGTTCATCTGCGCGCAGCAGGTGTGGGCGGCCTACACCCTCGGGCAGACGATCCAGAAAGGCACCCCGGCCGTGGCGGAGGTCGCGGAGCTGCAGCAGGAAAACCGCGTGGACGTGACGTACGACTACATGCGCCTGCACGTCGCGTTGCCGGGGGGCGGCGGAACGCTCAAGACGGGCAAGATGTCGGTCCCGCACACGCTCGCGCCGCTCTTGCAAGACAAAAAGCGCCTGAAGGTGTTCGTGCGGCGCGACGCGGCGCAGGAGGTCGTCGTGCGCGAGAAGACGCAGGCGGGCGCCTCCATCGGGGCCATGCAGCAGCGCCTGGCCGGCGTCAACGCGGCGATGAGCGGCGTGGCTGCCCTGATCTTCGCCATCGGAGTCTTCTGGTGGAATCGGTACCTGCGCCGCCAGGGCGACCCCGCCGCCGAGCAGGCCGGCCGCCGCGAGGACGACTACTCCGCCAGCCGCCGCGTGCGCGAGGGCGAGTGACGAAGCAGGAAAGGCGGGGGCTACGCTCATCACCACCGATGGCGCTCGCCCTCACCGAGGCGGCCGGAGTGGAGCGTCGCGGTCTCGCCGAAGAGAGCGTCTATGAGATGCAGGCTGGCGGTTGCTGCAAACGCGAAGGGAGGCGCGGCAATCTCGGGGCGGGGCAGAAGCGTCGTCCAGCGGATGAAGCGCTCGAACGCCTGATTTAACTTAGTGAGAACCTCCTGTGCGCGCCACCTCGACCCCGCGGTCCTGGGCGGCCGCGGCGAGCGCGTCGCGGAGCGCCGCTTCGCGCTCTTCGGAGAGCGTAGAGAATGGCAGGTGCACCGGCCCGCCGGGATCGCGGTGCAGCACCAGCCCCTCCGGCTCCAGCTCCACGCGCGCCAGTTCGCCCCAGGCCACGCGCTGCTCGGCCCGGTAAGCCCGCGTGCGCGCGGCTAGCCCCTCGGCCCCGATGTGGAAGTACGGCCGCTGCCGAAACGTGAAGCGATACACCAGAAACGCGATACCGGCCCACAGCAGCAGCGTCCAGTAGTGCCGCCCGAGGAAGCTCCACCCGTCAAGGGCCACGCCGAGACCCAGCCCCAGCGCCAGCAGGAGCGCGCACCCGGCCATCAAGAAACGCGGAAGCGGCGAGCGCCCCGGTTCGTGAAAGCCGAAGCGCTCGTGCGTCTCGGCTTGCGCGTCGAGGTAGAAGGTGGCCTCTTCCTCCCCGCGCGTAGTGGTGCCGTCTCGGTCGGGAGGAGCGTTGCTCATGCGGCGGAGAGGTCAGCCCGGGTAGACGGGGACGCCACGGGCGCGGGCGGTGTCAGCGAGGTGCCCGGTGAGGCGGTGGGCGTGTCGCCGGGGAGCGCGTCGAAGCGTAGGTGCATCGTCGGCGCGTCGCCCGTGCGGTGGAGGCGCGCGTCTTTCAGCTCGAGGTCGAGGCGCGCCAGCTCGCCCCAGTCCACGGTGTGCTTCGCAGAGAGGGGCGCCAGGCGGAAGGTCAGCCCACGCTCGGAAAGGCGCAAAAACGACGGGCGGCGCCGCCAGAGGTGTGACGCGCGGGCGAGGAGCACGAGGCCGACAGCGAGCGTCAGCCACCACCCGCCTGCCGCGCCCGCGGCGTAGAAAAGGGCCGCCGCACTCCCGGTGGCGAGCACGCCGCCGATCCCGAAGAATGCGACCCGCCGCACGGAGGCGTATCGCAGGCGGCGTAGGTTGCGCGTGGGCCGGTTCCAGACAGGCCCTGGAGCCGTCGCTTCGAGGGAAAAGGTCGTGGCCTCGGAGGGCATGGCGTTGCTGGCGTTTTCGGCAGAGCATCCGCCTTCAGAAGACGCGGCGGTAGACGTCGGCGAGCGCCAGCTCCACGCCGAGCGCGCTCAGCGTCGCGTCCATGTCGCGCACGACGTGGCGAGTCCACGACGCTTCCCCGTTGCGGACGTACTGCCGCACCTGCGGGGCCTCCGTCTCCACGAGCCAGCACGCGCGGAGGCTCTCGATCTCGAGGTAGCGGTCCAGTTTCCAGGTGCGGTCTCGCTCTTTCGTCGAAGGGCTCAATACCTCCACCAGGAGCTCGGGGTTCAGGAGCGAGGGCGGGTCTTCGTTGGAAACCTCCGGGTCCCCGCAGAGCGCGACGACGTCGGGATAGGTGTAGCGCTCACCGGCGCGGACGCGCATGTCGGACTGGAAGACATCGCAGTCCCGATCTCGGAGCCGGACGTTGAGCGTTGTGGAGATGTCCGCGCTGATCCGGTTGTGCTCCAGGCTCGCGCCGGCCATCATGTAGGCGCGTTCGCCGTCGTACTCGAAGCGCGCCTCTTCGGCGTCGGCGTCCAGGCGCAGGTACTGCCGCCGGGTCAGCCGCGAGCCGGGCGGGGCTTTGACGAGATCCATGAGGCGTGGAGAGCGGGTGGGGAGAAGCAACACCTACGTACCTCGCGTGCGGCCAAATTGGTCCGGGGCGCCTGGGGTGTGGCGGGCCGTTAGTCGTAGCAGTAGCGGTGCGCGACCGCCTCGGGGTCGGTGCCCAGCAGGTAGCGTGTCCACAGCCTGAGGTTCTGGAACTGCTGGCGGAGCGGGCCTGCGCGCTCGAAGCGGCGCGCGGCGGTGGTCACGGCCAGCGGCAGATAGCGAAAGCGGTCTGGCCCGAAGCGCTCGTGCAGGCGGTCGGCCAGCTCGAGGTCTTCGAAGATCGGCCAGTCCGGGTAGCCGCCGACGGCCTCGAAGGCCCCGTGCCGCACGAAGAGGCCGCGGTCGCCATAGCAGAAGCGCCGCCAGCGCAGGCGCGTGGCCCAGGCGTAAAAATGCAAGAGCGGCGTCTCGCGGTCGAAGCGCAGCCGGAAGATGCCCGCCTGCGCGCCGCCGGCCAGCGCCCGCCGTACCGCCGCGAGGGCGCCCTCAGGGAGCGTCGTGTCGGCGTGGAGAAAGAGGAGCGCGTCGCCGCGCGCGCGGGCCGCCCCAGCGTTCATTTGGCGCGCGCGGCCCGGCGGCGCGGCCACGACACGGGCGCTGGTCCCGCACCGACCGAACCGTACGCTCAATGTAGCCGACCTCGTCCAGCGCCGGGACGATGACGGAAACGAGTGCAGGGGTGCGGGAGGGCGGGGGGGCAGGAGGGTTCTCCTTCGACTCGCGTTCTCGCATCGCTTCCCGCGTTTCCACCCGAGGAACGTTTACCCTGCAACCCCAGACCGGCGAAGCCTACCAGAACATCAGCTTCATGCAGAAGACCGAGCCGCCGGCTTTCAGAAACTCGCTCGTGTCGAGCTCGACGGGCGTGAAGCCGCCGGCCTCCAGCTGCTCGATGGTCACGTCGCAGCCACGCTGGATGAGGACGTGCTCCCCGTCGGGGCAGTGGGCGTTGCAGGCGAAGCTCTCGCGCGCCTCGATGGCCGGCACCTCGATGGTGTTGTCGAAGAGCTGCCGGATCAGCGCGTTGCCGTTGTCGCTGAACGCGCCGGGGGACACCAGTGCGGTCTGCTCGTCGAGCGGGCAGAGGCACGTGTCGAGGTGGTAGAAGTCTTCGTCGGCCAGCTCCAGAAGCATGACCGGCACGCCCAGCATCTCCGAGAGCGCGTCGTGGACCGCCGGCGCAGTGCGAAAGCCGTGCCCTCCCCAGAGCAGGCGGCGCCCGGGGTGCCAGAGCGCGTCGCCCATGCCCTCGAAGGACCCGTCCACCTGATCGGAGAGCTCGCGCACGTCGTAGCCACGCTCGCTAAAAAAGCCCGCGAAGTAGGGCACCTCCTCGCGGCGTTCTTCTGCGCGCATCCGGCTGAGGACGACCCCGCGCCGCCCCTCCTGCGGGTCCAGATAGGGAAGCGTCTGGTTGGCGCAGAAGGTCATGTCGGGCAGGCCGGCGGCCCCGTCGGCGGTGTGCACGTCGAGCCCGAGCGCGTCGTAGGTTTCGCGCACGGCCTGCCACTGGCGCAGCGCCTCGGACTTGTCGACCGTCCCGATCTGGTCCTCCATGTGCGGGTTGATGGCGTACTCCACGTCGAAGTAGTCTGGCGTGGTCAGCAGCACCTTGCCGGGGCGCTCTTGGCGCGGGCAGTCTGCCAGCGCAAAGTCGAGGTCGGCGGGGCGGCGGTAGATCACGGGCGGGGAAAAGGCAGGCAGGCAGCGCGTGAAGCGAGCGGGAACGCCTTTCCCTACGCGCGGCCCGCAGGGATTTATCCGCCGCCCTGCCCGTCGAGCGGGGCGGAGAAGGTCACGCGAACGGACTGGTCGTCGGCTTCTTCGATCTCGATGCTGTCGAGGAGGCGCTGCCGTTGCTCGGAGACGTCGCCGCTGCGGCCGGCAGCCGAGACGAGGCCTTCGAGCACCTCGCGCAGGTCGCCGGGGGCCGCGCCCTCCTGCGTGTAGAGGAAGACCTCGCCCTCGGCGTTGCGGTCGAGGACCGGGACGGCCCCGACGGCGTCCCGCACCACCTGCTGAAGGCGCTGGAAGCGCTGGGGCGGGGCCCCCCCGGCGCTGCTGCTGCCGCTGTTGCCGCCGGCCTGCTCGACGGTCGCGCCGGGCGGGAGGTCCTGCGCGACGAACCACGTACTACCGCGCCCCCGCACTCGGTCGGCCAGCGTCATCAGCCGGTCACTGTCGGCGGCCGAGCCGTCCGTCTCCAGGCGGTCGAGCATCTGGCGCACCCCGGCGCGGGTCGAGAGGAAAATCAGCCCGTCGGCGGTGAAGGCGAAGGCGCGTTGCTCCTCGGCGTTGCCGCCACCGCGCGTGGACCGGTAGACGGGCTGGCTGCGGTAGGTGCTCTTCTCGAAGCGGTCGCCCAGCTCGCTGCTCAGTTCTTCCTCGAAGCGCGCGCGGTCGAAGTCGGCGGCGACGGCCATCTGCAGGGGCATGGCCGCGTTGTCGCCGCTGGCGTCTCCGCCAAGCGCCTCGCCGCCGGCCGCGAGGTACACCTTGCGCACGTCCTCGGCCGGGCCGAAGCCGGTGGCGTCGAGGAACGCGCGCAGGCGGGCGCCGGCTTCTCCGCTCAGGTCGGAGGCGTTCTTCCTGTCGAAGATGCCGCCCTGTCGCAGGGCCTGCACGTCGGCCACCGCGAGGAAGCGCGTCTCGGCGGGGAGCGCCGCCAGCGCGCTCCGCGCCTCGGCCGTCGGAGCGGGGGCGCTCTCGCCGGGCGGCGCGTCGCTGGCGGGCGTCTCGCAGCCTGCCGCGAGCGCGGCCACGCAGAAAGCGAGCGCGAGGGACGCGCGAAGGCATCTCATGGCAGCGGCGGAGAAAAGGGGAGCAGGGAAGAAAGCAAGGAGCAACGGGCCTTTACGAGCAGGCAGCGATCAACGTTACAGCAACGCTTGGATAGAGGATGGGAAAGAGGGGCGGGCCGCTCGGCAGATGGAAAGATCGAAAAGCTGCCGCCCACCGTCTAAAGGGTCAAAAGTCGCGGCGCACGAAGCGCCAGCCTGCGCCCAGGTAGAGCAACACGCCGACGACGGCGGTGGAGATGACCGCTTCCCAGCGCGTGACGGGGCTGCCGTGCAGGAGCTTCCCGGCCACGTAGCCGACTTCGGCGAAGTTAGGGACCAGGTAGTACAGCGCGTCGAAGGCGAGGTCGCCGGTGTCGTTGAGCGCGCGGCGAATGGACTCGCGTGCGGCCAGGAAGGGGGAGACGAAGATCGCCGCGCCGTAGGTCACGATCAGCGCCAGGGCCGTGCTCTCCGTCCACACCGTCACCAGCGCGATGATGCCGTAGAGAATGGCGAACATCCCCACCAGGATGAGGATCGAGAGCAAGAACTTGGCGTTCCACACTCCGATTTTGAGAGAGAGCACCAGCCAGACGGCTCCGAAAAGGTACGCCGCCAGCACCGTCACCATCAGCAACACCCCCAGCACGTGGCCGCTAAAGAGGCGCACCCGGCTCATGGGTTTGGACAAAAGCAGGTCGATGTGGCCCGTTTCCAAGAGGCGTGCAAAGAGCGGCGCGGCGGAGAACAGGCCCAGCAGGATGACGATCCAGTAGGCCGCCTGTGAGACGACTGTCTGCGCGAGCAGCGTGAACTGCATAAAGCTCGTCATGGAGCTAAGGCCGCCGCCTTGGTCGCCGCCCTGGCCGCCGCCTTCGTTGCCGGGGACATCGCGCTGGGCCATCTCGGGGTCGACCGTGGCCGTGTCGCGGTCCACGCTGTCGGCGGCCACGCTGTCGGCGAAGGCGGCCGTGTCAGCGGGCGTCGTGGCGCTCCCGCCCTGCGCGGTGGCGACCTCGCCCCCGAAGAGGCGCAGCGCCGAGATGCCGCCCTCGACCTCCTCGACGTTCATGAAGAGCATCAGCACCACCCACACTACCGTGCTGACCACGAAGAGGCCGATGATGATCTTCTTGGCCCACAGCTCACGGAACGTGAGGTACAGCAGGCCGCGCAGTTTGTGCATTTTTCGGGCGCGGGAGTGGCGGAGGCGGGAACGGGCGCAGGAAAGGGGGCTACGGGCGAACCTCCTTTTCCTTCCCCCTTCCCTCTTCTCCACGACTGACCACGTCGATGAAGTAGTCCTCGAGCGTCTGGCGCCGGGGCGTGATGGACTCCAGCTCCACCCCGCCGCGGCGCAGACGGTCGATCACGTCGTTGAGGTGCGCGCGGCTGTCGGCAGTGACGCGGTAGCGGCGCGTTTCGGCGGGCGTGGCTTCTGCGCCCAGGGCCTCGCCGTCGGTGTGCTCGCCGGGCGGCGGCTCGCCGGCGGGGGTGAGGACGCCCTCGGGCAGCGCCTGGCGCGTCTCCTCGGGTACGGGCGTGGCGCGCAGGTCGTAGACGTGCTCGCTCTGGGTGAGCTCCTCGATGGTGCCCTCGCGCACGAATTCCCCTTCGTTAAGGATGGCCACACGCGAGCACACCTGCTCCACCTCGCTGAGGAGGTGCGAGTTGAGGAAGACGGTCGTGCCTTCCGCGCGCAGCTCCACGAGGATGTCGCGGATTTGGCGGCGGCCCACCGGGTCGACCCCGTCGGTCGGCTCGTCGAGAAAGAGCAGGCGCGGGCGCGAGAGCAGCGCCTGCGCCAGGCCTGTGCGCTGGAGCATCCCCTTCGAGAAGGTGCCCACGCGCGCATCGGCGGCCTCCGCCATCTTGACCTTTTCGAGAAGCTCAGGGATGCGCGCCTTGCGCTCCCTGGGGGCCACGCCGCTGAGCGCGCCGTAGGTGTCGAGCATCTTGCGCGCGGTCAGAAACTCCGGGAAGCGGTGGTTCTCCGGCAGGTAGCCGACCGGGGCGCGCGCCGCGGAGCGCGTGGCCGGCACCCCGAACAGCTCGGCGCGCCCGCCGGTGGGGTACACGATGCCCAGCAGGCTCTTGACCAGCGTGGTCTTGCCCGCCCCATTGGGGCCGAGGAGGCCGAATATTTCGCCGGTCTCCACCTCGAGGGTCACGCCCTGCAACGCCTCGACGGTGCGTGTTTTGAACACGCCGCTGCGGTACGTCTTGGCCAGGTCGCGCACGGCCACGGCGGGCGCGTCTTCGGGCATCGGTGGGGGGCAGGAAGACAGAAAGAAGCGTTGCTGCGGTCAGGGCGTTGCTGCAGTCAGGACGGGGCTACGCGCCGGCGGGCAAGATCGTTACACCGCGTACCTTCGCCAAAAAACGAAGCGCAGCGGTGCAGCGCAAGACGGGGCGCCCCGGTGCCACGCCGGCGCGCCACAGGGGCGCGTGGCCGCTCGTGCCGCCAGCGATCCGGCCGTCAGCGATCCTGAAGCATCGCCCCGCCGCCGGTGGAGAGATGACGGACGGCGTCCGCGAAGCCCATCTCGGAGAGCGCCGCCGCCGAGTCGCCCCCGCCCGCGACCGTGTAGGCGCCGTCGTCGGTCGCCTCCTTCACGGCCTCGGCCACGGCGCGCGTGCCCTCCGCGAAACGCGCTTGCTCGACCACGCCCATCGGCCCGTTCCAGGCCACCGTCTGCGCACGGCGGATCGCCTCCTGGTAGCGCGTGGCCGTCTGCGGCCCGATGTCCACGCCCATCTGCCCGGCCGGGATGCTGCCCTCGACGGGGCGGTAGTCGGCTCCTTCGTCGAGACCTTCGGCGGCGAGGTGGTCGGAGGGCAGAAGCAAGCGGTCTCCGGCCTCGCTGAGCAGGCGCTCTGCGTCGGCCACGCGGTCGTCCTCCACCGGCGAGTCGCCCGCGGGGCGCCCCTGCGCCTGCATGAACGTGTAGCTCATGGCTCCGCCGATCAGCAGACGGTCGGCCACGCCCAGCAGGCGCTCGATCACGCCGAGCTTGTCGGAGACCTTCGCCCCGCCGAGCACGGCCACGAAGGGACTTTCGGGCTCCTCGACCAGGCGGCCCAGCGCCTCCAGCTCGCGCTCGACCAGGCGGCCCATCGCGGCGGGCCGGCCCGCGCGCTGCATGGCCCGCGCGGCCCCCACGGTGGAAGCGTGTGCGCGGTGGGCGGCCCCGAAGGCGTCGCCGACGAATACGTCGCCCAGCGCGGCGAGCGCCTCGGCGAAGTCGTCGTCGTTGCTCTTCTCGCCCGGGGCGAAGCGCGTGTTTTCCAGCAGCACCACGCTCCCGCCGGTGAGCTGCTCGATGACGGCTTCGGGCTCTTCGCCAGTGGTCTCCTCGCAAAAATGCACTGGGCGGCCCAGCAACTCCTCGAAGCGCTTCGCCACCGGGCGCAGGCTCAAAGCAGGGGCGGGGGTGCCTCCCGGGCGGCCCAGGTGGCTCATGAGGACGGCCTTCGCGCCGGCCTGGGTAATTCGCTCGACGGTCGGGAGCGCCGCGCGCAGGCGCAGATCGTCGGCCACACGAGGGGGAGTGCCGCCTTCGCCTCTTTCGAGCGGCACGTTGAAGTCCACGCGCACCAGCGCGCGCTTCCCTTCAGTGAGGGCGTCGGCAGGGAGGTCGTCGAGGCCGGGGGGCCGGCGGCGACAGCGCGCGACAATCGTCCCCCATTCGCTACTCACCATCCACCAAGCGAAGCGCGAGGTCCACCATCCGATTGGCAAAGCCCCACTCGTTGTCGTACCAGCCGAGAACCTTCACCTGCCGGCCCTGCACCATCGTGGAGTCCGCGTCGAAGATGCAGGAGTGCGGGTTGTGCACGATGTCCCGCGAGACGAGCGGTGCCTCGCTGTACTGGAGGACGCCGTCCATCGCGCCCCTGGCATTTTCGCGGAAGGCGGCGTTGACATCTTCGGGCGCGACCTCCCGTTCGAGTTCCACGACCAGGTCGGTGATCGAGCCGGCGGGGGTGGGCACGCGCATGGCCATGCCGTCGAGCACGCCGTCGAGCTCCGGTAGTACCAGCTCGACGGCCTGGGCGGCCCCGGTCGAGGTCGGGATGATGCTCTCGGCAGCCGCGCGGGCGCGGCGTAGGTCCTTCGTGCCCGGTCCGTCGAGAATGTTCTGGCTGGCGGTGTAGGCGTGCACGGTCGTCATTACGCCGCTCTCGATGCCGAAGGCGTCGTTCAGAGTCTTCGCCAGGGGCGCGAGCGAGTTGGTCGTGCAGCTCGCGTTGCTGACGACGTCCTCCGCGCCGGTCAGGTCGTCGTCGTTGACGCCCAGCACGAAGGTCGGCACATCGTCGCTCTTGGCCGGAGCGCTGATGAGGACTTTTTCCGCGCCGGCGTCCAGGTGCGCGCTTGCCTTCTCGCGGGTGCGAAAGAGCCCCGTGGACTCGACGACCACGTCGCAGCCCAGGTCGCCCCACGGCAACGCCGCTGGGTCTTCTTCACTGAAGACGCGATAGCGCTCCCCGTCGATGACGATGGCGTCGTCGCCTTCATGGGTCGCCGCGCCGGGATAGGTGCCCTGCGCGGAGTCGTACTGGAAGAGGTGCGCGAGCGTCTCGGCACCGGTCAAGTCGTTGATACCGACGATGTCGATGTTGAGGTTTTCGCCGTTGTTTTCGCGCTCCAAGATCGAGCGCAAGACCAGCCGCCCGATGCGCCCGAAGCCGTTGATGCCAAGCGTCATGGAGGGAAGAGGAAAGGAAAAGCAGGGAAGAGAGGGCGTTGCTACCGAGGGGGCGATGGCTACGCTTCGAGGAGAGAGCGAGTCTGCCGTTTGCAAGTGGCCATCTGTACGGTAACGTAGCCGACGCCGGGGAGGATGGAAACGTCCGCGCGCGCCCTCGCCATGCAATATTGGTAAAAACTTTGGCGAAACGGACTTGCCCGCCCCCCTCCTCGCACGCCACCTTTGGAAACGAGCGGCCCGAGTTGCGTGTTGGCAACCGTTACCGCATTGGCCAAGCCGGTGGTTCCGAGGCCCCTTCCCTCTCTCTCCTACCCGCTTCCCCGCACAAAATGGCTTCCGTCTTCGACACCTCCAGCCGGTCGGAGCGCAAGCAGCAGCGCCAGGACCGCCTCGTTACGCTTTATGCGCGGGCGTGGCGGTTCTTCGACCAGAACAGCGGGCTCGTCTACGGCGCGCTGGCCGCGCTGGTGGTGCTGGTGCTGGGCATCGCCGGGTACCTCTACTACCAGAACCAGCAGGCTGCCGCTGCGGCCGAAGCGCTCGCCCCGGTGCAGGCTACCTACGCCAGCGGCAACTACCAGGCCGCTCTGGGCGCGGGCCAGGGGCAGGCCGGCCTCCTGGAGGTCGTCGAAGACTACGGCTCCACCCCCGCCGGTAACCTCGCGCGCCTGATGGCCGCCGACGCTTACTACAACACCGACCAACCTGACAAAGCGCTCGACCTGCTAAAAGACTTCGAGGCGAGCGGAACGCTCTACGGCGCGGGCGGCAAGGCGCTCGAAGCCACCATTCACGAAAACCGCGAAAACTTCGAGCAGGCGGCCGAGCTCTACCTCGAGGCCGCCGAGCTCTACGAGGAGAGTGCGCCGGGCTACCTCATCAACGCCGGGCGCAACTTCGAGACCGCTGGCGACTACGAGGCCGCTCTCGACGCCTATCGCCGCGTGGAGGAGGAGTATCCCGACGCCGACGCCGTCGCGGAGATCCCGCGCTACGTCGCCCGCGCGAGAGCGCGGCAGCAGGGCGGTTGAAGGCTCATCCCGAGGGCTCTTCCTTCGGTCGGGGCGGAAGGTTGAACGTTCCTCGGCCCGAAGCGACCCATCCAAAACCCGAAACCCGATATGCCCACGGTTCTGGTCGTAGACGACGAGGCGGCGATCCGGCGCACCCTCCGCGAGATCCTCGAATACGAGGACTACGAGGTCGTCGGCGCTGAGGACGGCCAGGAAGCGCTCGACGAGCTGCGCTCCGCCCCCTACGACCTCGCGCTCGTGGACGTGAAAATGCCCGACCCCGACGGCATGGAGGTCCTCCGCACTGCCTCCGACGAGATGCCGGAGCTGCCGGTCGTCATGATTAGCGGCCACGGCACCATCGAGACGGCCGTGGAGGCCACGAAGCTGGGCGCCTTTGACTTCATCGAGAAGCCGCCGGACCTGAACCACCTGCTGGTGACGGTGCGCAACGCGCTGGACCGTGGCGAGCTGGAGGTGCAGAACCGCCGGATGCGCCAGACCCTCACCGAGAAGCAGAACTCCGACCTCACGCCCATCATCGGGGAGAGCGAGCCCATCGAGGAGATCACGTCTACCATTCACCGCGTGGCTCCCACCGAGGCGCGCGTCCTCGTCACCGGCGAGCACGGAACCGGCAAGGAACTGGTTGCCAAGTGGGTGCATCACTTGTCTGAGCGCGAGGAGGGTCCGATGGTCGAGGTCAACTGCGCGGCCATCCCGCCCGACCTGATCGAGTCGGAACTCTTCGGCCACGAGAAGGGCTCGTTCACCGGGGCCACCGAGCAACGCACCGGCAAATTCGAGCAGGCCCACGAGGGCACGCTCTTCCTCGATGAAGTCGGCGACATGAGCCTCGCGGCGCAGGCGAAGGTGCTGCGCGTGCTCCAGGAGGACAAGATCCAGCGCGTGGGTGGGGACAAGGCCATCCCTGTGGACGTGCGCGTGGTCGCGGCCACGAACAAGGACTTGCTCGAAGAGATTGAGGCGGGCAACTTCCGCGAAGACCTCTATCACCGCCTCAGCGTTATCCTCATCGACGTGCCGCCGCTTCGGGAGCGCCGCGGCGACGTGCCGCTCATCACCGAGCACTTCGCCGCGCAGAGCGTCCGCCGCAACGGCCTGCCCGAGAAGCACTTCAGCGAGGAAGCCCTCGAGCGGATGAAAGCCTACGAGTGGCGCGGCAACGTGCGCGAGCTGCACAACGTCGTCGAGCGCCTGCTCATCATGAGCGAGTCCGACGAGATCACCGCCGCCGACGTGGACCGCTACGTGCGCCCCGGCGTGGCTTCAGCATCGGCGAACGGTGAGGCGCCTCCCTCCGAGGAGGCGGCGGCCCCTGAAGCCGATGCCACCGGTGAGGACGACGCTGCTGGCAAGAAGGACGCCGAAAATGGGGGGGCCGACCGCCCCGGCGAAGCCGTCGCGGATCTGTTGGCCGAGCACGACGAGTTCAGCGCCTTTCGCGACCGTGCCGAGGAGATTTTCATCCGCCGCAAGCTCCACGAGTTCGAGTGGAACGTTAGCCGGACGGCCGAAGCCATCGGGATCCAACGCTCGCACCTGTACAACAAGCTCAACAAGTTCGGCATCGAGCGCGGGGACTGATCGCGAATGGGGTGTGATAGATGGTGAACGGGGGTGGGCCGCACCGATGGGCCGCACCGAGAGGACCTCCGTCTCAACCGTCCGCCGCAAACTGTGGAGGCGTGACGTGTCGTGCTCGCCGTACGGCCCGAATTCCACGCTTTCTCGCGTCCAGCCCTCGCCCGCGTTGCCCGAAAGCCAAGAACCGACGCCCTCCTCCCCGCCGACGGCTGCCGACGGCAACGCCGCGGAAAGCCCTCAGCACAGGCATGTTGCCGACGGCGATGATGACGGAGACGTCCCTGACCAAGCGCTTCCCCACCGGCGAGGACGAGCTGGAGGTGCTCTCGGGCCTTTCGATGCAGGTCGAAAAAGGCGAGGTCGTCGCTGTCGTCGGCGAAAGTGGAACCGGCAAGTCTACGCTGCTGCACCTCCTCGGCGCGCTCGACCGGCCCACGGGCGGCACCGTACGCTTCCGCGGCGCAGACCTTTTCGAGAAAGACGACGAAGCGCTGGCGGACTTTCGCAACCGCGAGATCGGGTTCGTCTTTCAGTTTCATCACCTGCTGCCGGAGTTCACGGCGCTGGAGAACGTGGCCATGCCCGCGCTCATCCAGCAGCAGAAGTTCGCCGAGGCCGAGCCGCGCGCAACGGAGCTGCTCGAGGCCCTCGGCATGGCCGCGCGCTCCGGTCACCAACCCGCCGCCCTCAGCGGGGGCGAGAAGCAACGTGTGGCCGTCGCCCGTGCCCTGATGAACAGCCCCGCCCTCGTCCTCGCCGACGAGCCGACCGGCAACCTCGACATCAAGACCGCCGGCGCCCTCCACAACCGGATGCTGCGCCTCAGCGCGGAGCGCGGGCAAACGTTTGTGCTGGTGACGCACAACCTCGCGCTGGCCGACCGCGCCGACCGCGTGCTTTACCTGCGCGAGGGGCGCCTACACGCGGAAGCGGCGGAAGAGGGGTAGCAACGCGCGTTGCTGCAAGCGGGCGCGGGCGATCTCTGGCGTGAATCAGTGGTCGGGACGTAGAATGCACGGCACTTCGACGACGCCCTCCTACGCAATGCGATCTCGGGCAGCGCGGCCCACCTCGGCGGCGACAGGCGCGAGGTCCTCACGGGGCGGCGCGGCCTTGACCTTCGAGAGCAGCACCACTAGCAGGTTCGTATCCACCCCGATCGCAGGCACGCCTGCCACAGCAGCTTTCAGAAGCGCGGTCTTTGGGCCGCAGAACGGATCCAGCACGCACTACGCGTCGCCGGAGTGCAACGCGTCGATCGGCATGCGTCGGATCTGCGGGATGAGCTTGGCTGGGGTGCGGGCAGGGGTGGGCGTGCCCCCGTATGTCCGCGCCCACGTCAGTGCGGGCGAGCTATTCGAGCGCGCGCTGCTGGTCGGGAGGTCGGCGGTGTGAGGTTGGGGCGGGGGCTTTTGACGTGGCAGCGTAGAGACTGGACATCACAGGTTTGTCCAGTTGCGGCGCGGAAGCGAAGAAGCAATCTGCGCCAGCGAGACTGTTGATAGCGAACTTTTCCTACGCCTTAAACTTCTTCACCGTTTTCATTAGCTGGATTTGATCTCCAGAAGAGAGCTTTTCTCCCTCAAACTTGCACAAATATAGTCCTTGTAGATTCGATGGTACAGGAAGTCTTTCGTCCCACACCAACACCACCTTCTGGTCATACAGTACGAATGCTGCCCCAATTTCGATGAGAACGTTCTTGTTTATTGTATACGACGTGTCCTCCCCTTTCTGCTCATCTGCGGTTACGCATATCACGGCTGCGTTGGACTTGCGCATCGCGTTGAGTACTTTTTCCGACACAGGAATTGCGCCTGTCTCCTCTTCTACTGCCACCTCAAAGTCAATGTCCAGCACGTCCATTGTCTCTTTGACCTGCGACACTATCGCCATGTTTTTGCCATGCGAGATAAACACCTTCGTCTCTTCCTGATCTTCCTCAGACAGGGCTTTTCCGTCAAATGGCTGAGCCGCAACATCTTCTGCATCGACATCTCCTTCGGATGACTCCGCCACTCCATCTGCGGAAGGCTCTACTACTTCACTATCCTGATGCTCCTGCTCTTCAGTCGCGGCTTTTCCGTTGACAAATCTTTCCAACGGCTCCCTTCTTATTTCCAGCCGTGTGGACTTGGACCCTCTGCCAACGACGTACTTACCGAGCCCAGCGGCCTCTGAAAGCCTGAAGAAGCATACGGCCTGCGCTCGCATCGTCTTTTCTTTTTCAGTTTCAATTTCGTCTGGATAGTATTTGTACCAGTGTGATCCTACTTCTGCATTTGTGGCTTGCTCATGATTCTGATGAAACATCCATTCCGCAGCGGCCCTGTATGCTCTTATGTTCCTTATCACGCGCCTGTATATTTCTTTCTTCTCCTCATCCGATGCTTTGGCGTATCGACGCCCTTGTTCACTTAATGCCAAACGTCCTTCTTCGTTATTAACGAAGCCCCACGCTTCATAGGCAGACACCTTCCTTCCATCAAGTGCGCCCTTTCCTAAAGCAGCTTTGGCTTCTTTGACCGTGGCACCTTTCACCTTCGTCTTGAGATACGAAACGATGTCCTCGACATCCTCAACAGATGTCCTAATCGGCAAACTCATTAGTTCAGGCTCTGCTGCTAACTCATTAGTTCAGGCTCTGCTGCTAAAGAATTTCGCTCGGTGCAAATTGGGTTATACGAATTTCCCAGTTGGATCAACACACCCGTTCCCTCGTGCAGAGAAGTCGGGCGCTCGTGTTCTAAAAACCTAAGCGTCAGCAACGCGCGTCCTACCCGCACCCGGTACTCGAGCCGCAGTTCGGGCACTGGTAGCACGCGCCCGAGCGCACCGTAATCGAGCCGCAGTTCGCGCAGGGCGGGGCGTCCTCCTGGTTGTCGAAGGAGGGCGTCTCGCCGTCCGGGCTTTCGCTCTGCTCCATGAACGCCTCGACGGTCTG
>PXTT01000012.1 GCA_003022535.1 Bacteroidetes bacterium QS_9_68_14
GGGCGTAGCGGCGCACGAAGCGCGGGCTGAAGTCGGTCGTGAGGCCCAGCAGGTCGTGAGAGACGAGCACCTGCCCGTCGCAGGCGTTGCCCGCCCCGATGCCGATGGTGGGAATCGGGAGGTCGCGCGTGACCTCTTCGCCCAGCGCGGCGGGGATTTTTTCCAAGACCAGCGCGAAGCACCCTGCCTCCACCAGCGCTCGCGCGTCGCGGCGGAGCTGGTCGGCCTCCTCCTCGTCTTCAGCGCGCACCTGGTAGGTGCCAAACTCGTAAATGGACTGCGGCGTGAGGCCGAGGTGGCCCATCACAGGAATGCCCGCCTCCACGATACGCTGCGCCGCGCCGGTGACGGATTGGCCCCCCTCGATCTTGACCGCGTGCACGCCCGCTTCCTTCATCATGCGAATGGCCGAAGCGAGCGCCTCCTTGGCGTTGCCCTGGAAGGTGCCGAAAGGCAAATCGGCCACGATGAGCGCCCGCTCCACGCCGCGCTTGACGCACTGGGCGTGGTAGATCATGTGGTCGAGCGTCATCGGCAGAGTCGTTTCGTACCCGGCCATGACGTTCGAGGCAGAGTCGCCGACCAGGAGCACGTCGGTGCCGGCGCGGTCGAGCAGGCGCGCGCTGGTGTAGTCGTAGGCGGTGAGCGCGGCGATGGGCGTGCCCGCCTCCTTGAGCGCCTGGAGCGTCTGCGTGGTCACGCGCCGCGCGTCGGTCGGGCCGGCGAAGGAACCGCCGGTTCGTTCCTCATCCTCATCAGCTTGCGTTTCGGCGGGGTCGCTCGCGGAGGCGGTCTGCGTACTCATGGCAAGAGGGCGGCAGGAGGAGAGCAACGAAACGTCCCCTTAGTATACAAAGCCGTCTTCTCTCGCGCATCCGCCCCCGGTGCGCCGGGGGCGGGGCGCGGGGGCGCCACGCACCGGGGAAAAAAGCGAGCGGCCCCTCGTGCTAAGGTCGGGGGCCGCTCGTCTCGTGCCGGTTGGCTTTCCGTGCAGCGCAGCTCCGCGGCAGGCGGTAGTTACTGGCCGCCTCCGGCGCTGCCCATCCCGCGCGGCTGCTGCGGTTGTTGCTGCGGCGGTTGCTGCTGGAGCTCCACCCCGAGCCGCGCGGCCACGTCCTCGGTGATGTTCACCATCCCCATATCGCTGACGTAGAGGAGCGCTTGGTCGCGCACCACGAAGTCGAGGTTCTGCTCAGCGGCCACCGCGTTCAGCGCGTTCTGAAACTTCTCGAAGACCGGCCGCATCAGTTCGCGCCGGCGCTGGGCGATCTGCTGGTCGCGCTGCTGCATGGACTGCTGAAGCTCCTGCTGGCGTTGCTGGAGCTCCTGGCGGCGCTGCTGGCGGTTTTGCTCGCTCATCATCTGGCCCTGCTGCTGGAACTCCTGCATCTGCTGCTGGAGGTCCTGCTGCTGCTGCTGAAGCTGCTGGCGCTCCGACTGAATCGCTTGCTGAAGCTGCTGGCGCGCCTGCTGCATCTCCGGCATCTGCGCGAGAACGGCCTGCTGGTTGATGTAGCCGGCCTGCTGCGCCTGCGCAGCCGGAGGCCCGAGCGCCGCGAGCGCGAAGGCCGCCAGCGCTGCGAGCGCCGGAAACCGAAGCGAAAAACGGGAAGATGTCATCTGCATGATGGCGAAAGGGATTGCATCGAAAAAGTACGCGCAAAAAAGACAGGACCTGCAAGGCGAAATGCCGAGCGGCCGGCTCGAAGAGCAACGCCCGGGCACCCCGGCGGGGCTGCCCCCGCATGGCTGCGAGCGCGTGGCTACGAGCCGCCGCCCTCAGGGGGACTCGCCGTAGCAGGCGCCTGCTGCTCCCCATTCTCTTCAACATCGATGCCAAGTTCTTCGAGCACTTCGTCGGTCAGGTCGAGGTCGGGGTTGGCGTACATGAACGTGGCCTGGCCGCTCTTGTCGAGGACGTAGTCGTAGCCCTCCGCCCGGGCGATCTCCTCGACGACCGCCAAGACGCGCTCCTGAATGGGCTGCATGAGCTCTTGCTGGCGCTGGTAGAGCCGGCCCTGCTGGGGGCCGAAGTAGCGCTGGCGGAGCTGCTCGACCTCCTGGCGCTCCGACCGAATCTCCTGGCGTCGCCGCTGGCGCTCCTCCTCCGGGTAGAGCGCCACGCGCGCCTGGAACTCCTGCTGAAGCGAATCTGCGCGCGCCCGCTGCGCGGCAATTTCTTGCTCCCACTGTCGCGTGAGGCGGTCCAGGCGTTGCTGCACGGTGGTGTACTCGGGAAGCTGCTCCAGCACCCGCTGCGAGTCGATGTAGGCGATGTCTTCCTGCGCCCGCGCCGTCTGCGGCAGGCCCGCGAGCGTCCCCGCCAGCAGCGCCGCTGCGAGCAGGAGCCCCTCTCTTCGCCGGCGTCGTTCAGACCAGAGTCGCATTCGCCCAGGGGCTTCAGCAGAGAAAGAGCGCCCGCCTCGAGTGTCCACTTGAGGATACAGTTTGGTCGGTGGTCCGTCCTCAGCGGGTGGTCGCTGGCGCCCGAACAGCTTCCGAAAACCGAGAACCGACCGTTGCTCTCTTGCTAAGATCCGCGCTTGCCGCCGAAGGAGATCTGAAAGCGCCAGCCCTGATCTTCGAGCACCCGTTGCCCGTTGACGACATTCTCGGAGGGGAAGCGGTCGAAGTTGTAGCCGTAGTTGACCTCGATCATGCCCACGATGGGCAGGTAGAGCTTCGCTCCGACCCCCGCCGAGCGGTACAGGCTCGCCGGGTCGTAGGTGTCGAAGCCGGCCCACGTGTTGGCCGCGTCGAGAAAGAGGTAAGGCGCGGCCCGCAGCTGGCGCGTGTCCACCGCCAGGTAGTGAATCTCAGAAGTGTACTTGTTGAGGATGCGCCCCGGCGCAAACTCGTTTTGCGCGTTGACGGGGTTGAGCGAGCGTGCCGGGTAGCCGCGCATAAATATCGGATCGGTCCCGAAGCTCTGGCGGCTATAGTCGAAGGCCGTCCCCCCGAGCTCGAAGGCCTGGAAGCCTACGTCCTCCCCCGTCAGCGAGCCGATGTAGCCGTAGTCAGTGCCGACGTGGAAGCTGAGCTTGCCGTTTTGGGAGAGCGGGACGTTCCAGCCGTTCGTGAAGCGCCATTTGTGGAACTGAATGTCGGCGAGCGGCGGGGCGACCTCCAGCGAGAACTCTACCTCCGAGCCCCGCGAGGGAAAGAGCGGGTTGTCCAGCGAGTTGCGTGAGATGCCTTGCTTGAAGGAGAGCTGCTGGCTCACGCCCCCCGGCAGCGACCCGTAGATGCGCTCGTCGTTGCGATAGTAGTTGTAGTTGACCGTCGAGGAGATGCGGAAGTTGTCGTCCGGCCAGTCGAGGCGCTGGCGGCGAAAGGCCCGCGCGCCAAAGCGCTGGAAGATGCCCGCGTTCTCGGAGCTGGCGTTCCCGAAGCGCCGGCGCCGCCCTCCCAGGTAGTTGTCGGTGATGCGCGCGTAGCTGATCGAGCCGCCGACGGGGGTGGGCTGGCCCCGGAACCACGGCTCAGTGAAGGACGCGCGGTAGTTTTGGTAGTCGAGGCCCGCGGTGCGCACCGAAAGGCTGAGCTTCTGCCCATCGCCCACCGGGAGCGGCTGCCATTCGCTGAGGTCGAAGAGGTTCTGCGCCGAGAAATTGTTGAACGTGAAGCTCGTCTGCAAGACCAATCCGTAGCCGCCGTACGTCCCGCTGAGCTCGAGCTGGTCGTTGGAGACCTCTTCGACGCTCCAGACCATGTCCACTTCCCGGTTCTCTTGGTCGACGCTGAGGGACGGGCCGCTGCGAATAGACTCTTTGCTAAAGTAGCCCAGCTGCTGAAGGCGGCGGATGGAATCCTTGATGTCCGAGCGGCTGAAAGTGCGCCCCGGCACGGTGTAGAGCTCGCGCCGAATGACATAGTCCTTGGTCTTGGTGTTGCCGGTGATTTTCACGTTGCCCACTTCGTAGACGTCCCCCTCGGTGATGTCGAAGGTCAGGTCCAGCGAGTCGCCGCGGACCGGCTGCACGGTCGGCTCCACGTTGAAGCGCACGTAGCCGCGGTCGGTGTAGAGGCTGGTCACGTCGTTGGTGGCGCGGTTGCCACGCAGGTTGCGCTGAAGCTGGCGGCTGTTGTAGACGTCCCCTTCCTTGAAGCCGAGCGCCTGGGTCAGCACTTCATCGGGGTAGACGGTGTTGCCACGCCACTCGACGTTGCGAACGTGGTACTGATCGCCCTCGCGCACCCGGACCTCGGCGATCAGGTTTTCCCCGTCTTCCACGTAGGTGGTGTCGTCGACGATGGTGGCGTCGTAGTAGCCCTCGCGGTTGTAGTAGTCGACCACGCGGTCGAGGTCGGCCTCGTACTTCTCGCGGTCAAACTGCGCGGATGTCCAGAAGCGCCACCAGCGATCTTCCTGCGTTTCCTCCATGGCCCCGCGCAGGTCCCCATCGTCAAAGACGCGGTTGCCGGTGAAGCGAATGTTCTCGACCTCCACCTCCTTCCCCGTGTCCACGTCGAAGATGAGCCGCACCTGGTCGCCGGAGGTGCGTTGCCGCCGCGTCTGCACGTCGGCCAGCAAGTAGCCTTCGCTCGAGTAGAAGGAGCGGATGGCCTGCTCGGCGCGCTGGATGTCGGCGGGGCGCACCGGGCGGCCTTGCGCCAGCGTGATTTCTTCGCGCAGGTCGTCTTCGGTGTTGTCGTCGACGCCCCGGAAGGAGTAGCCCGCCAGCCCTGGCTCGGGAGCCACGCGAATCACCAGGTGCCCCTCGCCGCCCTGCTCGGCCGGCTCCCCGCGCGCAACGCTCACGTCGCTGAACAGCCCCGAACGGTAGATCGCGCGGATCGCCTCGCCGACCGCGTCCCCGCCCGGCAGGGTGATCTGCTGCCCCTCGGTGAGCCCGCTGATGCGCCGCACGAAGTTGCGCGTGGACTGCTTGGGCACGCCCTCCACGCTGATCCGGTTGATCGTGACGCGCTCGGGCTGTTGCGTGGCGCTGGGCACGGCCCTCATGCCGCCGGAGCTCCCTTGCGCGCGCGCGGCATCGGGCGGGAGTCCCCCGGCGGCCACGATCAGCGCGGCGGCGAGGGCAGCGAGAAGACGGGAACGCATGGCGAGCGGCGTTTGGCGAGCGGCGAAGAAGTCGAGCGAGCGTCCGGCCTGGTGGCCTCCCGGCGTGGCCCTCCCTCCTACACGGCGGACGCCCTTCACGTTCGAGCAGGACCCTGCGGAGCCCGGCAGAGGCGAAGAAAGCGCGCCGGGACTGTTTGCCCCATGAAGACGCCACGCTTACCGCCGCGCCGGCCGGGGGTTTCGGAGGCGGCCCGGGAGCACTCACTTGGCGGCCGGTGCCTCCGGCCTATCTCCCGTGCGCTCCAGGAAGAGCACGTAGGCATCGGCATCGGCCCCGAGCAGGGGATCCTCTTTTTCGTCGTAGAAAATCCACTCGATCTGCGCCAGCGGCGTGCCGGTGCCAAAGTCTGCCGAGAGCGCGCCAGCAGCGAAGTCGAAGGTCACGCGGTCGCCGTCGCGGGCGTAGGTGCCGGTAAAGACCTCTGCAGGAGCGCTATCTTCAACCGCGAACTGCCCTTCGACGACGCGGCCGTCCTCGGTGAGCGTCATTTCGAGCGTGGCGTCGGCGCTGCCTACGTTCTCCACCTCGCCGTCGGCGCGCTGGACGCGGAGCTCCTCGAGCTCGTAGACGCCGGGCAGCGACGCCTCGTCGGTGGAGAAAAATCCGCAGCCGGCTCCCAGCGTGCCGGCCAGCAGTAGCAACGCCGCCTGCTGGGCGAGGCAGCGGGGCACGGAGGACGGGTAGCGGGAAACACGCACGAACGACGCGGGCGGAGGGCGCGGGGAAGCGATCAGGCCGGCGTGGCTTCTTCGAGCGGGGCCGGCTCGCCGGGGGAGGCCTCTTCGCCAGAAGCCACGCGCCCGAAGCGGCGATCGCGGTCCTGGAAGTCATGCACCGCCTCGTAGAGCTGCGCGCGCCGGAAGGCCGGCCAGTAGCGCTCGGTGAAACGCATTTCGGCGTAGGCCATTTCCCAGAGCAGGAAGTTTGAGAGGCGCTTTTCCCCACCCGTGCGAATGAGGAGGTCGGGGTCGGGGAGCGCGCCGGTCGAGAGCAACCCCGAGAGGAGCGTGTCGTCCACGTCCTCGGGCGCGAGCTCGCCGGCCCGGGCGCGGCGGACCACCTCGCGGGCGGCCCCGACCAGGTCCGAGCGCCCGCTGTACGAGAGCGCCAGGCTCAGGGTAAGGCGCTCGTTGGAGGCGGTCGCGTCAGCGGCCTCCTCTAACTCGCGGCGGCAGGCGGACGGCAGCTCGGAGGTGTCGCCGAGCGTGCGCAGACGCACGCCGTTTTCCAGCAGTCGCTCGCGCTCCTCGCGCACCGTCTTGACCAGCAGGTTCATCAGCGCGTTGACCTCCCAGTTGGGTCGCTCCCAGTTCTCGGTGGAGAACGTGTAGAGCGTGAGGTGGGGAATCCCGAGCTGCGCGCACGTCTCGGTGATGTCGCGGACGGAGCGCACCCCCTCGCGGTGGCCGGCGGCGCGCGGCCGGCCCTGCTCCTTGGCCCAGCGCCCGTTGCCGTCCATGATGATGGCCACGTGCTGCGGCAGCGGGCCACGCTCGGAGAGGGCCTCCTGCGCGGCGGCGTCCTCAGGCGACTGCGGCTCGCCGGTGAGCGTAGGCTTGGGCACGGTTGAGTGCGGGAGTGCGGGGGGGTGGGAGCGCGGGAGGCTTTCACTCCGCTAACCATTCAACCAAACAATCTGCCAACCTGCAACCTCAAAGGCGCAGAATATCGTTGAAGATCACGAACGCCATGAAGACGATCAGCACCACGAAGCCGATCTGCTGCATCACCATGCGCACCTTCTCGGACGGGCGGCGGCGCGTGACCCCCTCGTAGAGCAGAAACATCAGGTGGCCGCCGTCGAGG
>PXTT01000018.1:0-12710 GCA_003022535.1 Bacteroidetes bacterium QS_9_68_14
GCGCGCGGTGCCGGCGCTGGCGCGCAGGGCGACAGCGCTCAAGGGGGCCATGTGACGGCTTGGCACGAGGGCGGCGGCGGCCCCGGCGGCCACGGCGCTGCGCAGCACGGCCCCGTAGTTGCGCGGGTCGGTGATGCGGTCGATAACCAAAATCAGCGGGCAACGTTGCTGCACGTCGCCGAAGGTCGGGGCGATCTCCGCCAGCACGTCATCGAGGGCGCGGTAGGCCACCGGCGCGGCCCGCGCGAGGACGCCCTGCGGGTTGAGCTCGCCGGCCTCGTGGCGCATCCGCTCGGGCGGGACGTGTTGCACGGGCACGCCCGCGCGGTCGGCAGCGCTTTCGATCTCGCGGATGGCCGGGCCGCCAGCGCCCTGCTCGATGAGAACTTTTTCGAGAGCAGCGCTCTCGCCCTCGAGCGCCTCGCGCACGGGCTTTCGCCCGGCGATGCGGCTCGTGCCGTCGGCGTTTCGCTCGCGTTGCTCGCGCATGGATGGGGGCGAGGTTTGAGGCGGATATTCCGGTCGTGTCGTCTCGGTCGATGGCGGTGCGCTGAAAGGGCGCAGCACGCTCTGCCCCTACGCCACCTCGCTCTGATGCGCCGGGGACGGCCGGCAGCGCGCCCGCTGGACGAGCGCCATCCCCCCGATTACGCCTCCTCGCGTTGCCGGGCCATCGCCTCGCGGTTTTCTTTCGCCTGTGTGCGCTCGGCGTCGCGGTCGCGGCGTTCCCAGAGCAGGTACAGCCCTGCCGCGCCCAGAAGCATCAGCCCCACGGCGATCACCTCGGCCTGCGTCACCGTCAGCCCCAGCAGGTCGTAGGCGGGGTTGACGCGGATCTTCTCGATCAAAAAGCGCCACGCGCCGCTGAGCACGAGATAGAGCGAGAAGAGCCATCCGCCCTTGTAGGGATGCTTCCGAAGCGCCCAGAGCGCGCCGAAGATCAGCACCGAGGCAGCGAACTCGTAAAGCATCGTCGGGTAGGTGCCCGTGGCCGCGGGCGGGCAATTTTCGATCACCGTCGCGGGGGCGCCCAGGATGTTGCCCTCGAAGTTCTCCGACCATAGCCACGCGGGGATCCAGCTCGGCTTGTTGGCCAAGTTCGAGCAGACGCCCCAGTCGCCGTCCCCGGCGAGGTAGCACCCGATGCGCCCGATGCCGTAGGCCAGCATGAGCCCCGGCGCGATGGCGTCGGCGAAGGGGCGCGCTGAGAGGTCGTAGCGGTGCAGGAACCAGACGATGGAGACGGCCGCCAGCAGGAAGCCGCCGTAGAACGTGAGCCCGCCGGTGGCGAAGATCACGCCGACGGGATCGCGGGCCAGCAGGTCGAGGTTTTCGAGAATGAAAAACAGCTTCGCCCCCGCGATGCCGGCCACGATGGCGATGGTGGCAATCGTGCCCATCAGGACCGACGGGCTGGCGGTGCGCGTCTTCGGGCGTCGGTTCCGGCCCCGCCGGCGCCTTTTGTTGCCCGCGCGCTCCCCCGGCGGCACGGGCACCTCCACGCCCGGCAGGCGCCCGTTCCAGAAAAAGCGGTCCAACTCGCGGGCGGCCAGCCACGCGGCCAACAAGACGCCGACCACGACCATGAAGCCGTAGGAGTAGACCGTCAGTTCGCTCACGCCGCCAACCTCGAACGGCAGTGGGATCTCGATGAGGCGCGGGTACATGCGGGAGGGTGGATAGGGGGTAGTCCGCTCGCTGCGCTCGCTCGATGGGGGATGGGGGTTCGGCCAGCAGCGCGCCCGCCACGCGAGAACAATCTACTATCCACCATCCACCATCTACAATTCGCTTCCTACGGCTTCGGCCTCGTCGGCCTGCCCGTCACGTTGCTCGAAAAGAAAAGCCTCCAAACCCGCGAGCGCCACCTCCGTCTCTTCGCCGGTCGGCATGTACTTCGCGTCGGCGCGACCGGCCGTCAGCTCGCGCTCCCCGATGACGACCGCGTAGGGCGCGCCCGAGCGGTTGGCCTCGCGCATCTGCGCCTTCAGCGAGCGGCCCGCCAGGTCCAGCTCCACGCCTAGCCCCGCGCGGCGTAGCGCCCGCGCCTTCTCGAAGACGAACCGCTCGGCCTCCTCGCCGATGGCGGCCAGAAACACGTCGGCAGTAGGGTCGGGCGGGAAGTCGTAGCTGGCGGCCTCCAGCGCCAGGAAGAGCCGTTCGATGCCCGCCGCGAAGCCGACGGCCGGGACCGGCTCGTCGGCTCCCAGCGCCTCGGCGAGCAGGTCGTAGGTAGTAGTCGAGCCCGCGGACCAGAAGCGGGTCTTCCTCAAAGGGAATCTCCAGGTCGTCCAGCCAGCCTGTGACCGCGTCGTAGTGCGCTCGGGACTCGTCATCCACGAAGTCGAGCAGGCGTGGCGCGTCTTCCAAGAGGCGTTGCTCGTGCTCGATCTTGGTATCGAGCAGGCGGAGCGGGTTCTGGCGCAGGCGACGCTGGCTCGTCTCCGAAAGCTCCTCTTCGTAGGGCGCGAAGTAGTCGGTCAGCGCCTCGCGGTAGCGGTTGCGGTCGGCGGGGCTGCCCAGCGAGTTGAGGCGCAGGCGCGTCTCCGTCAGGCCGAACGCGCGGTACACGTCGGCCATGAGGGCGACCGTCTCGGCGTCGGCGCGGGCGTCGGCCGCCCCGATGGTCTCGCTGCCGAACTGGTGGAACTGGCGGAAGCGCCCCTTCTGCGGCTTCTCGGCCCGGAAGCAGGGGCCGATGTAGAAAAGCTTCTGCACGCCGCCGCGCTGCCCCAGGTGGTGTTGAAGGTAGGCCCGCATCACCGGCGCGGTGACTTCCGGCCGCAGCACGTAACCGGTGCCCGAGCGCTCGAACGCGAACATTTCTTTCTGCACGATGTCGGTGGCCTGCCCGATGCCGCGCGCCACCAGCGCGGTCGGCTCCAGGGCCGGCGTGCGGATTTCCTCGAACCCGTAGCGCCGCATGACCTTGCGGACGACCGCCTCGACGTGGCGCCACGCCGGGCTGGCGGGCATCGAGGCGCCCTCGGTGCCGGCGGGCAGCACGTCGAACGTGCCGGGGATGTTTTGGAACACGGCGTTTGGGCGCGAGGGGCGGGGATACGGGAGTGCAAGGGGTTGCCGAGCGTACTGCCTGCGCGGCGCGGCAACGCACGCAATCTGAAAGGCTGCCGCCTGCGGTCCGCCGCCCACGGTCCGCCGCTCTGCTACCGCAGCCCGCGCTCGGCCTCGGCGAAGGCGTCCAGGACCTCCTCGGGCGTCTGCGCCTTCATCAGCTCCAGGCGCACGGGCCGACGACTGACGAGGCGCGAGATGCGGCTGAGGATGCGGACGTGCTCGGACTTGGCCGCCTTGGGGCCGACCAGCAGGAAGATGAGCTGCACCGGCTCGTGGTCGATGGCATCGAACGCGACGGGCTCTTCGGTGGTGGCGAAGGCCGCAACGGTGTCGGTCACGGCGGGCGTCTTGGCGTGCGGGAGGCCCAGCCCCTTGCCTACGCCGGTGCTCAGCTCTCCCTCGCGCTCCCAGACGGTCTCGCGCACCTTCGATAAGTCGTTGACGGCGGCGTGGCCTTTCAGCAAGTCTACCAGCGCGTCCACAACTGTTTCTTTGTCCGCCCCCGGCAGGCCGACGCGCACCCGCTCCGGCGCGACCAGTTCGTGAATGGCCGTCGCGGTGTCGGGCATGGCGGGAAAGGGGCAGGAGAATAGATGTATGACGCGACGGGAAAAAACGATGCCCCTCGTCCCTTGTTCGCTTTCGGTAACGAGGAGGCTGATGGCCCCTCCTCTTTTTCACGTCCCTTCCACCCTACACAGTTCCTCCCAGGCGCCGCGCAGGTCATCGGGCGTTTCGGCGGTGAAGTCCATCTCCTCGCCCGTGGCCGGGTGCCGGAAGCCCAGCGACGCCGCGTGGAGCGCGGGCCGGCCCAGCCGATCGAAGAGCCGCTCGAAAAACGCGCGCCGCTTGCGCCCGCTCGCCCCGCTGCAAACCTGCGCGCCGCCGTACTTCTTGTCGGCGAGGAGCGGGTGGCCGGCCTCCGCCGCGTGCACGCGGATCTGGTGCGTACGTCCTGTTTCCAGCCGAAACGCCACGCGCGCCGTGTGCCCAGCGCGCTCGGCCACGCGGTAGTGCGTGCGCGCGGGCTTGCCTCTTTTTGCGGGCACGACGGCCATTTTCTTGCGGTCCCGCGGGTCGCGCCCGATGGCGCCCTCGAGCGTGCCTTCGGGAGGCGAAGGGCGGCCCCAGAGGAGGGCCTCGTAACGGCGGCGTGTGGTGCGCTCCCTGAACTGGCGCGCGAGACTCCGGTGCGCCGCGTTGTCTTTGGCGACGACCAGGAGGCCCGTCGTGCCCTTGTCCAGGCGGTGCACGATGCCAGGGCGCACGGCGGGGTTGCCCTCTTGCCGAGGCACCGCCCCGACCGTCGAGAGGCCCACAGCCTGCGCGTCCAGCTCGTCGGAGGGGGCGTTGATTTCGATAGGCCGCGCGCCGACGTGGTACAAAAGCGCGTTGACGAGGGTGCCCGTGCGGTGCCCATAGCCGGGGTGCACGACCATTCCCGCCGGCTTGTGGACGACCAGCAGGTGCTCGTCTTCGTAGGCGATGTCGAGCGGAATGTCCTCCGGCTTCGCCCCCACCGGCGGCGGCCGGAGCAGGCGCAGGCGAATCGTGTCGCCGCCCTCGACGGGGCGCGCCTTCTTCGGTTCCTCCCCGTTGACGGTGGCCGCGCCGGCGACGATGCTCTCCTGCACCTTCGTGCGCGAGGTCTCCACCCGCGCGGCGAGGTACTTGTCGAGGCGCTCGGCGGCGGCGTACTCGGCGGGCACCTCGAAGGTAAGCAGGTCGCCGGTGCGGCGTGGCTCGGAATCGCTCATGCGGTCGCTTTTGCAAAATTGTCCACAACGTCGGCCACGCGCTGCACGTCAGCGCGCGTGTGGTAAAAGGCGGGTGAGAAGCGCACGAGCCTGCTGCGCATGGCCGCCTCAATGCCCGCGTCGGCGAGGTGCTGGTGAAGCGCCTCGGGGGCCGGGGGGCGCACCGCCACGATGCCGGCAGCGCGAGCGGGGTCAGACGGGCCGTAGCGCGCGAGACCCTGCGCCGCCAGCCGCTCGGCCAACTCGCTCGCGCGCTGCCGCGTGGCTTGTTCTACTGTTTCCGGCCCCACGTCGAACAGCAACCCGAGCGACGCGCCCAGCCCGGCGAGGCCTAGGCGGTTGGCCGTCCCCGTCTCGTAGCGCCGCGCCTCAGGATGGAACTGGAGCCGGTAGTCCGACAGGTTTTCCCAGTCCACCGGCCCCTGCGTCCACCCGGCCGGCGGGCGGATCTGTTCCTGCAACGCCTCGCTGACGTAGAGCAGCCCCGTGCCCTGCGGCCCCATCAGCCACTTGTGGCCGCCGCAGGCGAGGAAGTCGATTCCGAGACGCTCCACGTCCATCCGGAGCGCGCCGAGGCCCTGGATGGCGTCCACGCAGAGGAGCACGCCGCGCTCGTCGCAGAGCCGCCCGATGGCGTCCAGATCCGCCCGAAAGCCGGAGAGGAACTGCACCCAGCTCAGCGTAAGCAGCCGCGTCTCAGGCCGGAGCGTGGCGGCCACGTCGTCTACCGAAAAGGTGCCCTCTTCGGTCGGCACGTAGTCCACAGCCACGCCGCGCTCCTCCAGGTTGAGAAACGGATACACGTTGGCGGGAAACTCGCACGACGGGACAGCCAAGCGGTCGCCGCGTTGCCAGTCCAGCCCCTCGGCGAGGATCGAGAGCGCCGCGGAGGTGTTCTGCGCGAAGGCCACGCGCTCCGGCGCGGTCCCCAGCAGGCGGGCGGCCCGCTCGCGCGTCTGTTCGATGACGGGCGCAAACGCCTCGTAGTTGTTGACGTTGCCGCCGGTGCGGTCGTCCAGGAAGCGCTCCATCGCCGCGCGCACGGGCCGGCTGAGCGGCGCGGTGGCGGCGTGGTTGAGGTAGCGCTTTTTGCTTCCGTCGGCGGTGTGCGGGAAAAGTTCGCGCGCGGCCTCGGGCGTCACGTTTCGGGGGCGGGAGCGTGAGAGTGCAGGGGGGCGAGTATTCGAGCCGCAAGCAGGCGTACCGGGAGCAACGCGCGCAGCGCGACGCAGATGCAACGGGCGTTCTTCAGATAGCAACCGCGCTGCTGGACGACCCCCTTCCGACCCCCCGTACTCTCATACCCGATAAAACTGCTTCCCGGCCATCTGGCGGGCCAGTCCTTTGAACTCCAGCGCCAACAGATGCACCAGCGCGTTCGAGGCGTCCAGCCCGGCTTGTTCGCAGAGCACGTCGATGTGCGTCGGGTCGGTATCGAGCGCGTCGTAGAGCTTCTTCTCGGGGCCGTCGAGGTCGGGGGCCGGGGTCGCTCAGCAGGTCCTCGGGGGTCATCACGAGCTTGGCGTGGCCGCGCTGGATGAGGCGGTTGGTGCCCTCGGAGGCGCTGCTGGTCAGCGCGCCGGGGACGGCAAAGACCTCGCGGTTCTGGGCCACGGCCTGGCGCGCGGTAATGAGCGCGCCACCCGTTTCGTGCGACTCGACGATGAGCGTGCCCGCGCAGAGGCCGCTTATCACGCGGTTGCGGGCCGGAAAGTGGCCACGGTCCGGGCTGGCGCCCAGCGGGAACTCCGAGAGGAGCGCCCCGCCCCCGCCGGTGGCAATGCGGCGCGCCAGTTCTTTGTTTTTGGACGGATACACGCGGTCGATGCCGGTGCCGAAGACCGCGAGCGTGCGCCCATGGCCGGCCTGGAGGGCGCCTTCGTGGGCGGCCCGGTCGATGCCGTAGGCCAGCCCGCTGACGACGGTGCAGCTGCGCTCGGCGAGCGCTTCGGCGAAGCGGCGCGCCAGGCGGCGCCCGTAGCGGGAGCACCGCCGCGTGCCTACGATGGCGACGGCGCGCTCGTCGCGCGGGGCCAGCTCGCCGCGCATCCACAGGAGCGCCGGCGGGTCGTAGATGCGACGCAGGCGGCGCGGAAAGCGCTCGTCCCAGGCGGGCAAGAGGCGCGCCCCGGCCCGCTCGGCACGGCGGAACTGCTCGTCCACCTCGTCGGCCCCGTCGAAGGAGCGGATGGCCTGCGCGGTCTTCGGCCCCACGCCGGGCGTCTCGGTGAGGCGACGCTTCGGGGCGTCCCGCGCCTCCACCGCCGAGCCGAAGCGCGCCAGCAGCGCCCGCAGCAGCCCCGGCCCCACGCCCGGCACCAGCGACAGCCCGACCAGGGCGCGCTTTTCGGCGCGGTCGTCGGGCGGGCAGCCCACCGCGTTGCCGGCGTGCTCCTCATTCGGGTACAGCGGCGCGGGCGGCTCAGCCACGCCGTCCGCAGCGGTATCGCGTTGCTCTGCCTCTGCCATTCGCCTGTCTTTCGTTCCCAAGAAGGGACACGCTGCATCACAAGAGTATGACACAAGGCGTCTGGTGTGTCCCGCCCGTGGAGGGCTGCCGTCCGCCGTCTGCCGTCCCGCCGGGGTCACCCGGCGACCGTCGCGCCGCGCGCCTCGGCCACGCGCTCCCAGAGCGTGCCCGTCAGCCGCTCGATCCCGATCTGCGCCACGCTGCTGATGGGCACCACCGTTTCGTCCGCGCCGAACGCCTCGGCCAGAATCTCTGGCAGGAGCGCGCGCTCGTCTTCGGGAAGCACGTCAATCTTCGAGACGGCCACGACGTGTGGTTTGTCCAGGAGCGTGGGATCGTGTCCGCGCAGCTCCGCCCGCAACGTCTCCAGCTCGCCGGCCAGGTCTTTCGTCGTCACGGGAATGAGGAAAAGCAGCACCGCGTTGCGCTCGATGTGGCGCAGAAAGCGCGTGCCCAGCCCTTTCCCCTCGCTGGCGCCCTCGACGATGCCAGGCAAGTCCGCCATGACGAAGGAGGCGTCCTCCTCAACGTAGACCATCCCCAGCGACGGGGCAAGCGTGGTGAACGGGTAGTCCGCCTGCTCCGGCTCCGCCGCCGAGACGGCGCTGATGAGGGTGGACTTGCCCGCGTTGGGCAGGCCCACGACGCCCACGTCGGCCAGGAGCTTCAGTTCGAGGGCCACGTCTTTTTCCTCGCCGGGCGTGCCGTCCTCGGCGTGGCGCGGGGCCTGATGGGTGGAAGACTTGAACGCGGCGTTGCCCTGCCCGCCGTGCCCGCCCTCCGCCAGCATGAGGCGCTCGCCATGCGCGGTCACCTCGCCGATGGGCTGGTCCGCGCCTTCGTCGTGGGCAACCGTGCCGGGCGGGACCCGCATCACGATGTCCTCGCCGCTGCGCCCCGTGGCTTTTTGCGGCCCGCCAGGCCGGCCGTCCTCGGCGAACTGGCGCGTGGCGTGGCGCAGGTCCATCAGCGTGTAGAGGTTCTCGTCGGCCTCGATGAAAACGGAGCCGCCGTCCCCGCCGTCCCCGCCGTCCGGGCCGCCGCGCGGGACGTATTTCTCGCGCCGGAAGTGCACGGCCCCGGCCCCGCCGTCGCCGCTGCGCGCTTTGATCTGAACGTGATCTACGAATTTCATTTCAGCGGTCAGCTATCAGCGGTCAGCATTGCTCTCGAACATCTCGGCGAGGGTGCCAGCGGGAGCGCCCCGAGCGTCCCGTGGTGGACACCCAGCAGGTGCATCACGTGCCCGTCGGGTCGGGGAATTCGGGGCGAAAAGCGCCCTTCGTCGTCGGCAGCGGCGATGGGCGTCGCGTCTGCCGGGCCGTCATGGACGACGACATGGGCCGCCGGCATCGGCTCCCCGCCCGCGCCGAGGAGCGTGCCGCGCACCGTGACGGGGCGTGGCCCGCCGTCAGGGGCGCTTCCGCCCGTGCGGCCGGAGCGTTGCGCGTGAGCGGCGGGCGGGGCGGCGGCGAGAAGAAGCCCCGGCAACGCGGCCCTCAGCGACAGGGCCACGGGCAAGCGAAGACGGTTCACAAGCGAAGACGGTTCATGGGTGGTTTCCCAGTCCGGGAACGACGCGGGGCGGGTAGGCCCGCGAGTGGGTGCTTTTGCAAACATACGAACCCGTCCGGCGGTTTTCACGCCGCCCGTATTCACGGGCGCTTTCCCATGGCCTGGTTTCGTCGCGCCTGCGTCCGCCAGTAGCTTCATCCGTCCACGTCTCCGTCTCCTATGCCCCCCGGCCTCGAATGAACGACGTCACCATCTACACCGACGGGGGGTGCAGCCCCAACCCGGGGCCCGGCGGCTGGGCCGCTGTGCTCCTGTTCGAGGAAACGGACGTGGCCGGGCGCCGCAAAGAAAAGCGCTTGAAAGACGGTGTGCCCGACTCCACGAACAACCGCATGGAGCTGACCGCCGCGCTGCGCGCTCTCGAAGCGCTCGACGAACCGGCCCGCGTCACGCTCCACACCGACAGCCGCTACCTCGCCAACGCGTTCACCCAGGGCTGGCTGGACCACTGGCAGGACAATGGCTGGCAGACCTCTTCGAAAAAGCCCGTTGCCAACAAAGACCTGTGGCAAAAGCTCCTCGCCGCCACCGAGGCGCACGAGGTGGAGTGGATCTGGGTGGAGGGCCATGCGGGCGACCCGCTCAACGAGCTGGTCGACGAAATGGTCGGCGAGGCGCGGGCACGGTTCGAATGAATAGAGAAGGGATGAGGCATGGAAGACCTGCTCGCCTTCGGCGCCCCGACCGAGGCGTTCGAAGAAGGGGCGAACGATCCTCTTCGGTGAGCTCGACGTGGTACCTTCCGCTCGGCATAGCGTCGAGCAGAGAACGTGAGGGAGCCGACCGTAGAAAACATGCCACACGAAGATAGCAGATTCACGACGGAGCGTCTGTCTGGCAAACAGGAAACGAGCAACCGAGATGAGATTTCGCGCTTCGTGAAGCGTGCTTTTGAGGTTCGTAGCCCCTCAGCTGCGGGCCGAACAAAGAAGCGCAGCGGGCCCGAAAGACCGCTCGCACAGCGCTGGGAGCGCAGCGACCGAGTACGCTCCGGGGGCCGTTGAATGCTCCGCCTGACAGACTCTGACAGCGCATTGCAGGCAGCGCGGCAAGTGCCATGTGCCCGCTGCCAGGGGCAACGCCGCCTGCGCAGGCGACCACCTCACAAGGGCGGAGCGCACCGCCGCGCGAGTTGCAGTTTCTATTGATTTCAGCGCGGACCGAAACCGCCCTTTTGATGTCCAATTCAACTCCTTCGGCAAAGCATTGTGGCGGGTGTGTCGTACCTTAGTGCTCCGGCCATCTTGCCCGCCCCATTCTCCTGACGCCGCAGTACGCGCTATGGCGCAGATCTTCCCCAAACGGGCCAACACTTTGCCGATCCTTTCGCTCGTCGGGGCGCTCGTCGGCGGGGTGGTGCTCATCTTTCTGGTGTGGTACTACTTCTCGCCAGAGTTCACCGTGGTCGGCTACCAGCCGGAGCAGCCGGTGGAGTACAGCCACCGCCTCCACGCCGGGCAACTGGGGATGGACTGCCGCTATTGTCACAACTGGTCGGAGAACTCCTCCTACGCCAACGTCCCGCCCACGCAGACCTGCATGAACTGCCATTCGCAGGTGAAGGCCCAAAGCCTCAAACTGCTGAAGGTACGCCAGAGCTGGGCCACCGGCGAGCCGATCAAGTGGGTGCGAGTGCATCACCTGCCCGACTACGCTAACTTTAGCCACGCCACCCATGTCAACAACGGGGTCGGCTGTGAAACCTGCCACGGGCGCATCGACCAGATGAAGGTGGTCTCTCAGCAGGAGCCCTTGTCGATGGGCTGGTGCCTGGAGTGCCATCGGCAACCCGAGCTGTACCTGCGCCCCAAAGACGAAATCACGACGATGGGCTACGTGCAGCCGGCGGATTTTGTGGAGCGCAACCTCGCTACGATTCGCCGCGAGGGCATTCAGCCGCCCACCAACTGCTCGGCGTGCCACTATTAGGTTTTAGTTCTTGGTTTTTGGTCTTTGGTGCTTCGGTCCTCGCGGGCTGGGGAACCAACGGCCAACCACCAACGACCAACTCCCATCCCGCATGATCGAACTCGACACCCTCGGCACCGACGAAGCGCAGGCGGACGCGGCGGCGCAGCGCGACCAAGAGGAGGGGCGTGGCCAGGTCTGGCGCAGCTTTGCCGACTGGCGCGGGGACGAACGCCTCGAAAAGCGCCGCGGGAGCGAGTTTATGAAAGGCGCCAGCGATCCGCCCACCAAGGCATCGCGGCGCTCCTTTATGAAAGTCATGGGCGCCTCGATGGCGATGGCGGGTCTGGCTGCCTGCCGCCGCCCCGAGGAGCACATCCTGCCCTACGCCCGCAAGCCCGAGCAGCAAATCCCCAGTGTCCCGCGCTTCTACGCCACGGCGATGCCGTTTCGCGGCGTCTCGCGCGGGCTGCTGGTGCAAAGCAGCGACGGGCGCCCCACTAAGATCGAGGGCAACCCCGAGCATCCGCTCACGCAGGGAGCCACGAGTGGCTTCGGGCAGGGGTCCATCCTGAATCTCTTCGACCCGTGGCGCTCCAAGACGATCCGCCAAAACGGCTCAGACGCCACGCTCGACAACCTCTTGCGCCAGCTCGGCCAGCTTCGCGGCGAGGACACGCGCCTGGCCGTCCTGATGGAGCAGACCTCCTCGCCGGCCATCGCGCGGATGCGCGAGCGGTTGCGCGAGGCGTACCCGAGCGTGCGATGGGTCGCGTACGCCCCCGAAGGCGATGACCCCGAGCGCATGGGAATGCAGCAAGTCACTGGCCGTCCTGCACGCCCGCTCTACCGCTTCGACCAGGCGGACGTGATCGCCAGCCTCGATGCGGATTTCCTCAGCCCCACGCGACGCGACTACGTCTCCAACACGCGCACCTTTGCCGCCGGCCGCCGGCTGGAAAGCCCCGACGACGACATGAGCCGCCTCTACGCGGTGGAGAGCGGCTTCTCGCTGACGGGCGGGCAGGCCGACCACCGCCTCGCCGCGCGGCCCACGAAAATTGCGGCCTTCGCCCGGGCGCTCGCCGCGCAGATGGGGGCGGGCGGCGTGGCCGGAGGCAACGACGGCAGCAACGCGACGCTCACCGAGCGCGAGCAGGCCTTTGCCGAGGAGATGGCCAGCGACCTACAAAGCGCCGGCGAGCGGGGCGTCGTCCTGGCCGGCGAGGCGCAGCCGCCCGCCGTGCACGCCCTAGCGATGCGCCTCAATCAGCAGCTCGGCGCCACTGGCACGACCGTCCACCTGATGGACACCGGCGAGCAGCAGTACACGCCGCTTTCCGAGAAGCTCACCCGGCTCGTGAGCGACATGCGCGGCGGCAACGTGGACGCGCTCGCAGTGATAGGAGCGAACCCGCTCTACGACCTGCCGCGGTCGATGGGCTTCCGCGAGGCGATGGGGAGCGTGAGCACGACCGTCCACGCGGGCCTGCGCCGCAACGAGACGGCCCAGGCGGCCGACTGGCATGTGCCCCGCGCGCATTACCTGGAAAGCTGGGGCGACGGGCGCGCCTACGACGGCACCGTGAGCCTACGGCAGCCGCTCATCAAGCCGCTCTACGAAGACGCAATGAGCGAGCTGGAGCTGCTGCACGCCCTGGCCACCGGGCGCCGCCGCGACGGCTACGACCTGTTGCTGGCGCAGTACCAGGAGCGCGCCGGCGCGAACGGCTCCGGCCAGGGCGGGGAAGGAAGCGACTTCGACGAGGCGTGGCGCCGCGCGCTGCACCGTGGCTACCTACCGGGCACACAGTACGAGGGTGCTCCCACTGGCGAGCCGAACCCGGCGAGCCGGAGCGACCAGGGCGCTTCCCAGCAGCCGACGGCTTTCAGTGGGCTTTCCTTCGCGGGTAGCGCGGCGG
>PXTT01000018.1:12776-13705 GCA_003022535.1 Bacteroidetes bacterium QS_9_68_14
GGGCGGCGGCCAGCCCTTCGCCGACGCCGATGAGGACGGCTACGAGGTCGTCATCCAGCCGGACCCCTCGGTGCTGGACGGGCGCTTCTCGAACAACGCCTGGATGCAGGAAACCCCCGACCCGATCACGAAGCTGGTCTGGGACAACGTGGCTGTGATGAGCTCGCACACCGCCACCGAGCTGGGCGTGGAGGTGAACTACGACGCCGGCTACTATAACGCCGACATGGTGCGCCTCACCGCTGGGGACGAAAGCGACAGCATCGAGCTGCCCGTCTGGATTCAGCCGGGCTTCCCCGACGGCACCATCGGCCTGCAAACCGGCTACGGACGCAACCTCGACGCTGGCCAAGTGGGCGGGGACAAAGGCTGGTTCCGCGAGCTGACCGACGCTTACAAGAGCGTCTACAACGGCGAGCCGCTGGCCAACGGGGTCGGGACGAACGTGGCGCGCCTCCTCGGCGACAACCTGCGGCGCGTGCTCACCGGCGTGGCCGCCGAGAAGACCGGCGAAGGCTACATGCTCGCCTCTACGCAGGAGCACGGCTCGATGGAAGGGCGCCCCATCGTGCGGCGCGCCTCGATAGAAGACTACCGCGAGAATCCCGACTTTGCTGAAGACGCCGTCCACACGCTCCCCAATGGTGAGCCATGGGAAGAGTACCCGACGCTCTGGGAGGAAGATCATCCCACCGACACGCCGGCCTACGAGGACAGCGACTTTCACGAAAACCAGTGGGGCATGGCCATCGACCTGAACACCTGCACGGGCTGCAATGCCTGCATGGTGGCCTGCCAGAGCGAGAACAACGTGCAGGTCGTCGGCAAAGAGCAGGTGGCGAAAGGCCGCGAGATGCACTGGCTGCGCGTCGACCGCTACTACGTGACGCCCGGCGGCGAGGGGGGGCACGGGGGCAGCAGCAGCGAAG
>PXTT01000023.1:0-1070 GCA_003022535.1 Bacteroidetes bacterium QS_9_68_14
CAGCAAATCATGCGCAGCCACTGCGCGCGCTCCGGCACCTCGATCCCGGCGAGCTTCTCGACGGCGAGACACCAAGCCACGTTGTTGGAGTAGGGGGAGAGGTAGTCCATGCGGTCGGTGTACGGCATGAACTCCTGGTACGTCTTCGACTCCGCGAGCTTCTCGATCCCGCGGTGCAGGTAGCCGATGTCCAGGACGCTCTTTTCGACCATCTCCCCGTCGAGCTTGACGACGCAACGCAGGACGCCGTGCGTGGCCGGGTGCTGCGGCCCAATGTTGAGAATCATGTCGTTGTCTAGCGGGTCCTCGGCGTACTCGGGGACCTGCCCGGCGGCCCCGTCGCCGGTGGGAGCGCCGTCGCCCTCGTATTGGATTTCTTCGGAAGCCACCTCGCCCTGCACGGTCGCCCCCTTTTCCTCCACCCAGCTGTGCTTGGATTCCAGACGTTCGTAGAGCGCCTCATTGTGGCGGGGCCAGAAGCGAAACTGGTCGCCCATGTCGGTGCCGGGAAAGGCGGGGCCGCCGCCGGATTCGGTGCTCATGGCGTCTTCGGTTGGCTGGTTGGGGCGGTGGTTTCCTGATTGATTGGTGGGGAAGGGGCCTCTCGCGCAGAGAACCCAACCACTGAACCCGAACACTACTCGTCTTCCGACTTCGGCTCCTGGTAGCTCTTGACGGGCTTGTCGCCGTGGGCGGCAGCGAAGGGGTCCATCGTGAGGTCGCCCTCGGGCGTCTGCGGCGGGAGCGGCAGGCTGCCCGGCACGCCAAGGACCGGAAATTCTTTGCGCAGCGGGTGGTACTCGAAGTCCTCGGGCATGTACATGCGGCGCAGATCGGGGTGCCCCTCGAAGGTGATCCCCAGCATGTCGTAGCACTCGCGCTCGTTCCAGTTAGCGGCGCGAAAGACGTCGTTGATCGAGGGCACCGTCAGGTCCTCCTCGTCCACGCGCACCTTCAGACGGATGCGCTTGCCCCGGTCCATCGAAACGAGGTTGTAGAAGACCTCGTAGCGATCTTCCTCCTGGAACTGGTCGATCCCGCCGAGGTCGCTGAGGTAATTGAACCCCGCC
>PXTT01000023.1:1372-25106 GCA_003022535.1 Bacteroidetes bacterium QS_9_68_14
CGGAGGCGCGGGGCAACCGTTCACTGCTCACCGTTCCCCACTCACTCCACGGGCTGCTTCGGGTTCGACGGGGCGACGAACTCTGGGCTCGGTGCCTCGGGAGCGAGCTCGCCGGGAAACTCCGCGTTGGACGGGCGCACGGGGCTCAGGCGGCTAGCCTTGCCGACCGAGTAGTCTTGCGTGACGAGGTCGTACTCGTTGCGAATCTTCTCCTGCACGTCCATCAGGCCGTGAATGACGCTCTCGGGGCGGGGCGGGCAGCCGGGGATATAGACGTCCACCGGCAGGAAATTGTCGCACCCCTGCACGACGCCGTAGCAGCGGTGCATCCCGCCGGTGGAGGCGCAGGCGCCCATCGCCATGCACCATTTGGGGTCGGCCATCTGGTCCCACACGCGGCGAATCGCGTGGCTCATTTTGTAGGAGACCCAGCCGGCCACGATCATCAGGTCCGCCTGCCGGGGCGAGAAGCGCATCGCCTCGCTGCCGAAGCGGGCCGAGTCGTACCTCGGGCCGGCGAAGCCCATCATCTCAATGGCGCAGCAGGCCAGCCCCATGGGCATCGGCATCATAGAGTTGGAGCGCGCCCAGTTGGTCACGGCGTTGACCGTGGTGGTAAAGTAGCCGCTGCCGCCGGTGACGTCTTCCATCGGGTCAAGTTGGACGTTGAAGGCTGGAGTACTGGAAGTCTTTCGCCGCCGGTATCTTTATCTCACTCATTCGCGGGGTTGAATGACATGCGTGAGGCGGGGTTTCTCCCGCGCGCAACGGGGGGCGTTACTTTCAGAAAAACTGAAGGCGCGCTGCGCTGCGCAGTTGGAGTTCAAGGGGTCGGGGTAGAGAAAACCCCGAACACAAAACCCCGAACCGACTCAATCAAACTCCAGCCCGCCCTTCATGATGTCGTAGAGCAACCCGATCACCAGGATCACTGCGAAAAAGGAGATGACGAAAAGCACGCCCAGCCCAGCGCCGCTTTCGAGGAACTTCTGGAAGCTTACGGCCCACGAGTACATAAAGACGACTTCTACGTCGAAGACGATGAAGATCATCGCCACGAGGTAGAACTTCACCGAGTAGCGGTCGCGCGCGGTGCCGACCGGGTCCATGCCGCTCTCGTAGGGGCTCTCCTTGATGCGGTTGGCGCGGTTGGGGCCAATGATGTTGGCCGCCAGGAGCAACGTCAGCGCCAGCCCCGTCGCCATCACCAGCATGATGAAGAGCGGAATGAAGTTAGTGAGCATCGCTCGCCGGGTGGGGAAGAGGGAGTGCGGAGAAGGGCTGTCAATTCGCAAGGTAGGCAACGCGCCCGGGGGGCGCAGGTTTGGCCAGACGAACTTTTCCGCAAAAGCGCCGTGGCTATGAAAGCGCGTTGCCCGCTCGGTGCGCATCGTCCCTCCCGCCCCCCTGCCCCCAACCATGACCCTCACCATCTTCGGCGCCACCGGGCGCACCGGCCGCCTGCTCGTCGAGCAAGCGCTTCGGGAGGGCCATGCCGTGCGCGCGTTCGTGCGCTCCCGCCAGAAGCTCGCCGACCAGCAAGCCCTCACGAGCGACCTGCTCACGCCGGTGGAGGGCGATGTGACGGACGCCGCGCCCGTCGCCGAGGCGGTGCGCGGGGCCGACGCGGTCCTCAGCGCGCTGGGCCACGCCGAGGGCGCCCCCGACGATGTGCAGACGGTGGGCACGCGCCACATCGTTCGCGCGATGGAGACGCACGGCGTAAACCGGATCATCAGCGAGACGGGGGCGGGCGTCTCGGCCCCGCAGGACGAGTCGCATCTTGGAGGGCGCGTCATGAACGGGCTGCTGCGGCTCGTGGCCCCGAAGGTCGCCGAGGACGCCGACGGCCACGCCGAGGTGCTCCGCGGCTCGGGACGCGACTGGGTGATCGTGCGCGCCCCACGCCTCACCAACGGGGCGCACACGGGCACCTACCGCGAAGGCTACCTGAAACTGGGCCCCTTCGACAAGATCGCCCGCGCCGACGTGGCCGACTTCATGCTGCGCGAGGCCGACCCCGAGCACCAGCGCTGGCACCAGGAAGCGCCGATGGTGGCGTACTGAGTTTGGGGGTGTGGGAGTGCGGGAGTGCTCTGTCGCGCAAGCGAAACCGCCGGGGCCGCGGCGTCGTCTTTCTGCGTTGCAGCCGGGGGTGCGATCCCCTATCGAGCGAGCGAACGCGAGCGGACCATCCACCCTCTACTATTTCTCGAAGGCGATGCTTCTCGACCTGAAAAGCCGTTCTCAAACCGACCCTCCCGCCCGCCATGAATATCGCGCTTGCGCAGATCAATCCTACCGTTGGCGACCTGGGCGGCAACGCCGATCTCATCGTCCGTCGCGCGGAGGAGGCGCGCCGCCGCGGGGCCGAGCTGGCCGTCTTCCCCGAACTGTGCCTCACCGGCTACCCGCCGCAGGACCTGCTGGAGCAGCCCGCCTTCGTCGAAGCCACGCAGGCGGCGCTCCGGCGCGTGGCCCGTGCGGTGCCGCCCGGGATGGGCGTGGTCGTCGGCGCGCCCGTGCCCAACGAGACGGGCACCGGCAAGCACGCCTTCAACGCGGCGGTCCTTTTGGAAAACGGTGAGCGCGTGGCCGCCGTGCACAAGCGGCTCCTGCCCACCTACGACGTCTTCGACGAGCACCGCTACTTCGAGCCGGCCCGCGAGCAGCAGGTGATCGAGTGGCGGGGGCTGCGTCTCGGGCTGCACATCTGCGAAGACATGTGGAGCGCGCGCGAGCGCGCTGCGCACCGCCTCTACGACGAAGACCCGCTCGGGAGCCTCGCCGCGCAGGACCCCGACCTCTTCATCAACATCAGTGCCTCGCCTTTCTCAGCGGGGAAACATGGCGAGCGGGACCGGCTCGTCGAGGAGATCTGCCGGCGCCACGAGCGGCCCTTCCTGCTCTGCAACACCGTCGGCGCCAACACCGAGATTGTCTTCGACGGCGACAGCCGCGTGCACCGCGCGAGCGGCGAGCCCGTCTGCTGCGCCGAGAGCTTCGCGGAAGACCTGCTCGTGTGGGACCCCGAAACGGGCGACCGCACCTGCTACGTCCGCCGCGACCCCACGCCCGACCGCCACGCCGCGCTCACGCTCGGCATCCGTGACTACGTCGAGAAAACAGGCCTCTTCGAGAAAGCGCTCGTGGGCCTCAGCGGCGGGATCGACTCGGCGGTGACGTGCGCCCTCGCCGCCGAGGCGCTGGGGGCGGAGCGCGTGGTCGGCGTCACGATGCCGTCGAAGTACTCCTCGGAAGGCTCCGTGACCGACTCGGAGAAGCTGGCGGGGAACCTCGGCATCGAGCTCCGCGAAATCGCCATCAAGCCGGCGGTGCGTGCCTTCGACGAGATGCTCGCCGAGGCGTTCGCCGGCACCGAGGAGGGCGTGGCCGAGGAAAACATCCAAGCGCGCGCCCGCGGTCTCACCCTGATGGCGCTGTCGAACAAGTTCGGGCACCTGCTGCTTTCGACGGGCAACAAGAGCGAGATGGCCGTCGGCTACTCCACGCTCTACGGAGACATGAGCGGCGGCCTGGCCGTCCTCTCCGACGTGCTCAAAACCGACGTATACGCCCTCGCGCGCTTCATCAACGAAGAGGCCGGGCGTGCGGTGATTCCGCAAAACACCATCGAGAAGCCGCCCTCCGCCGAGCTGGCCGCGGGGCAACGCGATGCAGACAGCCTGCCGCCCTACGACACGCTCGACGAGATCCTGCGCCGCTACATCGAGGAGAAAAAAGAGCTGGCCCAGATCGTGCGCGAGACGGGGCTCGCCCGCGATCTCGTGCACGGCATCTTGCGCAAAGTGGACCGCACGGAGTACAAGCGCCGCCAGGCGCCGCCGGGCCTGCGCGTCTCCGAGAAGGCATTCGGGATGGGCCGGCGCCTCCCCATCGTGATGCGCTGGGACCGCGAGGCAGTGCGCGCGGAAACGGCACCTGCCGGGTGAGGGCGTTGCCTTTGTCTGCGGCGCCCTGCTCTTGGTCTGGAGGGCGGGAGCGGGCCGGCGTTGCAGAGCTTGCTTTCCGCTACCGCCTTCGCACACCCCTCCCCCCCAACCGTGATCGCCTTCGTCGCTGGAGAAATCGCCGCCAAGACGCCCGAGGCCGTCGTCATCGAGACCGGCAACGGGCTGGGGTACCGGCTCCTGGTGCCCAGCTCCACGCACCAGCGCCTCCCCGCCGAGGGCGAGGACGTGCACCTGCACACCTTCCTGAACGTGCGCGAGGACGCGATGGAGCTCTTCGGCTTCGCCAGCGAGGCCGAGCGCGACGTCTTCGAGACGCTGCGCGGCGTCAGCGGCATCGGGCCGAAGCTGGCGTTGGCGTCGCTCTCGGCGCTTTCGCCGGGGGAGCTGCGCGCGGCGGTGATGGACGAAGACGCCGGCCGCCTGACCCAGATCAGCGGGGTGGGCAAGAAGACCGCCCAGCGCATGATCGTAAACCTCGGCGACAAGTTGCAGCGCATCGACACCGGCTCGGGGGACGGCGCGCTCTCCGCCGGGGGCGACGCGGCCAAGCGCGAGGCCCGCGCCGACGCGCTCTCGGCGCTCGAGGAGATGGGCATGAGCACCGCCGAGGCGGAGCGCGCCCTCCGCAAAGCTCTCCGCGCCGACGCCGACGCCCAGAGCTCGGGCGAGCTGGTGCGCCGCGCGCTGGCCGAGCGGGGGTGAGGGCGTGAGCTTGGGAAGGGGGGGCTTCGGTCGATGGCGGTTTGAGAGGTATTCAACCCGCAACTTTCAACTCGCAACGGCGAACGCAGTGAGCTGCTACACCGATCTGCCGATGCGCGAGCGCTTTCGCGACGGGGCCGACCCGGCGGCCTACGCGCCGGCTCGCCCGGGTGGCACGTGGCCGTGACCGACGTGGAAGACCCCACCTCGGCCACCGGGACCGGGCGCTACCGCGAGGTCAACCTCGGGGGCGCCTCCGCGGCCATTGCGCTTCTGGAGCTGGAAGACGACCCGGAACTGCCCTTCGCCTTCGGCGGTGACGGGGCGATGGTGCTGGTCCCGCCGCGGCTGGAGGGGGCGGCGCGGAAGCGCGCCCCGCGTGGCCGCTTCCAAGCCGAAAGTTCAAGCCAAAGCGGGCACGAACCGGCGGGCGCACCCCTACAACACATCCGCACACTCACGTTCCCTCGTCCCCACCCTCCCATGCCGAAAGCCCTCCGCAACATCGCCATCGTGGCGCACGTGGACCACGGCAAGACCACCCTCGTGGACGCCATGCTCCACCAGAGCGGCACCTTCCGCGAAAACGAGGACGTGGCCGAGCGCGTGATGGACTCGATGGATCTGGAGCGCGAGAAGGGCATCACCATCATGGCCAAGAACACGGCCGTGATGTTCGAGGGCACCAAAATCAACATCGTGGACACACCCGGCCACGCCGACTTCGGCGGGGAAGTCGAGCGCATCCTCCGCATGGTCGACGGCATCCTGCTACTGGTGGACGCCGCCGAGGGGCCGCTCCCGCAGACCCGCTTCGTCGTGCAGAAGGCGCTGGAGCTGGACCTGCCGGCGGTGGTGGTTTTGGATCTACGACCTCTTCATCGACCTCGGCGCCACGGCCGAGCAGATCGAGTTTCCCGTGCGCTACACCGTGGCCACGCGTGGGGAGTGCGCCCTCGAACCCGGTGGGGAGCTGACGGACCTGCGCCCGCTCTTCGAGTCGCTCACGGCAAGCGTCCCCGCGCCCACCGGCGAGGCCGATGCGCCTCTGCAAGTGCTCGTCACCAGCGTGCAGCCGAACGACTATCTCGGCCCTCTCGCGCTGGGGCGCGTCATGCAGGGCACGATCGAAGACGGGCAGCGCGTGAGCCTGTGCCACCGCGACGGCTCCACCGAGCAGGCCAGCGTCACCGCGCTCTTCGACTACGAGGGGCTGGAGCGCGTGGAGACCGACCGGGCCGGGCCGGGCGACATCGTCGCCGTGGCCGGCATGGAGGGCATCGGGTTGGGGGAGAGCCTCTCGCGCGCGGAGGACCCGGTGCCGCTCGAGCCCCTGCACGTAGACGAGCCGACCCTCTCGATGGAGTTCCGCATCAACGACGGGCCGATGAGCGGCCTGGAGGGAACGTTCGTCACCAGCCGGCAGCTGCGCGAGCGCCTGCTCAAAGAGGCGGAGGACAATCTTGCTATTCGCGTCGAGGAGACCGACTCGGCGGACCGCTTCATCGTCAGCGGGCGGGGCGAGCTGCAGATGGCCGTCCTCATCGAGCAGATGCGCCGCGAGGGCTACGAGCTGTGCGTCGGCCGCCCGAGCGTCATTACCAAAGAGATCGACGGGCAGACCTGCGAGCCCTACGAGCGCGCCTTCGCGGACGTCCCCGAGGAGCACACCGGGGTCGTGATCGAAAAAATGGGCGAGCGCAAGGGCGTGATGGCGGGCATGACCAACCACGGCACCGGCCGCGTGCGCATCGAGTTCGAGGTGCCCAGCCGCGGGCTCATCGGCTACCGCACCGTCTTCCGCACCGACACGAAGGGGACGGGCCTGCTCACGCGTCGCTTCGAGGAGTTTCGTCCCTGGGCCGGCGAGATCGAGGGGCGCACCACCGGGGCCCTCGTGGCCGACCGGCGCGGGCAGGCCACCGGCTACGCGGCAATGAACATCCAGGAGCGGGGCACGCTCTTCGTGGAGCCGGGCGACGAAGTCTACGAGGGCATGGTCGTCGGCGAGAACAGCCGCCCGCAAGACCTGGACGTGAACATGACCAAAGAGAAGCAGCTCACCAACATGCGCGCCGCCAGCGCCGATGCCTTGGAGCGCCTCGCCCCACCGCGCGACCTGAGCTTGGAAGAAGCCATCGAGTTCATCCGCGGCGACGAGCTGATCGAAATCACGCCCGAGGCGTTTCGCCTGCGCAAGCGCCACCTCACCCCCGACGCGCGCCACAAAGCCGCCGCGTAGCGTCGCTCCGTGGCGGCGGACCGCGCGGCGGTCGCTGCAGGCCGTCCTGCTCGCTTCGGGAACAGGGCGCGTGGCCCGACCGGCGCGCAGGGGCGCGGGAGCGGCCTTCCGACTCGACCTGCCCCCTTCCTCCCCATGGGCGCGAACGAACGAAGAAGCAGCGACGTGGCGGTGCGGGGCGTGGCCGTGGGCCCGCAGGCGCGCTGCGCTCACTACGACAGCGCGCGCGACATCGTGGCGATTAAGTTTCCCTGCTGCGGCGCGTTCTACGCCTGCTTCCGCTGCCACCGGGCGCGGGCCGGCCATGCAGCCACGCCGTGGCCAGTCGCCCGCTTCGACGAGCAGGCGGTGCGCTGCGGCGCCTGCGCGAGCACCTTTTCGATCCGCACGTACCTCGACACGGAGCCGCAGTGCCCGCGCTGCGGGGCCGCCTTCAACCCGGGGTGCGCCCACCACCGTGACCGCTACTTCGAGCGGTAGCGCCTCCCCTCACAATAGCAAAAGCCCGCCCCGCCGACGTGGCGGGCGGGCCTTTTGCCTGTCATCAGGGCGCGAGACGCAGTGAAAGACTGCGGTGCGTCATCCGCGGTCCCCCCGTCCAGCCGCCGAAGGCGTCACTCCGGCACGGCCACGCTATCGGGATCGAACTCGTCAGGGTCGGGCATGCTGGAGACGTCCACGTCGTTCCCCCGGGCGCGAGCCTTGCGGGTCAGGCGGCGGTGTTGCTCAACGATTTTGGGGATGGCCGTCTGGTACATCTCCTCCGGTTCTGGCGCGTCGCGGTCCTGCGACTGGCGCGCTTCGTAAAGCTGCTGGCACGCCTTCCAGACGGCCCGGTCGAGGCTCCACTTGTTGACCGAGAAGGCCGCCGAGCGGCGCGCGCCGTCTTCCTCGAGCCAGCTAATTTGCACGTAGGGCTTGAGCGTGCCGCTGCCGTCGTCCTTGTGGCAGAAGTTCAGCCCGATGACGCCCGTCTTTGAGCGCGCCAGGGCCGACTTCTTGACCGGGTCCTGCGGCGGGGGAAGTTCTTCGAGCAGATCGTCGCGGTACTCGACGGATTCTTCGAGCGCGCTTTCTTTGCCGCCGAACTTCTTGTCGGAGAAGTACTTGGTGTGTTGCTCGTTGTGCCGCTTGACGCGCACCTGCCAGCCATGGGTGGAGTGACGGTTCGGGTGCTCGTCGCTCGGCTCGATGTCGATGCGGAAGACGTTGGTGGGCTTAGACATGGTCGTAGAGGTTGGGTAGAAAGGAGGGGGCCACTCCGTGCCGGCCACGCGCAGGTGGGAGACACGCGGCAGGCTGCCACCCGGTCGAAGCGTGGCTTATGAAGCCTGTCCGCACGCGCAAGTTCCTGAATGTGCGGCTGTGCGGCCCAGGCTAAACAGGATTCGGTGAAGCTGCAACGTTTCTGCTACGCTTCTTCCAGAAACCCCCACGCGGTCGTCCCTCACAGGGGCCCCTCACGCCGACTGGCAGGCCGGCACCTCGCCGCGCAGCGGATAGTCGTTGTCGAGCAGAAAGTCGACCGAGCCGACCTCGGCCTCGCTCGCGTCGGGCTTTTTTCGAAGGGGCGTTTTGAAGCGGAGCGTGCAGAACGCCGTCCTGCGAACGTCGCTCTCGCAGCGTAGCACACGCTCTTCCGGCGAAAACCTTCACGCGAGAGCCGATGGCTGATTGCCCACCTCACCCGATGCGCTCGAATCCCGTGTACTCAGTCAGCACGCCCGGCAACGCGACGGCGCCGTCTTCGGTCTGGAAGTGTTCCAGCAGGGCCGCGATCACGCGCGGGAGCGCCAGCGCGCTGCCGTTGAGCGTGTGAACGGGACGCGGGCGGGCCTCCGGCTCGGGGCGGTAGCGGATGTCGGCGCGGCGCGCCTGAAAGCTCTCGAAGTTCGACACGCTGGAGACCTCCAGCCACCGCTCCTGGCCGGCGCTCCACACCTCTAGGTCGTACTTCTTGGCCTGCGCAAAGCCCAGGTCGCCGGTGCACATCAGCAGGCGGCGGTACGGCAGGCCCAGCTTCTCCAGAAGCCGCTCGGCGTCGGTGCGGAGCGTCTCGAGGGCGCGGTAGCTCTCGTCGGGGCGCGCGAGCCACACGAGCTCGACCTTGTCGAACTGGTGCAGCCGGTTGAGGCCACGCACGTCCTGCCCGTAGCTGCCGGCCTCGCGCCGAAAGCAGGGCGTGTAGGCACATCGCTTGATCGGCAACGCCTCGGCACTGAGGATTTCCTCCCGGAAGAAGTTGGTCACCGGTACCTCGGCGGTCGGGATCGGAAACAGCTCGTCGCGCCCGATTTCGTACATCAGGTCTTCTTTGTCGGGGAGCTGGCCGGTACCCCGCGCGGAGGCCTCGTTGACGAAGAGGGGCGGTTGCATCTCGGCGTAGCCGGCCTCGGCGGCCTCGTCGAGGAAAAGCTGCACGAGCGCGCGTTGCAGCCGCGCGCCCTGACCCGTGTAGAAGGGAAAGCCTGCGCCCGTGACCTTCGCCCCGCGCTCGAAGTCCACGAGCCCGTGCTGCTCGGCGAGCGCCCAGTGCGGCTGCGGGTCGAAGTCGAACGCCGGCGCGCGGCCGACTTCCTCCTCAACCTCGTTATCGCCTTCGTCTGCCCCGACGGGCACGCTCGAGTGCGGCAGGTTCGGCAGTGCCAGCAGCAACGGACGGAGGGCCGCTTCGGTCTCCTCGACCTCTTCTTCGAGGGACTGGACGTCCTGTTTGAGCTCTTTCGTGCGAGCGATGTGCTCCTGGGCCCTCTCCTCCTCGCCCGCCTGCATCAGCTCGCCGATCTGCTGGGAGCGGTCGTTGCGCTCGGCCTGCGCGTCCTCCAGTGCGGTGATCGTGTCGCGCCGTTTCGCGTCGAGGCGTTGCGCACGCTCGACCGGGTCCTCGCCCTTCGCTTCGGCCACGCCCTCTTCGAGCAACCCCTTCGCGCGCAGCGCCTCGCGGACGCGTCCCGGCTCGCGGCGAATCAGTTCAATGTCGAGCATGTTCTGGGCGAGGGGATGAGAGGAATAGCTGGTTGGCGAGCTTGGCGCCGTGGTGTTTGCAGAACCACCGCTCTCAGCCGTGCCCGACGAGGCGCCGGGGCCAGCGCGCGTTGCCCTGGCTCGGCGGAGGCGCGTGGGCGCGCGCCAGGCCCCCCGGCGTTGCCGTTTCGGGAGCCCGCAGGAGGCGGGCGGCGGCCCTTTACTGCTCCGCGGTTGGGTGCTCGGCGATCACGGCCAGGAACGCCTCCCCGTAGCGCTCACGCTTGACCTCGCCCACGCCGCTGAGGGCGTTGAACTCGTCGAGCGTGGCCGGCTGGTGCGCCACCATCGCCCGCAGCGTCTTGTCGGCGAAGACGACGTACGGCGGAACGCCCTGCTGGCTGGCAAGTTCGGTCCGCTTCGCGCGCAACGCCTCGAAGAGTTCCTCCGCGCCGGGCGTGTCGGGCAGTTGGTCTTCCGGGGCGGTGCGCGTCTTCGCGTTCGCGGACGAGGACGTGTCGGGCAGGCGGTCTTTTCGGAGCTCCACTTTCCGTTCCCCACGCAGGACAGGGCCGCTCGCCTCGGTGAGCTTCAAGGCTCCGTAGCCCGTCACGTCCACGTCCAGCAGGTCCGCCGCCACAAGCTGGCGCGCAACCGATTTCCAGCCGCCCTTCCCCAGCTCCTCGCCGATGCCGTAGGTCGATAGCGTTTGGTGGCCTTTCTGGCGGATTTTCTTCGTGTCGCGCCCGACGAGCACGTCCGTCACGTGGCCCGCGCCGAAGCGTTGCCCGGTGCGCACGATGCAGCTCATCAGCTTCTGCGCGGCGGTGGTCGCGTCCCAGGTCTCCACCGGGTCGAGGCAGGTGTCGCAGTTGCCGCAGCGCTCGAAGCCCGGCTCCTGGCCAAAGTAGCTGAGCAACACGCGGCGGCGGCAGGCGCTCGTCTCGCAGTAGCCGAGCGTGGCGTTGAGCTTGTGGCGCTTCGTCCAGGCGTACTCGGTGCCTGCGCTGGCGCTCTTCTCGATGATCTTGCGCAGGCGCACCACGTCGGCGTAGCGGTAGGCCATCCAGGCGTTGGCCGGCTGGCCGTCGCGGCCCGCGCGGCCGGTCTCCTGGTAGTAGGCTTCGAGGCTCTTGGGCAGGTCAAGGTGCGCCACGAAGCGCACGTCGGGCTTGTCGATGCCCATCCCGAAGGCCACGGTAGCCACGATAATGAGGCCCTCCTCGTGGAGGAAGCGATCCTGGTGGCGCTCGCGTTTTTTCGCGGAGAGCCCGGCGTGGTAGGGCAACGCCTCGTGGCCGTGTTCGGAAAGCCACGCGGCGGTCTTCTCCACCTTTTTTCGGGAAAGGCAGTAGACGATCCCCGCGTCGTCGGCCGCGTGCTCTTCTTCGATGAAGCCTTTGAGCTGCTCCTTGGGGTTGCGCTTGAGCGTGACGGTGTAGCGGATTTCCGGCCGGTCGAAGCCAGCCAGAAAGAGGTCGCTCTGCTCCATGCGCAGCCGCTCGAGGAGGTCGCGGCGCGTCTCCTCGTCGGCGGTGGCGGTGGTGGCCACGCAGGGCACCTGGGGGAAGCGCTCGCGCAGGCGCGCCACCTCGAGGTAGTCGGGGCGAAAGTCGTGGCCCCACTGCGAGAGGCAGTGCGCCTCGTCGATGGCGAAGAGGGCCACGCGGCTCTCGCCCAGGAGCGCCTGAAAGCGCTCGGTCATCACCCGCTCGGGGGCGACGTAGAGCAGGTCGAGCGCTCCGTTTTTCACCTCCTGACGCGTGCGGCGCTTGGCACGGCCCGAGAGGCTGGAGTTCAGAAACGCAGCGCGGGCGCCTTGCTGGCGGAGGGCGGCCACCTGGTCCTGCATCAGCGAGATGAGCGGCGAGACGACGACGCCGACCCCTTCGCGCACGAGCGCCGGGAGCTGGTAGCAGGCGAAACGAGTCGTAGCCGAAGACAGACTGAAGCGCCTCCTCCGGCGCGGCCCCGGTGACGTTCACGGCGTGCCTCCCAGACGACGCGTCGGGGTCGAGGTCTTCCGAAGTAGAGCGAACGGGCGGTGCGTCCACAGCGAAAGCATCAGGTGAATGAGGAGAACAAGCATCCCGTCAATGTAGACATGCGTAGCCTCTGCCGCGTAACGCCACAGGGCGAGGACGGTTTTCTTTCTGGCAACGCGCGTCTCAAACGCACCGTAGGGGCACAGCGCACTGTGCCCCTACGATTCGGGATGCCATCGGCGCCCGCCCGCGGTTATGCCGCCTCCGCCTCGGCCGTCTCCGCCTGACCGTTCGTGCGCGCCGCCGACGGGCGGGCGCCTCGGTCCTCGGCCGGCTCCGTCGCCCCGCTGCCGCTCGCGTCGCTGCTGGCGGCGTCGCCGTCGCCGTAGCGGGCCTGCAAGCGCTCCATCAGGTCGGCGAGGTCGGCGGGCGTGAGCGCGTCGAGGTTGCTCGTGCCGCAGTAGTGGCTGGCCGCGCTGGTAAGCTGCGCGCGGGTGATGCCGTGCTCCTCCGCAGCGCTCAAGAGCGCGTCCAGCGTCGGGCCGGCGGGCGTGGGACCGGACTCGGCCTCGGGCGCGGCGGGGACGTCAGGGAGCGTGGCCGGCTCTTCGGCAGGCTCGGGTTGCGGCGCCTCGTCCATGCGGGCGAGGAAGTCGGCGAAGGTCGCATTCTCGACTTCCAGCCCGACGGGGAAGTGCGGACTGTTGGACTTGACGACGCGCGCGACGTGGACCTGCTCGAAGCCGTCCTGGCGCACCTCCAGCTCTACCATCACGTCCACGAAGTATTCGAGGCCGCCGGTGGTCATCGGAAGCACGCGGCCCATTTCGTTTTCCTCGGCGTCCTCGCGGCCCTTCGCGCCGATCTGGTCGGTGATAACGACGTGCTTGCCGCTGTCCACGCAGAGGCGACGCAGGACCTCCTGGTACACCATCTGGTCGTTCTGGAGCTCGTCGGCGGTGGGCTGAGCCGTCGGGTCGCCGGTACGGGAGCGCACGGCTTGCAAGGTCTCGCGGTGCTTGCGGCCGAAGTACATGGCCCACGAGTCGAGCGCGAAGGCGCCGTAGCCCTGCTTCTGGCCTTCGCCGTCGAGCGCCCAGTCGATGAACTCCGGCAACTCGTCGGGGTGCTCGATCTCGATGGCGTCGAACTCGGAGCCGTCGGCGCCGGGCAGGAGGCGCGCCTTGCGCTCAGTATCGAAGAAGCAGAGGCGGCCCTCCACGGCCTTGGCCATCGAGGCGGCAAAGACGCTCTTGCCCGTGCCCGCCGCGCCGCGCACAGCCATCACGAGGCGGCGCTGGTCCGGGCGGCGGCTCAGCGGGTTGACTTTTTTCGGGATGTCGTTGTTCTCGGTGGGCGTGCTCATGGCGCTTCGGGAGAAGTCGGGGAACGGAGCGAAAGCAAAGAAGACGCAGAGGGCCTTCGGTCGGTGTGTTGCTTCTGCCTCCACCTTACAAAGCGCGGGTGACAGCGCAGTGTCACCGTCTGCCGGGCATTTTTGCACCGCTTTGTGAAAGCGCCGCGCAGAGAAGCAATGCGATTTCCCGCCGAAGGCACGCGTGGCACGGGGCACATCCCAGCGCACTCCCGCTTACAAACCGGTAGGCCACACCAACCGGTGGGCCGCGCCAGGCTTTCGCGAAGCAACACGCCGCTGCGAGGTTTTCCGGGATGCCTTCCGACAAGCCCCTGCGCCGCAAGTACACGTTCAAAACGGCTGGCGAAGACGACAAAACGGCGCAGGTCGTCCTCGTCAAGCACAAACGGGAGCGCGAAGCCCACGTCTGGATGAAAGCCTTCCTCTGGGCGCTCTACCTGCCGGCGTACCCCGACCTCCAAGTGGAGGTGCCGGCCCCGCGCGAGGACCGCTACAAGCCCGACGTGGTGGCGCTCGACCCGTGGGACGACCCGCGCCTATGGGGCGAGGCCGGCGCGGTCTCCGCCGCGAAGATTCGCGCGCTGCTGCAGCGCTACCCGCGCACCCACTTCGCGCTCGGCAAGTGGGACCAGCCGCTCGGCCGCGTGGCCGCGACCGTCCGCGAGGTCCTGCGCGACAGGCCGACGCGCCACGCGCCGCTGGACCTCTTGCGCTTCGACGCCGACAGCCGCGAGCGCTTCATCGACGAGAACGGGCGCGTCACGCTCTCCTTCGAGGAGATCGAGTGGCGACGCTTGTAGCCGCAGCAGCGCGGGCGGCAACCCGAAAACCATCCACTATCCACCGTCTCCCAAGCTCCACGCTCCCGTGCCCCTCCCCGACGCCCTCGGCTCGCTTAGGCCCCCGGCGCGCTTCGCGGAGGCGCGCTTCGAGACGTACCGCGCCGAAAGCGACGAGCAACGCGAGGCCCTGCACGAGGCGCGCGCCTTCACCGAGCGCGTGGCCGGAACGCTCCCGCTCGCGGAGCGCCTGCGCGCGTGGCTCCCCGGCATGGGCGCTCCCCAGCCCCCGCGCGGGCTCTACCTGGTCGGCCCGGCGGGCACGGGCAAGACGCACCTGATGGCCGCCGCCTTCCACGCGCTCGCGCCTGAGGTCCCCTGCGCCTTCCTTCACAGCGGCGGGTTCTTTCGCACCGCCGCCGCGCCGCAACGCCTGGCCGCCGCGCTGGCTGAGGAGCACCGCATTCGCGCGCTCCTGCTCGACGAGGTCGAGCTCGACGACGCGGCCAACGAGGCGCGCCTGTCGCATTTCTTGAAAGCCCTCACCGCCCGCGGCGTGGCCCTGATGGGCACCAGCAACGCGCGCCCCGGCGCGTTTCTCAGCCGCCACGTCAGCGGGGGCGGGGCGCACCGGCGCTTCCTGACCGACGCGCTCGCGGGCCGGTGCGAGACGGTTCTCGTGCGCGGGGCCGACCGGCGGCGCCAGCTCGATGGCGACGACCCCGACGGGCGCGGCGCGGTCTTCGTCGGCCCGCCTGCGGCGGCGCGGCGCGCCCTGCGCGACGCGCACGAACGCGCCACGGAGCCGAAGCGTTGGTGCTCCTTCGCCGAGCTGCGCCGCGCCTCGACCGAGACGACCCACGCCCGCCTCGTCGAACAGTTGCTCGCCACGGAGCGCCTTTCGGTGGCTGGCGTCCAAGTCGGGGACACCGACGACGCGCTGCGCCTCCTGCGCCTCGTAGACGACCTCTACATGGCCGAGGCGGCGCCCGCGCTCTTCTTCTCGGCCGCGGCCCCGCCGGAGGACTGGTTCGCCGCCGAGGGGGGCGAGGGCCTGCGCGGCGGCGTGGCCGAGAAGTTCAAGCGTACCGTGAGCCGCCTGCACGAGCTGTGCGCGGTGCGCCCTGTGGGCGGCGAGGATGACGGCGGACGGTGGCAGACGGCGGACGGGCGTCCCTCGCAACGCGAGCGTCCCTTCGCTTCCTGAACGTCGCGTCGAACCTACGGGCGCGCGCCGCCAGTAACGCCTTTCGCCACTCGCTCTGCCCGCTGCCCCTGCTTGCCCTTGCGATGCGCACCTGTGCCCGGCCCCGCGGCCCCCATCCCACTGCTCTTCTGCTCGCCGCCTGCGCTCTCGTCCTCAGCGGGTGCGCAGCCTCCGAGCGCGCGGCTCCTGCCGAGGATTCTGCCCCCGTGTCTTCGACGACGGGCGATGCGCCCGCGCCGCTCATCCTCGTCTCGCTCGACGGGTTCCGCGACGGCTACGCGCGCCGCTACGACGCCCCGGCGCTCGACCGGATGGCCCGCACCGGCACGAAGGCCGACTACTTGAAGCTCGCCTTCCCGACCAAGACCTTTCCCAACCACTACACGCTCGTCACGGGGCAGTACCCCGCCCGTCACGGCATCATTTCCAACAACATCTACGACCCCGCCTTCGACGCCTCGTTCAGCCTGGGCAACACCGAGGCCATTCGCAACGCGCGGTGGTGGGACGCGGAACCGATCTGGGTAACGGCCGAAAAGCAGGGCCTGACGGCAGCGACGTACTTCTGGCCCGGCTCGGAGGCGGCCATTGGAGGCGTGCGGCCCACCTACTGGCGCCGCTACGACGGCAGCGTGCCCGGCGCGGAGCGCGTCGACCAGGTGCTCCAGTGGCTGGACCGCCCGCCCTCCGAGCGGCCCGACCTCGTTACCGGCTACCTGGAGCGGCTCTACGACGGGCTCCGCGCCCGCGGGCAGGCCGAGAAGGTCAACGTCATCGTCACCAGCGACCACGGCATGGCCCCGCTCTCGCGCGAGCGCGTCATTTTCCTGGACGACTACCTCACTGGCACCGGCGGGCGCCCGGCCGTCAGCGACCTGCGCATCACCGACGACTCCCCGGTCCTCATGGCGTGGCCGAAGGACGGCACGAGCGCCGCGGCCGCCCTAAAGGCGCTGCGCGGCGCGCATCCCGAGCTGGACGTGTACCACAAAAGCGCGGTGCCCGACTCGCTTCACTTCTCCGGCAGCCGCCGCATCCCGCCGATCATTGGGATCGCGTCGGCGGGCTGGTCCATCAGCACGCACGACTACTTTGCCGAACATGACGAGGCGTTTACCGGCGGCACGCACGGCTACGTGCCCTCTGCCCCCTCGATGCGCGGCATCCTCTACGCGCGCGGCCCGGCCTTCGCAAGCGGGCAGACGACCCGGCCAGTCGAGGCGATCAACCTGTACCGGCTGATGTGCCGCCTGCTTGGCCTCGACCCGGCCCCCAACGACGGCGACGCGGAGGCCCTCCGAAAGCTGCTCCCGGCCACGCCGTGAGTTTGCGCCCAGCCCCGGCGGCCCCCTGCGAGGGTAGGGGCCCGCTCAGCGCGCCCCGGCCGAGTCGCCCGGCGACAGTGAGCGCAGTAGCTCGATGCGGAGCGCGAGGCGTTCGGCATATTGCGCCGGGCCGCTGAAGCCTTTTTCGAGAAACTGCACGCGCCCCCCTTTGCCGATCAGGACCGTCGCCGGGATGCTTCGGATGCCCATCGCCTGCGCCCACTGCCCGCCCGCGTCCCAGTAGAGCGGCACCGTGTAGCCGCCCGCCTCGGCGAAGCGCCGCGCCCGCGCCTTCGTATCGTTCCAGCTCGTGTTGACGGCCATGAACGTCACGTCCGGCGCGTCGCGGTACGTTTCGTAGGTGGCCTGCAAGGGCGGGAACGCCTCGTGGCAGGGGGCGCACCACGAGGCCCAGAGCTCCACCACCCGCACCGTGCCGTGCAGCGCCTCGGGGTCGGGCGCCTCCCCGCGCGGCGGGCCGGCGGACGGGGCGTTGCTGCTGTCCAGGCGCGTGAGGGGGCGAAGCGACGGAGCGGGGCGGTCCAGGCGCTCCGCCATCAGCGTCGGGCGGGCGAGGCGGGCCACGGCGTCTTGCAGCCCCTCGCCCGAGCCGTGCTGCCGGCGGTAGAGGCGGCGAAAGAGCGCGCGGCTCGTGCTGTCGGTCGGGGCGTGGCGGACGGCCTGCTCGGCGGCGGCGAAGGCGCCTTCCGGCTGGCCGGCCTGCTCGCGGGCTTTCGCCAGGTCCTGCCAGAGGGCGGGGTCGTCCGGGCGCTCGCGGGCCGCGCGGGCGAGCACGTCGGCGGCCTTCGCGTAGCGTGCTTGGCGAAAGTGAACGCGCCCCAGCACGGCGCGATGCTTTCCATGTTGCCGGCGCGCCTGGCGGCGGCGCGCTGCGGGGAGGCGTGGAGCCGGCGCCCAGTCCCACCTACTGTCCGTTTTAAAAAATGAGTACTCGGCTGGCGCCCCTTTGCTCACAGCCTGGACGGCCTGGCGGGCGTGCCGGGCCGCCGCGTCGTAGCGGCCGGCCTCCGCCAGCGCCTGCGCGAGCTGCCCGTGCGCCCGCGCCGGGTTGATCTGCTCGGCTCGAATCCACCGCCGGCCGGCCCAGCGCATCGAGTCGACGCGCACCGAATCGGCGAGGTCAGCGGCGCGGTATTTTTTGAAAAGCGCCTCGTAGAGCCTGCCCTCGAAAAACGAATGCGGGAAGCGCTCCAAGAACTCCTCGACGCGCCGGCGGGTGCGAGCCGGGCGCTGCCCCTCGGCCGTAGCACGGCGGAAGGCCGCCAGCCGCGCCTCGGGACCACGCGGAGCTGCCTCCGCCAGCATGGCCCCTGCGGACTGCGCGCGCTCCTGGCGGCCCAGTGCGTAGTAGGCGCGTTGCACCTCGCGCAGCTTCGCGGGAGAACCGGCGTAGCGCTGGCGGGCGGCGTCCGCCCGAAGCGCGCTCAGGTGCGCCTTCGCCTCGAGGTGCTCGGTATGCAGCGCTCGTTCGCGGCGGTACGCCCGCATCAGCAGCGAATCGGACGCGTTGTCGCCGCGATGCTCGCGCAGAAAGGCGGCACGGGCCGTGTGCGCACCACGCACGGGCCGCCCGTCTGCGCCGTAGAGCATTCGCCCCCAGCCGACGGCGCCCCCGTTCCGGTCGCGCGCGCTGTCGGACTGGACGTAGAGGCGCAGGAAGCGCGCGCTCGAATCGGGCGTGAACTGCGCCTGCCAGCGGCCGCCTTTTTCCCGCATCGGCAGGACGCGGTAGTCGGGCTGCTGGTAGCGCACGACCAGCTCCAGCGCCTCGGGCGAGCGGAGCCGGGCTTCCGGGGCCTGCGGGTCGTAGCGGACGGTGACGGACTGGCCGGGCCGGGCCTTCTGAGGCGAGAGGGTCAGCGGCGCGTCCTTCACAGCATCTGTCTGCGCGGCGGACGGTGAGGCGGCAACGCCCCCGAGCAACGCGGCGAGGAGCGCAACGACGAAGCGGCGCGCGAGCACGGGCGACAAGCGAAAGGGCGGCAGCGAACGCAGGCGCAGACCACGAGCGCGCGCGGCCGCTCGTTCCGTCGGTCGCTCGTCCAGGCGCGCGCGCTACTCCTGGTGCCCGGTACGTGGCCTGTTCCAAACCACGGCCCTTCGTAGTCGCTATTTCCCGGGGGACACCCGGTTCGTAGTCGGCGTCGTGGTAGACGCAGACCGGGCGTTCGTCTCCACACCATGCGCGAAAGGCCGTTCGGCGCGCGATGTCCCCTTCGCCGCTTTCCCGTCAACGGAAAAGCGGGCCACGCGCCCAGCGCTCCCGGTCGCGGCTCGCCTCGCGCAGCATACGAATTTCCCGTTCGGGGTTTTCGGCCCCGAAAGCGAGATGCCTCGACGCGCTCCTCCGGCGCCTGCGCGGCGCGAAGCTCCTGGATGCGTCCGAGCACGCGCTCGAGTTCTTGCTCCCGCTCTTCGATCCAGGCGTGTACGGTGGTGGCCTGCTTGGCCCATTTTTCACTCCCGCTGCCGCGCCTCTTCGCGGCGCTGCTGCGAGCGTTCAGCCCATTCCGCCACGCGCTCTCTCCCGAAGATCCGTCCGAGGAGGCCGGAGCGAAAACTGTAGTGCCTGCCCCGACGCACCGCACGCCTCCGAACTCGTCTGCCCCACTTCGGTACAGAAGTGGAGATTGCACGCCTCCTGCCGCGTGGCCAGTCCCCTACATCGTCGTCCTCGCTCCTTACCTGCCGTTTGCGCCATGCCCGAAGACGGAACCAATGCACCCCCCCCTGCTGCCTCAAGCGAGGCCCAGCACGGGCGCGATGAGCACGCGAGCCGCCGGGGACAAGCGGCCCGCTCCGCCCCCTCCGGCGGAGACGACCACACCAGCACCGAGCCGCGCACGTTCACCGTGGTGCGCTGCTCTGACGAGAGCGGCGTGAGCGGGACGGGGCGTGTCCTCGACGGATGCATCTTCCACAACGGGCAGGTCGTCATCTGCTGGCGCGGGGACATCAACTCCGATACTAGCGGCTACTCGAGCCTGGCCATCTACCCGTGCTGGGAAGCGTTTCACACCATTCACATCGCCGCGCACCCTGGGAACAAGACGGAAGTCGTCTTCGGCCACAGCGCCGATCTGATAGCTCGCCTCGCCGATCAGGCTGCCGAGCGCGAGCCCGAGGCCGCCGGCCCAAACGACGATTCCTCCGAAGACGCCGAGAAGGAGTAGCGCGCAGCGCTGGAAGCGCGGCAAGGGCTGGGGCCAGCTTCCCCCTCCTTCTGTTGCTCTTCCCTCCGTCCCTCACGGAAAGATTCCCAGCTCGCCGTAGGCCACGCCGATCTTGTCGATGGCGTTGACGAAGGCGGCAGTGCGCAGGTCCACCCCTTTCTGCGCAGCGACCTTGCGGATCTCCTGGTAGGCGTGGACCATCGTCTCCTCCAGCCCGCTGTTGACGAGGTCCGCTTCGCTGGCGCCGGTGGCCACGTCCTCGTAGACCTGCTCGGGGAAGCGGTCGCCGGTCAGCTCCTCGACGCTCCGCAGGATGCGCTCCGCCGAGCGCTTTTCGAAGCGCTTGGACATGCGCCCGAAGCGCACGTGCGAGAGGTTGCGCAGCCACTCGAAGTACGAGACGGTCACCCCGCCGGCGTTGAGGTACACGTCCGGCAGGATCATCACGCCCTTCTTCCGCAGGATCTTGTCGGCCGCGTTGGTGACGGGACCGTTGGCCGCCTCCCCGATGATTTTGGCGCGAATGCGCGGGGCGTTCGCCTCGGTGATGACCCCTTCGAGCGCGGCGGGGATGAGGATGTCACACTCCCACTCGAGCGCCTCGGCCCCGTTTTCGGTGAAGGTCGCTTCCCCGCTGTTGCCGCCGAAGCCTTTGATGGAACCGGTTTCAGCGCGGTGGTCGAGAAGCGCCTCCACGTCCAGGCCTGCCTCGTCGTAGAGCGCGCCTTCAACTTCGGAGACCCCGACGATGCGCGCGCCGCCCCCCTGCAAAAAGCGCGCGGCGTAGCTGCCGACGTTGCCGAGGCCCTGGACGATAACCGTCTTGTCGTCCAGGCCCGTCGTCAGGTCGCGGTTGGCCATGTCTTCCTCGGAGCGGCACGCCTCGCGGATGCCGTAGAAGACGCCGCGCCCTGTCGCCGAGGTGCGCCCGCGCACGCCGCCCTGGCCGATGGGCTTGCCGGTCACGCAAGCGATGGCGTTGAGCGGCTTCGTGGTCGTCTGGTTGTAGGTGTCGAGGATCCACGACATCTCGCGTGGCCCCGTGCCGTAGTCGGGGGCGGGCACGTCCTCCCCCGGACCGATGAAGTTTTTGCGCATCAGCTCGAAGGTGTAGCGCCGCGTGAGGTTTTGTAGCTCGTGCTTCGAGTAGCCGGTGTGGTTGATTCTGATCCCCCCCTTGGCCCCGCCGAAGGGCACGTCTACGATGGCGCACTTGTAGGTCATCAGCGCCGCCAGGGCCATCACCTCGTCCTCGTCGACGCTCGTGGCGTAGCGGACGCCGCCTTTGGTGGGCTTTTTGTGATGGGAGTGCTCTGAGCGAAAGGCGCGCACGACTTCGATGTTACCGTCGTCGCGCTCGACGGGAAATTCGAACCGGCAGATGTTGTTGCAGGCCTTGATCTGATTGAGGATGCCGGGCGGGTGGTCAGCGTGGGCGGCGGCCCGGTCGAACATCTGGTTGACCTGCCCGAAAAAAGAGGTGGGCTCGCTGTTTTCGGTGATGGCGGGTTGCGCGGGGGTCGCCTGGGTCTGCGTGGCGGCGGGAGCTTCCATGAGAAAAGCGGGGCCGACGGGCGCCCGAGGTAGGGAAAGAGACAGCGAAAGAGACGCGCGCCCGCAGGGGCTGCTTTTGCCCCCGCCGCCCGAGCGCGGGAAACACGGTAGCGACCGCCGCCGCGAATTACAAGTCGGCAGCCGCGCGCGTCGGTGCCGGCCCGCCCCGAAGCGCGATATTTTCACGCTCCGCCCGGCGGCGACGGGGCGGCCTCGCCGGCACAGCAGGGAGAAGCCGTCACCGGCAAGCCCAGCGGGCTGAGCACCTTCGGCGGCGTTTCACGCCGTCGATGCTGACGATCCCAGGCGTGATTATGTGCCTGCGCTTTGGGTGGGTCGTGGGCAACGCGGGGCTCCCGGGCACGCTCCTGATCGTGGCGATCTCGACGGGGATCACGTTTCTGACCTCCCTCTCGAGCGCGGCAATCTCCACGGACCAGCGCGGTAAGCCGGAGGAAGCCGAGCGACAACCGGCGGCAACGGGGATGAGCTTCCCGGCCTTTCTCTCTTCGCGCAAGCGATGATAGAAGGTCGACGCGTGAGCGCTGCATCGCGTGGCCGCGAGAGGCCATGTGCAACGCCGAACGCCTCCCTCCAGGCGCGCCTGCCCGAAGTCTCGAACGCGCAGGCAAGGCGGCCTCGCTCAGCGGCCGACCGTAAGTTGCAGCCCGTCGTAGGCCAGGTGGACGCCCTCGGGCAGGCGCGGCTCCTCATCGGCGTGGCGCACGCTGTGGGTGAGATGGGTGAAAAACGTGCGCCGCGCGCCGATGCGCCGGGCCGCCTGCGTGGCCTCTTCGATGCTAAAGTGGGTGGGGTGGTCGCGGCGGTGGAGCGCGTCGATCACGAGCGTGTCCACGCGTCCTTCGAGCTGGGCGAAAGACGGCTCGGGAATCGCGCTCGCGTCGGTCAAGTAGGCGAAGCGGCCGACCCGAAATCCGCAGGTCGGCAACGCGCCGTGCATCAGCGGGACGGGCTCGACAGGCACGCGCGGCGGCGAGGGGTCGTCGGTGTAGCGGCTTTCAGCGAAAAACGGCGCGCGCTCGCTGGTCAGTTCGCGGAGGGTCAGGTTGGCGGCCGTCGGGTAGTCGTCGTGGACGAAGACGTGCGGAAACGCCGCGCGCAGACGCTCGGCGGTGTGAGGACGCGCAAAGCAGGGGACCGGCGCGCCGTTCTCGAAGAAAAAGGGGCGCAGGTCGTCCAGCCCGGTAACGTGGTCGGAGTGGGCGTGCGTATACAGCACCGCGTCGACGCGGTCGATGCCGCCGTCGAGCGCCTGCCGCCGGAAGTCCGGCCCGGTGTCGATCTGGAGGTGCACGGCCGGCGCGCCGCCGTTGCGGTCGCCTGCGTGGCCGGGGGGGCGGACCGCCAGGTGGCAGGAGGAGCGCAGACGCCGGTCGCGCGGGTCCTCGGAGGTGCACACGTCGCAGCCGCAGCCCAGCACGGGCACGCCCGTCGAGGTGCCCGTTCCCAGCAGCGTCGCGCGGACAGTTGGCACGGGGGCGGACTCGCGGGCGGGGTCTTCGGGCTGTTCGGCCACGCGTTCACTCGGCATGGGCGGGGACCTCTTCGCCGGGTACGTCGCTGGCAGACGGCTCGGGGGCGCGTTGCTGCTCGTCGGCCCCGCCCGGCTCCTTCTCGCCGGCGCGCGCCTCGTCGAGGGCGTGGCGCACCGCCGGCGGCAGGTAGACCGCCTCGAGCTCCTGAGCATGACGACCTCCGCGCCAGCCATGCGGCACCGCCCGCCCTCAAAATTGCCCTTCTCGGTGCGCACGTCCAGCCCCATGCGCCCGGCGGCGTCGGTGAGTTTTTCCAAGAGTTGTTCGGTCGTCATAGCGCGTCTTTTTCGAAACCGAAAACGCGCCGTGGCCCAATGCTACTCTTCGCAGGGGAGTTCCCCCCAACGAAAAAAGCGTCCTGCCTGCCTCGACGGCAGGGCGGGTCGCTGGTTTTTTCTTTTCTTGCCGGCCCGGGTCCCCGTCCCGGGCGTCGTAGTCGGCGCCCTGCGCGGGCGCATGTCACGAAGCGGCGGACGGGGCTGGGCGAAACCCGTGAGCGCCTGCGCCTTTTGGGGGAAAAGCTCAGAATGACCTCCAGCGCCGGGCGCGGCACGACCGCCGAGATCTCGCTTCCCGAACGCGCCGAATCACCCGCCCCGGCGGTGGCTTGAAAGCCGGTGCTCGCAGAAGCGAAGTAGCAAACCGACTTCTCCAAAACGATGTCCGCCAACGTCATCATTGTCTTCGCGCTGGTCCTCGTGGCCATCGTGCTGTTTGCCTGGGAACGCGTCTCCTTCGACGTGACGGCCGTCATCATCATGGCCACGCTCATGCTCAGCGGCATCCTCACGCCCGAGGAGGGGCTGGCCGGCCTCAGCAACGCGGCCACCGTCACCATCGGGGCGATGTTTATCCTCAGCGAAGGGCTGCGGCG
>PXTT01000024.1 GCA_003022535.1 Bacteroidetes bacterium QS_9_68_14
CACGGCGCGGGCCTCCCCAAGGCGACCTTGCGCGGCCCTGCGCGTGGCCGCCGCCGCGTCGAGCCCCGCACGGAGGGCGAACGTGCGCCGCCAGCGGCGTGGCGGCAGGTGCTTGTGGAGCATCAGCAGACTGTTGCGAAAATTGTAGTACGCCTTCTGCGGGCTCCCTTGGGGCAGTGAGCTGCCACCGAGGTGACGCACGGTGCTCGCCGGCTCGACGCGCACGCGCCAGCCGGCCCGCCAAAGCCGCCAGCATAGGTCAATCTCCTCCATGTGCATCTCGAAGGTTTCGTCGAGCAGCCCGACGGCCCGAGAACTGCCTTCAAGGGCGCTCCGCCGCAGCAGCATCGCCGCGCCTGTGGTCCAGAAGACCTCGCGCGCGTCATCGTACTGGCCGCGGTCGGCCTCCAGCGTCTCCAAGAGTCGCCCGCGCGCGAACGGGTAGCCGGCCCGGTCGAGGAAGCCGCCCGCCGCGCCGGCGTACTCGAAGCGATCCGCGTTGCCATTCTGGAGGAGCTTCGGCTGGGCGGCGGCCACGCCGGGCCGTCTCTCCATGAGATGCACCAGTGGATGCAGCCAGCCGGGCGGGACCGCCACGTCGTTGTTGAGGAGCGCCACGTAGCGCCCCGTGGCGTGCGGGAGCGCCGCGTTGTTGCCCCGGCAGAAGCGCCAGTTGGCCGGGTGGCGCACGACCTTCACGCTGGGAAAACGCTCGCGGACGAACGCGGCCGACCCGTCCGTCGAGGCATTGTCGGCGAGGATGATTTCGAGGTCGGGATAGTCGGTAGCCACGACCGAAGGCAGGAAGCGCTTCAAGAGCGGAAGCGCGTTCCACGTGACGATCACGACGGACACGCGCGGGAGCGAGGCGGACATGAGGCAAAGCATCCGGCAAAAAAGACGCGGCTCCCGCGCAACCTACGGGTGCGCCCGCGCCGATGCAGGGGCTTCCCCGGAGCGCGCGGGCCGTGCCGACCCGCCGAGGCCGCCTCCCCTGAAAAAGCGCCGGCAGGGCGGTCAAAAGAAGAAACGGCCGGCCGAGCGAGTACAGCGCCCAGCCGACCGTCCCACCGTTGGAGTCTTCCAGAGACGAAACGGAAGACCCGCTTCGACGTGTTCTCCAGACACGGGCACGCCGGGCGGCGTAACGCAATGGGACGGCCAAGCGTGTTGGATTTGTGTTAAGAGATCACTTAAAAGAGCAGAGCATTGTTCTCCTATGGCGCAGCGCGCCAAGCTGGCATCGAGCGAGCAGAATACAAAGGAGCAGGCCGTAGCGGGGCGCGCTCGCGCCTTGCTGGAGCGGCACTGGGGTCACACGGCCTTTCGCCCTGGCCAGGCAGAGGCCATCGCGGCGGCACGCGCTGGCGAGGACGCGCTCGTCGTTTTGCCTACCGGCGGGGGCAAGTCCGTCTGCTACCAGGTGCCTGCTCTGATGATGGAGGGGAAGCGGTTCGCGCTGGTCGTCTCCCCGCTCATCGCGCTGATGCACGACCAGGTGGCTGCCCTGAAGGCGCGCGGCATCGAGGCCGCTTTCATCGATAGCACCCTCTCTTACCGCGCCACCGAGCAACGCTGGACCGATGCGGAGCATGGCCGCTTCGATCTGCTCTACGTCTCGCCCGAGCGGCTTCAGTCCGAGCGGTTCCAGGCGCGCGCTGGGCGGCTGCCGGTGGCGCTTCTGGCGGTCGACGAGGCGCACTGCGTGAGCATGTGGGGCCACCACTTCCGCCCCGACTACCGCAAGATCCCCGAGGCGCGCGCGGCGCTGGGCGACCCGCCGACGATGGCCGTCACCGCTACGGCCCCGCCCGAGGTGCGCCGCGACATGGCCGAGGGACTCGCGTTGCGCGATCCGCGCGAAGTCATCACCGGTTTCGACCGGCCCAACCTGGTCTGGTCGGTCTTCCAGACGGCCCAGAAGCGACGGCGCCTGCGCGCGGTCGTGCAGGGCGTCGGCGGGGCGGGGCTCGTCTACGCCTCCACGCGCCGCCGCGTGGAGACCTATGCGGCGTGGCTGCAGGGGGAAGGCGTCGCGGCCGACTACTACCATGCCGGGCGCGACGCCGAGGCGCGTGCGGCCGTCCAGGCCGACTGGCAGGCCGGCGAAACGCGCGTCGTCGTGGCGACTAACGCCTTCGGCATGGGGATCGACAAGGCCGACGTACGCTTCGTGGCGCACGTGGACCTGCCGGCCTCGCTGGAGGCGTACTACCAGCAGGCTGGCCGCGCGGGGCGCGACGGGAAGCGGGCCCACGCCGTCTTGCTCTTCCAGCCGTCAGATGCGGAGACGCGCCACGCCCTCATCGAAAGCGCGCATCCGACGGGCCGCGAGGTAAACGCGGTCTACACGGCGGTTTGCAACCTCGGCCAGGTCCCGCTCGGGTCCCAGCCGGAGGTCCCGCTGGCCATCCGGCCCGAAGCGGTCGAGGACCTAACGGGCTTTTCGCGGGGGAAGGTGCGGTCGGCGCTCCAGCTCTTGGAGCGGGCTGGCGCGTGGACGACGCGCACCTCGCACCCGCGCTTCGGACTCCTGCGCTTCGAGCAGCCGGCCGACGCGTTGCGCCGCCGCGCCCGGGCGATGGAGAACCGTGCGCTGGCAGGCTTCCTCAGCGAGTTGCTGCGCACCGTCCACGCCGAGGCGTTTGCTCGCTGGCGCGACGTGGACCTGCGCCTCCTGGCGCGCCGCACCGGGCTGGCGCGCCCGCGCCTCCAGCGGGGCCTCGCCTTTCTTCAGGAGCAGGGGGTGCTTCGCTGGCGCCCGCCGGGCCAGGCGCTCGAGGTTGAGCTGCTGGAGCCTCGCACGCGAGCGTATCCCGTAGACCAGCAAACGGTGCGTCGCGCCCGCCGCCGCGCCGAACGTCGCCTGCGCGACGTGCGGCGCTACGCGCGTTCGCTGGTGTGCCGGCGCCGCTTCCTGCTGGCGCACTTCGGCGAGGCGGCCCCGCCGCGTTGTGGGCGTTGCGACGTGTGCCTCGGGCGGCACGAGACGCCTGTCGTCACGCCGAGCGACGAGCCGGCCCTGCGCCACATGCTGCGCGCAGCCGAGCGTGGCCAGCCGCGCGAAGCGTGGTTCGACGAGTACGACGGGGGCGAGGAGCCGCCCGTCCCGAAGCGGGATGCCCTCTGCGCATGGCTCGTCGAGCAAGGATACCTGCGCCCGGCCGACCCGCTCGAAGAGGTATTCGCCCTGACGGAAAAAGGCACCGCCTTCCTCGCGCAGGTGGAGTCGTGAACAGGCACGCTCCGTGGGAGGCGCTCCGAACGCGGGAGGCGCCCCGAACGTCAGTCGCCCCCGCGCGGATTGCGGAATGCTTCGGGGGCCACGCGCGCGTCGTCGGAGCCACCGGAGGAGCGGGCTTCCTGCCCAGCGCGGAGCGTGTCCACGACGCGCGCGTAGAGTTTGGTGTACTGCTCAGGGTGGCGCACGTAGTAGTCCAGCGCGGCTCGAAACGAGCGGTAGCGCATATCGTGACGCGCCAGGATGGAGTCGCGCACCCCCGGAGGAAGCGCCACGCGCATCGTGTCGGGGGCTTCGGGGGCGCCCGAGCGCAGGCGCGCCTCCGCCAGGTGAAGCTCCGCCAGTGCGCTCACGAGCGTACTGTCGGCGACGGGTGGGGCCTCGGCAAACGGCGATCCGCAGGCGCCGATGAAGAGAGCGAGAGCGGGCAGGAGCGCGGGGAAGGCGGAGAGCGGGCGTGGCGAGTTCATGGCGTGCGTTGCTTCGCAGCACTTGCGTTTCCCGAGCGCCCTGCCACGCTCCCACTCAGCCCCCATGCCCAGCTACGGAATGATTTTATTGAGCTCGTACTCGAAGATGCCCTCGGCTCCGGCGCGCTTGAGCTTCGGCAGGAGCGAGCGCACGTCTTCTTCCTCGATGACCGTCTCGATAGCGACCCAGTCGTCGCCGAGCGCAAGGGAGCTGACGGTCGGCATCCGCAGAGCCGGGAGCAGGTCGATGATGTCACGGGCGTCGTCGCGGCGAGCGTTGAGCTTGAGCGCCACGCGGCTCTCCGAGCGGATGGCGCCCTCGATGAGCATGGCGAGGTTCTCGATGCGACGGCGCTTCCCGTCATCATTCCACGCCGCACGGTTGGCAATCAGCTTCGTGTTGGACTCCATCAGCACCTCAGCGATGCGCAAACCGTTGGCGCGGAGCGTCGAGCCGGTCTCCGTCACTTCCACGATGGCATCCACGAGCTCGGGGCACTTCGCCTCCGTCGCGCCCCAAGAAAACTCCACCTGCGCCTTCACGTCGTGCTCGGCGAGCCACTGGCGAGTCAGGTTCGTCACCTCGGTAGCGACCTTTTTGCCGTCGAGGTCCTTCACCCCGCTGATGTCCGAGCCTTCGGGAACGGCCAGGACCCAGCGCACCGGGCGCATCGAGCGCTTCGAGTAGACCAGGTCAGCGACTTCCACCACGTCGTCTGAGCCGGTCTCCATGATCCAATCCTTGCCAGTGATGCCGGCGTCGAAGGTGCCGTCCTCGACGTAACGAGCCATCTCCTGCGCGCGCACGAGCATCGCTTCGAGCGACTCGTCGTCGATGGAGGGGAAATACGAGCGGTTCGATACGCTAAAGTCGTAGCCGGCGCGGTGCAAAAGCTCGAGCGTCGAGTCCTGAAGGCTGCCCTTCGGAAGGCCGAGGCGCAGAGGTTGCGCGGGTTCGTCCTCGGTGGTGGCGTCGGGCTGCGGGGCGGTGTCGGTGGCCATGCTGAGGGGGGAGCGTTGAGCGTTGAACGTTGAATGTTTTCCGGGTTGCGGGGGCGTGGCTTGGTAACAGAGCGGGGACGCTGGAAATCATCCTCATTCGCCAATGCACCATTCGCCAACGCACCCAGCTACCGGGCGGCGGTTTGTTGGCGCTGGCGCGCGCGCTCCTCCGGACGGGTGCGAAAGGTGTGCGCGATCACCTCCATCTGCCGCAAAAACTCGCGCTTGTCGTAGTCGGGCGCGAAGACGGTGCCGTCGATCATGTAGATGCGTTCCTGCTGCTGGTCGTAGAAGGTGTAGTTGACGAACGGGCCGCCGCCGCCGAGCGGCTGGCGGCTTCCCGTACTGTCTTCGTAAGCCATGTACCAGAGGCCACGCGTTTCGTAGGCGTAGCGCTCCAAAAAGTCGACTGACTCGACCTGGAGCGTACGGCGCCGGTCGACGACGGCCGCGCCGCGGCGGCCGCCCTGCAGGTAGATGCCCGCCAGCGAGTCGCGTTTCGAGAGCACCCAGTCGCGCGTGATCGTAGAGGGCTGGGCGTCTTTCTTGTACCACACGAAGAGGCGGCGCCACGTGTCGGGTAGCCGGCGCACCAGAAGCGCGAGCCCCCCGCCCGTGAAGGTCGTGTCATTGACGATTTGGTAGTCGTGTTGCACGTCCACCGCAAAGCCGTGGTTCTGCATCAGTGTGTCTTCGAGGGCGGTCTGGCGGCCCTCCTCGAACATGCGGTCGTGGGCGCGACGGCGCGTGGCCAGGTTCAGCGAGTCGACCAGCGCCGGCCCGCGCTGGCGAACCGTTTCGGCGAGCCCCGAGGGCGTAGAGGCGGCCATGTAAAAGACTTGCTGCTGGCGGCGCCACAGGTCGGGCCGCGGCACGACGCCCCCGTCGCGCACCGCCTGAAGGGCGTCTTGCGAGAACTGCTGACTCAGGTACTCCGCTTCTTGCGAGGAGGCGCCCAGCGCGGCCGCAACGACGACGTTTTTGTGCCCTTTCACGCGCTCGAGCGTCTGCGGGGTGAGGTCTATCTGCCGCAGGTTGAAGGACGGCTGGGACTGCGGAAGCGTCGAGATGGGCGCGCCGAGCGTCTCGCGGAAGGCGTCGCCAACGGCCCCGTTCCAGAGCGTCGAATCTACCACCACGGTCACTTCGCCGGGGGGACCCGCCGCCTCGGGGCGGTAGTCGGTGCCGTCGATGCAGCCGGCGGACCCCAGCCCGAGAACGACGACCGCCAGGAGCGCCGCCGAGGCGAGCCGAGACGGCCAGGGAGGAGCACAGAGCATAGCGGAGGGCAGTCTGCGGGCGGAGGGCGCGCTCGAGCAGCCCAACGAGACGGGCGGCCGAGAAGTTGCCGTCAAGTCGTTTTCCCCGAAGGCCGTGAGGCCGCCGGGGCGGGGGAGCGGCCGTCGTCCTTCCGGCCGTGCTTGAGGCGGCGCGCGAACGCCTCGACGGCGCCGAGGCATCGCGTCGTCGTGCGTCTTGATCCCGAAGCCCACGAGGAGCGGGTTCTGCGTTACCAGACCGTGCGCCCGCTCCAGGTAAGCGTCCACGGGCGAGGCGCCGCTTCCTGCGTCGCGGGGCGCCCCGTCGCCTGCGTGGCCTGCGTCAAGGCGGCTCCCTGTCAGCCCTGTGACACTGACGGCGTAGACGAAGCCGGTGGCACGCCGGTCGATCGCTTCGATGCGCGCGTCGGGGGTGTTCGGGGCGATCAGGTACACGAGGTTGAGGCCGGCGGCGCGGGCGTCGTCTTCGACGATCTCGCCTTCCTCAGGCGGGAGATCCGGCAGGATGAGGCCGTCGGCGCCCGCCGCGGCGGCCTGCTCGCAAAAGCGCGCGGGTCCGTAGCGCAAGATGGGGTTGAGGTAGCCCATCAAAAGGAGCGGCGTCTCGCTTTTTTCCCGAAAGGCGCGCACCGTCTGGAACGCATCTTCGAGCGTGGCGCCGTGGGCCAGGGCGCGCTCGGAGGCGCGCTGGATGGGCTTGCCTTCGGCCAGCGGGTCGCTGAAGGGCATCCCCAGCTCGATGAAGTCGGCCCCGCCCCGGTCGATGGCGCGCAGAACGGGCAACGTGCTCTCGGGGTCGGGAAAGCCGCTGGTGAGAAACAGGCCCATCGCCTTCTCGCCACGTTGGCGAAGGACGTCGAGCGCGTGGCCGAGGCGGTCGGGCATGGGTTTTTGGTTTGAAGGCGGGGCGGTGAGAAGGGGGGAGGGCTGCGGGGAGGCGTTTCCTTCATTTCCTCAAACCTTCCCATCCTCGGCGAGCGAAGCGAGTTCGCCGGCAATCGTTTCCATGTCCTTGTCTCCGCGGCCGGAGCAGTTGAAGACGAGGACCGCTTCCTCGCCCAGCTTCTCAGCCAGCTCTGGCAACGCGGCCACGGCGTGGGCGGTCTCTAAGGCTGGGATGATGCCTTCCGTTTCCGAGAGCAGCTTAACGCCGCGGAGCGCTTCCTCGTCGGTGGCGGACTGGTAGCGCACACGGCCTTCGTCTTTGAGGTAGGCGTGCTCGGGGCCGATGCCGGGGTAGTCGAGCCCGGCGGAGAGGGAGTGCGCCAGCTCGACCTGTCCGGCCTCGGTCTGCAGCAGGTAGCTCATCGCTCCGTGCAGGACGCCGGGGGAGCCGCCGTAGAGCGTGGCGGCGTGGCGCCCGCCCTCGAGCCCTTCGCCGGCCGCTTCCACACCGACGATCTCGACATCCGTTGCTTCCAGAAAGGGGTGAAAGAGCCCGATGGCGTTCGAGCCGCCGCCCACGCAGGCGACCAGCGCGTCCGGCTCCTCGCGGCCCTCGGCGTCGACCAGCTGGCGCCGCGTCTCGCGCCCGATCACGCGGTGAAAGTCGCGTACCATCGTCGGGTACGGGTGCGGCCCCACCACCGAGCCGATGATGTAAAACGTTTCCTGCGGCGAGGAGACCCAGTCGCGGATCGCCTCGTTGGTGGCGTCTTTGAGCGTTTCGCTACCGCTGATGACTTCGCGCACCTCCGCGCCGAGGAGGCGCATCCGCTCGACGTTCAAGCGCTGGCGCTCGATGTCCTCCGCTCCCATGTAGATGGTACAATCGAGCCCGAACTTCGCGCAGACGGTCGCCGTGGCCACGCCGTGCTGCCCGGCGCCGGTCTCGGCGATGATGCGCTCCTTGCCCATGCGCCGCGCCAGGAGCGCCTGGCCGATGGTGTTATTGACCTTGTGCGCGCCGGTGTGGCAGAGGTCCTCGCGCTTGGCGTAGATCCGGGCTCCGCCGAGGCGCTCGGTGAGCCGGTCGCAAAACGTCAGCGGCGTGGGGCGGCCCGCGTAATCTTTCAAGAGCGCGCGATGCTCGGCCCAGAAGGCGTCGTCGCCCTTCGCTTCGGCGTAGGCCGTTTTGAGCGCCTCGACGGCGGGCACAAGAACCTCGGGCACGAATGCGCCGCCGTAGTCGCCGAAGCGGCCACGCTGGTCGGGCTGGGCATATGTCGCTTTTTCTGCAGCGTTCGCTTTTTCTGCAACGTCGGGCATGGGAGGGGGGCGTGTTGCGTATTTCGCGTTGCGTATTTCGTGTTGCTGTTCGCTACGGGCGGCGTTGTGCTGGGAGCGATCCGCGTTGCGAGCGGAAGCGTGCGATGCATCACGGACCATGCATCACAGACCACGCGCGCCGCCGCGCAAGGTCGCTTACGGTTCTCCCGCCGGCGCGCTGTCCAGCGACCGAAACGTCTCGAAAAACCGCCCCATCTTCTCGAAGCTCTTCTTGCCGGGGGCCTCTTCGAGGCTAGAGGAGAGATCCACTGCGTAAGGCCGCATCGTGCGCATTGCCTCCGCGACGTTGCCCGCGTCGATGCCGCCGGCCAGGAAGAGCGGGAAGTCTGCCGCCAGTTCGCGCGCGAGGCGCCAGTTGAAGCTCTCGCCGGTCCCGCCCCACAGGCTGGTTGAGTGCGTGTCGAGCAGGAAGTAGTCGGCATGCTCCGTGTACGGCTCCATCAGCGAGCGCAGCTGCGTGGCCGAGGCGTCGTGAAGCACGCGCATGGCTTTGATGACGGGCGGCTCGACCTCGGCGCAGAGCGCCGGGGGCTCGTTGCCGTGAAGCTGCGCGTAGGCGAAGCCCGCTTCCTCGGCCACGCGGTTGACCGCCTCGGCGGAATCGTTCACGAAGACGCCTACCGGCTCGGGGCCGTGCACCCACTCGATAATCTCGGCGGCATGGCCGGGGTCCACGTAGCGGGGGCTATCCTCGTGCTGGACAAAGCCGAGGTAGTCCGCGCCCGCGCCGGCGATGTAGCGGGCGTCCTCGAGCTCGGTGATGCCGCAGATTTTTAGTTTCGGCAAGAGGGTTTGAAGAATGCACAGTGAAGGTTGAGAGAGGTCAGGCCGCTTGCTGTAGCCGCTCGGCGGTACCCTCGCGAAGCTCGGCGGTACCGACGAGGGCGGCGTCCATGTCGTAGCGGCGCATCGTAGCGAGCTGGTCGGCATGTGAGAGGCCGCTTTCGGTCACGCGCACAACATGCTCCGGCGCACGGCGAAAGACGCGGATGGATTGATTCAGGTCCACCTCAAACGTGGAGAGGTCGCGGTTGTTGGCGCCGAGGATGCCGACTTGGTGAAAGTCGATCTTTTCAAGCTCCTCGGGAGCGTAGACCTCCACGAGGCAGTCCAGGCCCAGCTCGCGGGCGGCCTGGTGGAGGTCGTAGAGCTGCTCCGGCGCCAGCACCGTGGCGATGAGGAGAACCGCGTCCGCACCGTAGGCCTTGGCCTCGACGAGCTGGTACTTGTCCACGATGAAGTCCTTGCGCAACATCGGCAACGCAGTGTGCGCTCGCGCGAAGGGCAAGTGCTCGATGCGGCCGCCGAAGCGCTCCGGCTCGGTCAGCACCGAGACGGCCGCGGCGCCGGCCTGCTCGTACTGCTGCGCGATGCTCCCGACCACCCCCTGCCCGCCCTCGCGGAGCGTGCCGGCCGAGGGGGCGCGGCGCTTGATCTCG
>PXTT01000025.1 GCA_003022535.1 Bacteroidetes bacterium QS_9_68_14
GAAGCGGTCCAGATCACCACCGAGGGCGGGTTCGTCGCGCAAGAGGGGCCGCGCGGGAAGCACCTTTACTACACCAAACGCAACGCCCCCGGTTTGTGGAAACGCTCGCGGGAAGGGGGCGAAGAAGAGCATCTCGCCAGTGAAATCACCCCACAGGACGGCGCCGCCTGGGCGGTACGCGGAGACCACCTGTATCACGTGCAGCGCAGCGGGACGACGCCGGTGCTGGTGCGCCGTCCGCTGGCGGACGGGACGGCCACCGTCGTTGCGTCCCTCGACCGCGCGGCGCGCGATGCGAGCGTCGCGCTCTCCCCAGATGCGCGGTGGGTCTTCTACGCGCGCGAAGACCGCCGCGAAAGCGACCTCATGTTCGTCGAGTCGTTCTGACAGAAGCTTCAGAAAAAAGAACGCAGCGGCATCGAGGGAGGAACGGATGTTACGCGAAGTCGCAACGAGGGGTCTGTTCGGGGGAACGCTCCTTTCACGCAGATGCTTTCCGCCATGCCCGACGATAAAAAACGACGCCCGCTCCACGCCAGGTGGCGGTTCGGTCGACAACCTTCCCGAAGTCGTCGAAGGCGCTGAACAAGACGATACCGGAGAGCCCGCTCTGGGAAGAGCTCAAAAAAACAGCTTTCCTGCGACCACGTGGCCTGGTCGCTCCACGAACAGCTTGCGGACCCGCATCTCGTGGACCTGCGTCTCGCGCAACCTGCGACAGCGAATGCGCGAGCGTCTGGCTGACTGTGCAGACGAGGCCGTGGCTTCGATCACGGGCTACCGGGCCGGCATCTGCTGAAATCCGCAAATGCATTGCCGATGCAGTCAGCATTAATGCCACAACCCCCAGCACCGGCGCGTCGAGACGCGCTACCCGCGCGTCTGGCGGATGAACCAGCGGCCCAGCGGCGGGGCCCAGCGGAAGGCGCGCACCACCGCCGAGGCCAGAAGCGGGCGCAGGCCGCTGCGGTGCGCCAGCCGCCCCAGCGCCAGCCGCGTGCGAAAGGCGCGTCGCCACGCGCGCCGGTAGTTCCGGCGAAACTCTGCTGCTGAGCGCCGCCCGTCGAGGAACGCCTGCGCTGGGCCGGCCGCCAGCTCTGCCGAGCGCAGCGCCATCGCCATGCCGTCGCCGCAGAGCGGGGCGATCATCCCGGCCGTGTCGCCGACCATGCAGACGCCGCCGGAGAAGCAGCTTTTAGTGCGGAGCGTCACCTGGCTGGTCGCCTTGAAGGATTCGCCCCGGCGCTCCATCGCGCTCATGCGCCCCGCCAGCGCGGGGTTTTGCGAAAGGCTCTCCTCAACCATCGCCTCGGGGTCGCCGCCGGCGCCTTTCAGGGCGCTCGTGCGGGCGATCCAGCAGGCGTTGACGTGGCCGGTCTCCACGGTCGCCAGCCCGCAGTAGCCGCCCGGAAAAGGGTGCACCTCGATGCCCCCTGGCGGAAGCGCGCGCGCTGGTTGCGTGGCCGCGTAGTGCGCCTTGAACGCCACCAGCGGGGCGTCCTCGTCGAGGAACGGGCGCTCGAGCGTGCGGTCGAGCACGCCGCGCCGCCCGTACGCCCCGAAGACGAGCCGCCCCGCGAAGCGGTCCCCGCTGGCGGTCTTCACCGAAAAGCCCTCGCCGATTCGGCCTTCGACGGCGCGCACCTTCGTCTGGTCGCAGGCATCGGCTCCGGCGGTGCGGGCGTTCTCGAAGAGGAGCGCGTCGAGGCGCCGCCGGCTGAAGCCCAGCGCCGGGGCGGGCAACGCGCTCTCGAATGCCTCCCCGCCGCCGGGCGCGGTGATGCGCGCATGCTCGATGCGCTGCGCCCCGGCCGCGCGCACGTCCGCCAGCACGCCGAGACCGCGCAGCGAATCCGTCACCTCCGGCGAGAGAAACTCCCCGCACAGTTTGCCAGCCGGCAGGCGGCGCTTCTCCAACACTAGGACCCGCTGCCCGCCGCGCGCCAGGTGCGTGGCCAGCGCCGACCCGGCCAGCCCGCCGCCTACGATGATTGCGTCATATCCCATTTTGGACGGTGAATTTTGGATGGCGGATGAGCTTTGCAGCGAGTCGGGCCTATCAGCCCGCGAACCCTAAACCGTAGACAGCACCCAGCGGAAGGCCCAGCGCCAGCGGACGGCAGCCCCGTTGAGGTCGGCGCGTGTCGCCAGGGCGCGCAGCTCCGCGCGCCGATAGCCGCGCCGCACCGAGAGGGGCGCGTCGTGGGCGAACATGGCGGAGGTGCCGGGCCGCGCCTTCGCCAGCGCCTTGACGCCCAGGTAGGCGGCCGGGTGGCGGTGCAGGTCGCTCACGACGAGGCCGCGCGTGGCCACACGATCCATCTCGCCGAGCAGGCGCGCGGCGCCCGCCGCGTCGAAGTGGTGCAAAAAGAGCGCGGCGAGGGCGACGTCGAACGCGCCCTCCTCGAAGGCGAGGTCGAGCGCGTCGCCCTCGCGCACCTCGATGCGGGCACGCAGGTACGGCGGCAGGCGGCGGTCCAACCACGCGCGGGCAAAGGCTACGGCGTGCGGGTTGGCGTCGAGGGCGACGACCTTCAGGGGCACGCCTTGCCCGTCGGCCCAGCGGACGAGGCGGGCGGGGAGGTCGGCCCCGCCGGTCCCCAGGTCCACGAGGCGCAGTGCCGCGCGCGCCGCGCGAGAGGCTTTGACGAGCGGGCGCAACGCCTGCCGGACCGAGGCCCAGCCGCCCAGCCAGCGGTTGGCCCAGCGCAGGTCCGCCAGCGCGCCGTCCAGGGCCGCGCCGCCGGCGCCGAGGTCGTCCATCTGCTCCTGGTGGCGCGGGGCGCGCTCATCAAGAGAAATGATGTGGTCGGCCCAGGTCACGAGGGCAGAAGGAAAGAACAGTAGGTCGACGTGACCCTTGAGACCGGCGGCGCGGCGTAGAAGGTCCGATGCCCAACGGACGAGTGCGCGAGGATCGTCAGTGCGCTCTTTCGTGAAAATTAAGTGATATTGTAATAAATTGTGCATCTGGACGTTACTGCCCTCGCCTTCACATTGTCTACATGGACGCTTCTCGGGAGCTCCAGAGTTTCTCCTCTCATCACCTTTCCCGTTTCCTCGCCATGATCCGACGCGCTACGACGTGCGCTCTTTCCACGCTCTTGCTTCTCGCCTTCGCCGCCGTGCCCGCTTTCGGGCAAACCACTCCCGGTGACCTCATCATCACAGAGTACATGGCTGACCCGGACGACGTGAGTGATAGCGACGGTGAATACTTCGAAATATACAATGACACGGGAAGCGACATTGACCTCAGCAATTTCACCTTCGCCGAGACAGATGGAAGCGGAACTGAAAGCTTTTCTGTTAACCGTCCGCTCACTGATTTTATCGTAGAACCGGGGACCTTCTACGTCCTTTGCAAAAATGGCGATGAGTCTGCAAACGGTGGTGTGACATGCGACGACGATTACCCCAATAGGTTTACCCTGAATCAAGGGATCCAGACCGTCACGGTTACCGACAACCGGAATGAGGTCGCGGTCTTCACGCTCGAATACGACGACGGCAACAGCTTCGGTGCCGGCGTGTCGCACGAGCTAAAGGACTTCCAGGACGGACGTGATGGTATTGCTGACGGGCCAGCGGTGGGAAGTGACTATCAGGGGGCCACGCAAAACATTGATGGCACGGGCAGTGACCGGGGCTCGCCCGGATTGCAGGGCACTACCATCCCCGTCGAGTTCGCCGGCGCGCCGACGGCCCGCGTGAACGGCGATGCCGTGACGCTCTTCTGGCGCACGCTCACCGAGACCAACAACGCCGGCTTTCACGTGCAGCACCGCCGCCGCCTCCCCCCCGACGGCGACAGCCGGCCGGAGGGCAGCGAATGGACGACCGCCGAGAAGCGCGTGGAGGGCGCGGGCACCACCCAGACCGAGCAGCGTTACGACTACACCGTGGCGGGCCTCCGGCCCGGGCGCTACGTCTTCCGCGTCCGGCAGGTGGACACCGATGGCGATAAGAGCTACAGCCAGACGGTCGACGCGACGGTGCAGGCAGACGGCGGCTTCGCGCTGCGGGCGCCCACGCGCAATCCCTTCCGCGGCGAAACGACGCTGACGTACCGCGCGCCGCAGGGGGCCGAGGTCGAGGCCACGCTCCACAACAGTCTCGGGCAGCAGGTGCAGCGTCTCCACGCCAGCGGCGGGCGCGTGGAAGTGGAGGCGCGCAGCCTGTCGAGCGGCCTCTACTTCGTGCGCCTCACCACCGAGGAGGGCCGCACCCGCACGCAGTCGATCACGCTCGTCCGCTGAGCAACGCGCTTTGACGTGCGGCACGTGCCCCCCCCGATGGGCGCGTGGCTCCCAGAAGGCCGGCCTGCCGCGAGGCGGGCGGGCCTCCGGTCGTTCGGCCTGTCCCAGGGCCTGGCGGGGGGGAACCCCTTGCGGGTGGGGGCATTTAGCATGGGTGACTTGCGCTGGTCTTCATTCTCCAGGCCCGGTTATGAAACACTGGGTACGGCCCCTCTTGCTGATAGTGCTCCTGGCCGCATTGCCGGACGCGTCGGCCGCGTCCCCGCGTCCCGCGGGCGGCCTGCTGTCCAGGCCGGGCGCGGCTTCCCGGCCGGTGGTCACGCCCCCCCCAGACGGAAACCGTGAAGGCGAGGATGAAGACGACGAAGCCGAGCCGTACACCCTTTCGGCGGCGTACCCGAATCCGTTTCGCACGCGCACGCGGTTCGACCTGCGCGTGAAGAAGAGCCAGCGCGTCTCTGTGGAGGTGTACAACCTGCTCGGCCAGCGCGTGCGCACGCTCTTTGAAGGCCGCCTCCGCGCCGATGACAAGCGCACGTTCACCTTCGAGGCCGGGAGCCTGCCGAGCGGGCTGTACCTCTACCGCATCGAGGGCGAAACCTTCACTGCCGCCCGGCGCGTCACGCTCGTGCGGTAAGGTCATGAGCAACGCGCCGCCTCCCTTACTCGAATCCCGGTCGTGTAGCGTGGCCCTCGGCGGGGCGCCGGTCGTGCGCGAGGTGAGCTTTGCCGTGGAGCCCGGGCAGTGCGTGGGGCTCCTGGGGCCCAATGGCAGCGGCAAAACGACGCTCCTGCGCGCCATCGGCGGGGCGCTGCCGTACGACGGGCGCCTGGCGCTGGAGGGGCGCGAGGTGCGCGACTGGCCCAAGCGCCCCCTCGCGCGGCGCGTGGCCTTCGTACGCCAGGCCCCGGCCCTCAGCTTCGACCTGCGCGTGGCCGACCTCGTGGCCCTGGGCCGCGCCCCGCACAAGCGCCTCCTCGAAGGCCGCACCGACGCCGACCGCGAGCGCGTGGAAGAGGCGCTGGCGGCCGTCGAGATGGAAGAGCTGGCAGACCGCTCGGCCCGCACCCTCAGCGGGGGAGAGCGCGGGCGCGCCTTCCTCGCGCAGACCCTCGTGCAGGAGGCGGGCCTGCTGCTGCTCGACGAGCCGACCGCCCACCTCGACATTCGCCACCAGCACGCCTTCTTCGAGCGCGTGCGCCGCCTCACCCGCACGGAGGGCCGCGCCGCTCTCCTCGCCGCCCACGACCTGGAGCGCGCCGCCCGCTACGCCGACCACCTGCTGGTCCTCCGCCCCGACGGGCGCCTCGCCGCCGCCGGCCCGCCTGAGGAGGTGCTCACCCCCGCCCTCATCGCCGAGGTCTTTCGCATGGACGCGCAGGTAGAGCGCCCCGCGGAGGGGCCGCTGCGCATCCGCTACTGCGGCCCGGCGGAACCGACAGCAACGGCGTGAAAGGCCCGTCTCTCAAAAACCAAGACCAACCATGAAAATCTACACTCGCACCGGCGACGAAGGCACCACCCGCCTCTTCGGCGGCGACCGCGTGGCCAAAGACGATCCGCGCATCGCCGCCTACGGCACCGTGGACGAAACCAACGCGCAGGTTGGCATGGCGCGGGCGCACCTGCGCGCTCGGGACCTCGGCAACGCGCCCGAGGGGGCCCCCTTCGGCGGCTCGCTCGCCGAGGTGTTGCGGCGCCTCCAAGAAGAGCTCTTCACCGTGGGGGCCGACCTGGCCACGCCCGTCGGCTCCACGCCCGTCGTGCCGCGCATCGAGGCGCGTCACGTCGAGCGGCTCGAACAAGAGATCGACGCCTTCCAGGCAGAGCTGCCCGAGCTCAAGCAGTTCATCCTGCCCGGCGGGGTGCCTGGCGGGGCCGCGCTCCACGCCGCGCGCACCACCTGTCGCCGCGCCGAGCGCCTCGGCGTGCGCGCTGAGGCGGAGGCCGAAGGCGAAATCAACCACCAAGCGCTCGTTTATCTCAACCGCCTCAGTGACCTCTTCTTCGTGCTGGCGCGCTGGGCGAACCACCGCATCGGTGAGAAGGAAGATCGCTGGGCCCCCGACGGCGACGACGCCTGACGGCAATGCCCAGCGGGGCAAGGAGGCGCCGCCCGGGGCGCTCTTTCCGAAGAAAGCAAGCGCCTTGCGCGCAGCGCGGTAGATTTTTCTGCTCAGGTATTGCTTTAGGTGTTGGAATCCGAGCGAGCGCATCTCTATGTTACAGTCGTTCCCTCGGCTCCTCCCCTCGAAAAGCGTGTGGCGCGCCCATGTCCTTCCGAGATTGCCTTCCGAAATACACCGAACCGGCGGCCCTTGTGCTGTTTCTGGGCGTGCTGGGCTACCTCTTCTTCACCACCGCGCCCCAGAGGGTCCTCCAGGCCGTGTCGGTGCCCACGGCGGCGCCTGAGACGGAGGAGGCCGCCGCGCCCGGTGAGGACGGGGCTACTGAGGCGACGGCCGCTTCGAAGACCCCAGAGCCCGCCGCCCGCGACGACTTCGGCCGCCGTAAGGATGCCTTCCGTGTCGAGAAAGGGCGCGTCGAGAAGCACCAGACCTTCGCCGACCTGCTGACCGAGGAGGCCGGCGTGGCCTACGCCACAGCCGTCGAGCTGGCCGAGAAGGCGCGGCCTACCTTCGACGTGCGGGCCCTCCAGGCTGGCAAGCGCTACCGCCTCTACCGCCGGCCCGACGGCACGGCTCGCCACCTCGTCTATCAGCGCGGCCCGGTGCGCTACGTCTCCTTCGCGCTGGCCGGCTCGCTGGCCGTGCGCAAAGGCCGCCGCCCCGTGCGCACCGTCCGCCGCACCGCCAGCGGCACGGTCGAGGCCTCCCTCTACGAAGCTATCGACCGAGCGGGCGCGCCCCTCGCGCTCGCGCAGGCGATGGCCAAGGTCTACGCCTGGCAGATCGACTTCTTCCGCCTGCGCCCCGGCGATGGCTTCCGCGTGATCTACGAAGAAAAGCGCGTGGCCGGGAAGACCATCGGCGTGGGGCGCATCCTGGGGGCGCGCTTCGACCACCGCGGCGACCCGTACTACGGAATCTACTTCGAAGAAGAAAAGGAGTACTTCAACGAAGCCGGCGAGAGCCTGCGCAAGTCGCTCTTGCAGGCGCCCATTGAGTTTGCCCAGGTGAGCTCCGGCTTCCAGGAGCGGCGCTACCACCCGGTGCTCGAAGAGTATCGCGCGCACAACGGCACCGACTACGCCGCCGAGACGGGCACGCCGGTCTACTCGGTAGGGGACGGGCGCGTCGTGAGCGCGGAGAATGAAAAGTACAACGGCAAAAACGTCAAAATCCGCCACAACGACACGTACACCACGCAGTACCTGCACTTCTCGAAAATCGCCGACGGCATCGAGCCGGGCACGCGGGTGCAGCAGAAGCAGGTCATCGGCTACGTCGGTGAGACGGGGTTGGCCACGGGGCCGCACTGCCACTACATACTCTACAAAAACGGTGAGCCGGTGGACCACACCGAGCAGACGCTCCCCTCGGCCCCGCCTGTAGCCGACTCGCTGCGCGCGGAGTACAACCGGGTCAAGGCCCGCGTCTTGCCGAAGCTGCGTCCCCCCGAAGAGCGCGAGCGCCGGCAACGCGCCGCTGCCGCCTCCCGGGAATCGTTTCCCGCTGCTTCGGCGATTCCGTCTCCCCTGCCAGGGAACGGGGGGAAGCGGACGCTCCTGCCGGGCCGCCTATGAAGAGAGGGCTGGAGCAGCTTGCAAGCGCCGGCCCCTGTGACATGAGACCCCCCGAAGCAGGGTGTTTCTGGGGTAGAGGCGAGCCTATCTGGGACTCGTTGGCCTCGGTTGGGAAGAAAGTGTTCGCGAAAAACCTTTGAGGAGCCATTCGCTTCCCCATCGCCTTGCTGGCAGGACGCAGCACCAGCCGCGCCTCGGCTACCTCTCACTGCCGGCAGGCCCAGAATGAGACGGTCCACCGGGCCGGCTCCACCGATCTCGGTTCCGCCCTCGAAAGCGGGGCACTCGGGCAGGATTCCCGCATGAACCCCTGATCCCCGGTAATGAGCTGGATGAGATCTTTGCCCCAGACCCCCTCCGCTCCGTAGTCCCCGCTCGCCCGGCGCGCTGTGCCGGCAAGTGGCTGGGAGGTTTGCACGGCATTCGTGGCAGGCCGGCCCCACCACTCCCACGACCAACAGACCAAGAAGCCCCCGCGGGACGACCGTCCAGCGCCCGACCGATGGGGACCGCAGGAGTTGACTCGGCGACGCGAGATCCGAGGTCATCCACGAATCGTCCGCACAGGTGGAACTACCATCACGATAGATCACAGAGCAGATACTGGAAGATCGGAGCGCTCTCCCAGACGAGAACAACCGTCCAGCGGGGGGTGAGCCCAACGCCCGCAAGTACACGTTCCTCTACAGTCCTACGGTCTGGCCCTGCACAACGAACGGCCGATCCTGTGAAACGGAATGCCGACCGTTCCACGTGCAGAAGGACAATTCGGCCGGTGCGTACGGGAAGAACACTTACGAGGAGGACTGCTCCGATGATGAACTCTCCTCTTTCCCAAGCCGCGACAGAAGCTTTCGGATCGGGGCCCGGGTTTCATGAGACATCGAGAAGCTCGCGCCGCCGACCGTACCACTCACATTCCGAACGCTCCCGACGGTCGTCAACTGCTTACTCGTCAGATCAATCTGCGCGAATGTCCCACTCTGAATGGACGAGGTCCGATTCACGTTACGGCTCTGCGGGTCCTCCCAGCTCATTGTCTCGGTTCCTACCTCCAGCCGGACATCTCGCCCCTCAATCTGAACGGACTGCATTCCCTCCTTGATAAAACTCATCGTGTACGTCCGCGGGGCACAGTCCCGTCCCGTGCAGGAGCCCGACACCCGCACATAGAAACGAGTATCCTGCTCGAGGCCCT
>PXTT01000026.1 GCA_003022535.1 Bacteroidetes bacterium QS_9_68_14
GACGAGGTCGCTGGCGGGCACGAACGGAATGCGGCTCGTCAGTACCAGCAGGCTCAAGAGCACCAGCCACGTCTGGAGGCTGGCCTCGGGAACAACGACCTCCCACTGGACCACCTGCAGGACGCGCCCCGCCGTGAAGCGCGCGGCGTGCACCCCCAGCATGAGCCCCAGTGCCGCAGGCGTGACCGAAAGCAGCGCCCTCCGGAACCGGACCGCCGCCCCGGCGCCCAGCGCCAGCACGACGAACCCGGCGGCGGCGTAGAACGCGCGTGTGTTCTGAAGCTCCTGCAGCAGGTCGGCCGGTACCACGAGCAGGCTCACGGCCAGGATCAGCGAGGCGGTGCCGATGGAGACGACGGACGTGACGATCAGGTTGTCCTTGATGGTGCGCCATAGCACGCCCCCCGGCTGCGGGACGCGACGCCGTGCCCAATCGTAGAAGTAGACCTCGCCGGAGAAGCTCAGCAGGTCTTGGTTCAAGATCCGCTTGCGAAAAGAGGCCGGCAGGCAACCCTGCACCGAGGCGCCACGCCAGACGCGCCCGTAGACCACGGCGTCGCCCACGGGGTAGAGGACGTACATCACGCCCAGGATGGCGTAGTAGAGCGGCTGTTCGGGCAACGCCCGCCATACCTGCGCCCACCCGATTTGCGAAAAGCGGTACAGGAAGTACGCCACCACCGCGGCCAGGAGCGCCGCCCGCCCCGCGCGAATCGCCCGTCGCCCGCGCCGGGAAGCCCGGAACGCGCGCCACCACGCGCGCAGCCGCTGGAGGGAGAAGCTCATCGCGTGGCGGCTGGGATTGAGAGAGAGGCAGGCAGAAAGCGCCCTACGAACGGTTGCCGCGTCCGGTCAGTGTGTTTCGCGTGAAGCGGAGCGCCACGCGCCCCCGAGCGGTGGCTTCTCTGATTCTTGCTTTTCGCCGCGCAGAAGCGTTGCTTGAAAGAAACGCCGCGCCCATCCCTGACCCAAAATCCCCAGTTTAGAATCGAAGACGACGACCCGGCTCGTCCGCGTTTCTGGGACGAAAAGTACGAGAGCCGCGAGGCGCTCTTCGGCACCGCGCCCAACGCTTTCGTGCGTGCGGCGGCGTCGCGCATCCCGCAGGGCGCCCGCGTGGCCGAGGTCGGCGCTGGGGAGGCGCGCAACTTGCTCTACCTGGCCCGCGAGCGCGATGCTGACGTGACCGCCGTGGACTTCGCCGAAGAGGGCCTGCGCGCCGCCCGCCGGCGTGCCGAAGCGGCCGGGATCTCGCTGGAAACCACCGCCGCCGACGCGCGCGCCTGGCGCCCCGAGCGCCCCTTCGACGTGGTGCTGGTGACGTTTCTGCACCTCCTGCCCGAGGCGCGTGCCGAGAGCTACCGCCGCCTGCAAGAAGCGCTCGTGCCCGGCGGCCTGCTCCTGGCGGAGTGGTTCTCCGAGGCCCACGCCGACAAGACGCGCTTCGCCGAGATCGGCCCGCCCGGCGCCGAACGCATGATTTCTGCGAACGAGCTGCGCAAGCACTTTCCCCGAGCGGGCATCGAACAGCTCGACGAGCGGGAACGCGACCTCGACGAAGGCCCGATCCTGAAGGGCCACGCCGCCGTGCTCCGCTTCGCGTGGCGCAGGCCTATTTCGTAAGTCGTTGATCGTGGTTCGTTAATCGTTCTTCGGGGGCGGGCGTGTCGCCCGACACTTCGCGCTCGAACTGGTCGAGGTAGTCGCGCATGAACGCGGTGCGCTCCTCGGCGATGGCGTGGCCTGTCCCGGTCTGCATCTGGCCGGCGAGCGAGAGGAGCTTTTCGAAAAAGTGGTCCACCGCGAACTGGTCGTCGTCGGGCGTGCGCTCGCGGGGAAGCGGCTCGTCCGGGTCGTAGAGCGCGTGGCCCAGCGCGCCGCCCACCGCGAAGCACCGCGCGATGCCGACGGCCCCGAGCGCGTCGAGGCGGTCGGCGTCCTGCACGACCCGCGCTTCGAGGGTGCGCGGGGCCACGCCGGCCGAGAAGCTGTGTGCTTCGATGGCGTGGCCGATGGCGTCGAGGTGCTCCGTTGGGTAATCGGTCTCTTCGAGAAAGACCGTCGCGCGCCGCGCTGCTTCTGCCGAGGCGGTGCGGCGTCCGGGAGTGTCCTTCGGGGCCTGCGCGCAGTCGTGCAGCCACGCGGCGGGGATGACCACGGCGAGGTTCGCTCCTTCCGCGCGCGCCAGGCGGCGGGCCATGCGCACCACGCGCTCGGTGTGCGCCCGGTCATGCACCGGGTCGGCCGGCGGGTCGGCTTCCTCGTCGAGGAAACGCCGGAAGCGGGATTCCCACGTTGTCCAATTCATGGGTTGTGGCTGGTGCCACGTGAGACGGTTTCTTCGGGGTCTTTCACGCACTACGATCACGCGTTGCGATCCGGCAAGGGCGTTGCCGACGTCCAGGACCGCCGCGCGCGGCTGTCGCTAAAGCACCCCGCTGAGGTAACGCAGCATCTCCGCGCAGCCGAGCGCGGCGTAGACGCCCAAGATGTAGCCGCCCACGCCCATCAGGAGGCCCACCGGCGCGAGCGACGGGTGGTAGACGCCCGCGACGATGGGGGCGGAGGCCGCCCCGCCGACGTTGGCCATCGAGCCGGTCGCCACGAAAAAGAGCGGCGCCTGAAAGAGCCATGCGGCCCCCAGCAGAAGCGCCACGTGGATCGCAATCCACAGCGCCCCGGCCAGCAGGAAGGCCGGCGCGTCGAGGACGGCCCCGAGGTCTGCCTGCGCGCCGATGGCCGTCAAGAGCAGGTAGAGCGCGAAGTAGCCGAGGCGGCTGGCCCCGGCGCGCTCCAGCCCCCGCAGGGGCGTGAACGAGAGCGCCAGCCCGCCACTGACCACCAGCAGGATGCCCCAAGTCGAGACCGAGAGCATCTCCGCGCCGTAGACCACGGGGCGCGGCAGGGCCGGCGCCAGCGCCATCGCCCCGGCCGTGGCCGCGAGGCCGAGCCCCGCGATCACCGCCGCGTCGCGCAGGGTGATCGGGCGGCGCTCCGATTCGAGGGCGTCGAGCTGCGCGCTGAGCCGTTTGGTCGTGTCGGTGGAAGCGCCGGCCCAGCGGTCGAAGCGGCCCTGGAGGGCGCTCAGGGCGATCAAGACGCCCATCCAGCCGTAGCCTACCACCGTGTCCACTACGATGATCGGCCCTAGCATGTCGGCGGAGGCGCCCACGTGCTGCTGGATGAACACGAGGTTGGCCGTCCCGCCGATCCAGCTCCCCGAGAGCGCGGCCAGCCCCTGCCAGGCATCCGCCGGGAGAAGCGCCTGGAAGAGCGCGTAGCTGGCGGCAGCGCCCAGCACGATCCCCACGGTGCCGACGACCAGCATCCCCAGCGCCATCGGCCCGAGGCGCAGGATCGCCGGCAGGTCCACCGTCAGCATCAGCAGGAAGAGCGCGAAGGGGAGCAGGTAGGTCGTCATTCCGTCGTAGAGCGGGTGCTCGGCGGGAGTAAGGCCGGCGGTTGTGGCAAACATCGGCAGGAAGTACGCCCAGATCACGGGCGGAAGCACTTCGAAGACGCTCTCCAGCGCGTCGAGCGTGCTCAGCCAGAAGACCCCCGCGAGGAGGGCGGCCAGAAAGGCGAGCAGCGAGAACGGATCCGCGAGCGACGCGAGCAAGGAGCAACGCGAGCAGGCGACAGAGAGGAGAGCGAGACGACTGGCAGAGAAGATGCCGCTACGCCCGCACAAGCGCAACCGGCGGCCGTTTATCTGTTATTGTAAGGAAATTGATTCAGCGTGGGGCAACGCAAACTCCCACGCCCGGCCGGGCGGTGCCCAACGAACCACGCCCACCCTGCGGCTTTCGGAAGTCGCCCGGCGCTGCAACATTGCTCGCGCGCCGCCATTCACGCGCCGAGCCGCTTCTCGTGCTGGCTCCGGCGCTGCCGTTGCTCCCGCGCGTTACCTTTTTCCAATACTACACCCGCTTCCCGTTATCGAGAACGCTGACGTTCGGAACCCCCGCGCGGCCCGCTTTCAAGTCGAACAGCAGCGGACCCCGGTTCAGGTCGGCGACACGTGGGTCGAGATTGTCGTTCACGAGACCGGGGAGGCCGGCCTGACCTACGCGCACATGCACGACGACGAAAACACGGCCGTGGCCGCCACGCTCGGCATGCTGCGGCGGCGGGGCGGGCGGCTCGTGGAGGTGCGCCACACCGGCGAGCGCAACCTGCGCTTTCGGCAGGGCTCCGACGAGTACGTCTTCGACCCCAACCGCGCCTTCACCGATGCGGGGGCCGAGGCCACGCTGCGCGACCTCGGGCCGTTTTCGAAGGAAGCGCACGGGGCGGTGCGTGCCTTCGCCGAGGCGTTTCTCGCGGCCATCGACCTCGAATCCTTGCGCGAGGGACCGAGGCTGCTCGTGACCGTCCACAACAATGAGGTGGGCTCGTACTCGGCCCGGAGCTACGATCATGGCGGGGAGCACGAGCGCGACGCTGAGCGCGTGCGCCCGAAGCGCCGGACGGATCCCGATGACTTTTTCTTCGTCACCGAGCCACGCCACTACGACCTCCTTCAGGGCGGCTCGTACCACGTCGTGCTGCAAGACAACGACGTCGTCACCGATGATGGCTCGCTGAGCGTCTGGGCCGCGCGCCAGGAACTTCCCTACATTAACGTCGAAGCGCAGCACGGCCACCTGCGCCAGCAGATCGACATGCTCGACTTTCTCAATGAGCGGCTCGACGTCCCCGGCGTGTAGCGACTCGCTCCCGGCGACGCGGCAATGACAAAAAAAGTCGGCGTGGGGCTGGAATGGGTTGGCGCAGTTGGGAGGCGGGCGGCACGGCTGTACATTTACAAAAAGGCTTTCATAAGTTGGCGTAGTGCCCTCTGCCGCAGCCCGCTTCGCCCTCATGCCCGACGCCGAGATTCGAAAGCTGTACCGCTCCATCGGGGAGGTCGGCGACCAGCTCGACTTGGAGCCGCACGTGCTGCGCTACTGGGAGTCGGAGTTCGAGACGCTGAGCCCACGCAAAAACCGGGCGGGCCGCCGCGTCTACAAAGAAGAAGACGTGGCCGCCGCGCGTCGCATCCGGCACCTGTTGCGCGAGGAGAAGTACACCATCGAGGGGGCCCGCCAAGTGCTGGCCCGCGAGGAGGAGGCCCCCGGCGAAGTCGAAGATCGCCGCGAGGACCTGCAACGCCTGCGCGCCTTTCTCGTCGAGCTGCGCGACCAGCTTTGAAAAACGGCGGACCGCCACAGACGCCCCCCGAAACTTCAACGTGGTTTCGCAGGGCGGGCGGCGCGCTTGCAAAACCCTGCGCCCCTTCGGCTGTTAGCCTACGCGACACATCACAGTGTAATATATTGCGGGACGTGGCGCAGTCAGGCAGCGCGCATCGCTGGGGGCGATGAGGTCCCCGGTTCAAATCCGGGCGTCCCGACCTTGCCGACCGACCCGCCAGCAGGTCCGCCCCGAGCGGACGCTGGCGGGTTTTCGTGTGTGCCGCGCTGTTTCGCTGCAACGCTTTGTTACAGAAGCAGGAAGACGGGGCTGGACTTCGCGCCCGGCGATTTGCATGTTGGAAAAAAGACGGCCTGGTCTTTCGCTGACTTCGCCCCACGTCTGCCTCTGCGATGCCCGACGACGACGCCCGCAAACGATCCGGCCAGCGCTTTGCGGCCGACCTGCGCGCGATGCGTGAGGAGCGCGGCCTCTCAGTCGAGGAGCTGCGCGAGAGGTTGCACGTGCCCAGTGGGCTCTTCGAGGCATTCGAGTCGGGGCAGCTGGGGGGGGGGGATCCTATGTTCAACCGCGTCTATCTGCGCTCGCTGGCCCGCAGCTACGCCGACGCGACCGGGGCGCCGTCGGCTCCGGTGCTCGCGGCGCTGAGGGCCACGCTGGAAGGGGAATACGAAGAAGGCCG
>PXTT01000027.1 GCA_003022535.1 Bacteroidetes bacterium QS_9_68_14
CTCCTCGACCAGCCGGCCCTGCGGGCTCGACTCGGTGCGCGTCCGGCGCTCCTCCATCACCACGTCGCGCTCGGTGTAGAACTCGCGCAGCACCGGGTTCTTGAAGCGGTCGGACTCGAGGGCGAAGAACAGCTCTATCTTGTTGGCCGGGAGGCTGTAGAAGTAGCGCGTGGCATCGGCGCTGGTGGAGGCGTTCATGCCCTGCATGCCCGCCTGCGAGAGAATGCGGTCGAACTCGTTCTGGACGACCGGCTCTTTGGCGCGCTCGGTGGCCTTTTCGAGCTGGGCTTCTAGCTCGTTGATGCGGGCCGTGTCGGCCTGGGCGCCTTTGGCGCGTTCCAGGCGCAGCTCCCGGGCGATCTCTTCCTGCTTCCCGAGCAGCTCCAGCTCGCGCTCGATGTTTTCCGTGCCGATGGTGGTGGTGCCCTTGAAGGCCATGTGCTCGAACATGTGCGCGATGCCGGTCTGGCCGACGGGTTCGTCCACCGAGCCGACGTCGGCGTAGGTAGCGAAGGAGGCCACCGGCGCGTCGTGGCGCTCGACGACGACGAACGTCAGCCCGTTGTCGAGCGTGAAGGTCGTGACCTTGTCTTCGAACTCGCTGAGCAGGTCGCTGCTCTGCGCCTGCGCCGCCGGCGCGCCGAGTACGAGCAAGGCGGCCGTCGCGACCGCCAGGGCGGCGCAGAGGGGCGCGGAACTTCTTTGCAGAAACGTACGCATGAGAGCGAAAGTCGGGAGAGGGAGAAGCACCGAAAACGGGACGGACCGCTTTCAAGCAAAGAACACTTTCAAAGTAAAAAAGGCGGAAGGCCACGCCTAAAGTAAACAAAGCAGAAAGCCGCATTCAAGGTTTTCTGACGTGGCAAACGCGAAAGTCAGTACTGCTGCGAGCGCGCCCGTGGTGTCGGGCGGCCCGCTTGCACAGAGAAAACAGAGAAAGGGGAGCAAGCGGATCTGGGGCGAGCGCTCTGGGTTGAAGCGAGGCAACTGTCGTTCTCGATGCTCAGTAAGTCCGCCACACGCGCATGAATGCCCGCGCCGATTCCTCTGCCCCCAACGACGATGAGCACAACGACCGCCCGACGAACGGGCGCGCCGGCTCCTCCGATGAGTGGTGGGTCGAGTTCCGCGAACTGCTGGACGAGGAGACCGACTGGCCGACGACCTACACGTTCAAGTTCATTACGCCTCAAGACGGGCTGGGGGAACTCAAAGAACTCTTCGAAGGCCACCCCGCCAGCGAAGAAGACCTGAAGGTGCGCTCCTCCTCGAAGGGCAACTACGTGAGCGTGACCGCGCGGCTGCGCATGAACTCCAGCGACGAGGTGCTCGACGTGTACGACCGCGCCTACGAGATCGACGACGTGATCGCTTTGTAGGACGGCGGACCGCGGACGGTAGACGGTAGCTTCTCAATTGCGCCGGCTGACAACCCATTCCCAGTCACCACTTTCCGATTGGCTTCGCCCGGCCCGTCAGAGCGCGGGCGAGCTTCGGGAGCGCGTGGCCGAGCTCCGCTTCGAGGCGCACCGCCGCGTTGCTTGCCCCGCGGGTGGGGCCGAGATTGAGGATGGCGACGGGGCGCCCCGCCTTGCGCGCCTGCAACGCGAAGCGGTAGCCGGAGTAGACCGCCAGCGAGGACCCCAGCACCAGCAACACCTCGGCCTCGTCATAGAGCCGCCACGCCGCCTCCGCGCGTGCGTCGGGCACGCTCCCGCCAAAGAAGACCACGTCGGGCATGAGCGCCCCGCCGCACTCGGGGCAGCCGGGCACCGCGAAGCCCTCGGCTGCGCCCTCGGGGAGCGTGGCGTCACCGTCGGGGCGCAGCTCCACCGCGCCGGGCGGAAAGTCGGGGTTGGCCGCGAGCATCCGCCCCTGGAAGGCGTCGCGGCACGAAACCGCGCCGCACGCCAGGCAGCGCACGTCCGCCAACGCGCCGTGCAGGTCCACCACGCGCCGCGAGCCGGCCTGCTGGTGGAGGCGGTCCACGTTCTGCGTGATGACGCCGTTGACGAGCCCCGCTTCTTCCAGACGCGCGAGGGCGCGATGCCCGTCGTTGGGGCGGGCAGCGCGGAAGCGCGGCCAGCCGACGGCCGAGCGCGCCCAGTAGCGGCGGCGGGCCGCAGCGCTCTCGGTGAAGGTGCTGTGGCGCATCGGGTCGGGGTTGCGGCGCGTGCCGTCGGGACGGCGGTAGTCGGGGATGCCGCTCTCGGTACTGATGCCGGCCCCGCTGAGAGCGACGGTGCGGCGCCCGCGCATCAGGTTTGCCAGCCGCTGGAGGGAGGCTTTCGGGGGAGCCTCGGCGCGAGAGGGCGCGGCGCGACGGGAGACAGGCATGGGGCGTGGCCGCAGGAAAGGCTGAAAGAAGACACGGCTCCCTACGCTTCTGCGGTTTCCGGGTTCGAGATACTTCGGGTTCGAGATAGCAAAATGAGCGAACCGGGGCGCCGCGAGGAACCGGCGAGCGCGTGCGGCTTGCCGGCGGCCTCTTCTGAGGCGAGATGGCAGTCAGTAAACGGAAGCAGCAGGCCGAGCCTCGGCGTGGCTCGCTGGCGGTCAGTCGTCAAACCGGACCCGCGCGAGCCGCCCGTCCGGCCCGGCGATCCACCCGGCCTGCGGCTCGGCGAAGGCCACGCCCCAGTACGCCTGCGTCGTGTCGAGCACGGCCCAAGAGCGCCCGCCGTCACGCGAGTAGCTGGCCCCGCCGGGCCCGACGGCCACGAGGGTCGGCGCGTGCGTTCCCGGCACGCGGGCCGCGCCGTAGACGGGTCCCTCGAAGGCGGGGCCGGCCATGCGTGACGCCGGCCCCTTCGCCGCTGTCGATGGGCACCGGGGCGGCCCGCCACGTCCGGCCGCGGTCGGCGGTGCGAAGGACGCGCGCCGCGCGGCCCGCCGCGTTGCCGCTCCCGATCCAGCCCAGCGAGTCGCCCCGCGTGGCGGCGCAGGTGCCGCTGGCCGCGAAGCTGCCCTCGCCCGCGAAGGCGCGCGGCCCCGGCTCCACGGGCGTCCACGCCTCCCCGCCGCTCTCGGGGGTGATGACCGGGAAGCGCGGCGCGGCGTCGGGCGCTGGGGAGATGGCGTCGCTGAAGGCGAAGCCGGCTTCGTCGTTCCACAAGGCCATGCAGTCGAAGAACGCCTGCGTGTCCTCATTCCGAAACTGCAACGACCACGAGGCGCCACCGTCGGTCGTTTTGTAGATGCGCGAGGCCGCCCCCGTGCCGATGCTGAGCACGTAGGCCACGCGGGCGCTCATCGCTTCGACGTCGCGGAACTGGAGCGAGTCGGGGCCCGGCACGGAGCGTTGCTGCCACGTCTGGCCGCCGTCGGTGGTGCGCAGGACCGTCCCGCCCGTGCCGCTGGCCCAGGCGACCTGCGCGCTCACCGCGTCGGTGCCGATCAGGAGCGCCTCGGTGCCGCTCTGCTGCGGGATAAGTGCGGGGGCCGGGGCGCGGGCTTTTTTCGGGAAGGCGGCAACGCCCCGCAGTTTACAAAAGCCGGACCGAAGAAGCGTACGCCGCCGATCCGGCGGGCTTCCTGCGCGAGCGCGCGTCCCATTCATCTTTCCTTCAGGCTTTGCGTCCCAAGTGCCGGAGGAAAATCGCCATAAAAAGACGCCTTGCGTTTCCCGCATTCGTGCCCCTCGCCTTTGCCGCCGGCGAGGCCTGCGCGCCGGCCACGCCCGATGTCGAACTGTACATTGGGCACCTCAGCCTGCGGCACGATCTGTGAGGCGGTTGCGCCCGGCAACGCGCGTTGCCGCTCGGAGCGCGCTCACGCCGCTTCGGGAAAGAGCCGCCCGTGCTCGACCATGATGCAGCGATTCTTGACGTAGGGCAGGCCGCCTTCTTCTGCCAAGTCGCGCGCCTCGTCGGAGGAGACGCCCAGTTGCGTCCACACCGCCGGTTGGGCGTCCGTGCTCTGGGCGCGTTGCAGCGCGTCGCGCACCATGTCGGCCGTGTGCTCGCGGCGGCGAAAGACGTTGACCACGTCGATGCGCGTGTCGGCGGGCACGTGCTGGAGGTCGGGGTAGCACGGCTCGCCGAGCACTTCGTCGTAGTTGGGGTTGACCGGCACGACGCGGTAGCCATTGTCCTGCAGGTAGCGCGCGATCTTGTGGCTCGTGCGGTCCTCGCGGCCCGAGCAGCCGACGACGGCGATGGTCTGAGCGTCGGAGAGAATGGGTTTCAGGTCGGGCATCTTTCCGAGGAACGAGAGAAAGAAGAAGCGGGACCTGGTACTTGCGGCGCGGCCGAGCGGGTCCGGCGCGAACTCGCGCCCGGGGGCGGCATAAGATTGCCTCTACCGACAACGACTCGAAACTCCGACCCCGAAACGCCGAACCCGCAACGCGCCGCATGGCCGCCTACCCCTTTGCCCAGATCGAAGAAAAATGGCAACGCTACTGGGACGAGCACGAGACGTTCGAAACGCCCGATGAGCCGCGCGTGGCCGAAGATGGCACGCCTCGCGAGCCGTACTACGTGCTCGACATGTTTCCCTATCCCAGCGGCAGCGGGCTCCACGTGGGCCACCCCGAGGGCTACACCGCCACCGACATCGTGGCGCGCTACAAGCGCAAGCAGGGCTTCGATGTGCTCCACCCGATGGGCTGGGACGCCTTCGGCCTGCCCGCCGAGCAGTACGCCGTGAAGACGGGCACCCACCCGCGCGAGACGACCGAGCAGAACATCGCCACGCGCGAGATCAACACGACGGATCCGGACTACTACAAGTGGACCCAGTGGATCTTCCTGAAGCTCTACGAAAAGGGCCTCGCCTACCAGGCGGAGGTGCCGGTGTGGTGGTGCGAGGAGCTGGGCACGACGCTCGCCAACGAAGAGGTCATCGACGGCAAATCGGAAGTCGGCGGCCATCCGTGCGAGCGCGTCCCGATGCGGCAGTGGATGCTCAAGATCACCGACTACGCCGAGCGCCTCTTGGGCGGGCTCGACGACTTGGACTGGCCCGCGTCCACGATCAAGATGCAGCGCAACTGGATCGGCAAGAGCACCGGCGCGGAAGTCGACTTCGGCGTTGTCGGCCACCCCGAAGACCACCTGCGCGTCTTCACCACGCGGCCCGACACGCTCTTCGGCGCGACCTACATGGTCCTCGCGCCTGAGCACCCGCTCGTCTCGAAAGTGACGACCGAGAAGCAGGCCGGCGCGGTGGAGGACTACATCCGCGAGGCGCAGCAGAAGAGCGAGCTGGAGCGCACCGAGTTGCAGGACGAAAAAACCGGCGTCTTCACCGGTGGCCATGCGCGCAACCCCGTCAACGGCGAAAAAATCCCTATCTGGATCGCCGACTACGTGCTGGCGACGTACGGCACCGGCGCGATTATGGCCGTGCCCGCCCACGACGAGCGCGACTATGACTTTGCGAAAAAGTACGACCTCCCCATCCGCGAGGTCGTGCGCCCGCCTGGCGACGCGGACGCGCCCCGCTCCGACGCGCCCGAGGGCGCGTACGTCGAAAAGGAAGGCACGCTCGTCAATTCCGACAGCAGCGGCCACGCCGTGGGCGGCATCGCCGAGCAGGGCGTGTCGCTGAACGGATTGAGCGTGGCGGAGGCGCAGGAGAAAATCATCGCGTGGCTCGACGACGAAGGGCAGGGCCGCGCGGCGACGACCTACAGGCTGCGCGACTGGCTTTTCAGCCGGCAACGCTTCTGGGGCGAGCCGTTTCCCATCCTCCTCGACGAAGCGGACGAGCCGAAGCCCGTGCCCGAGGACGCGTTGCCGGTCACGTTGCCGGACATCGACTCCTACGAGGCCATCGGCAGCGGCAAAAGCCCGCTCGAAGGACTGCCCGAATGGGTCGAAACCAACGACCCCGAGACGGGCGCCCCGATGCGCCGCGAGACCAATACCATGCCGCAGTGGGCCGGCTCGTGCTGGTACTACCTGCGCTTCATCGACCCCGGCAACGACGAACTGCCGGTGGACCCGGAGAAGGAAAAGCGCTGGATGCCGGTGGACCTGTACGTCGGCGGCAGCGAGCACGCCGTGCTACACCTGCTCTACGCGCGCTTCTGGCACAAGGTGCTCTACGACGCGGGCGTCGTCTCCACGAAAGAGCCGTTCCAGAAACTCGTCCACCAGGGCCTCATCTTGGGCGAGCGGGAGTTCACCCGCTACCTCGACGAGGACGACCACGCCGTTTCGGCAGAGCACGTCTCGGACGGCAGCGACGGCAAGATCGACCAGCGCACCGGCGAGCCCGTGCGGGCCGTGGAGGTGCCGAAAGAGGAGGTCGAAAAGCGCGGCGACCACTTCGTCCTCGAGGCCGATCCCGACATTCGCGTCGAAGCCCGCGCGCACAAGATGAGCAAGAGCCGCGGCAACGTCATCAACCCCGATGAGGTGATCGAAGAGTACGGAGCCGACGCGTTGCGCCTCTACGAGATGTTCATGGGCCCGCTCGAGCAGGTCAAGCCATGGAGCACCGACGACGTGGCGGGCGTGAGCCGCTTCCTGGGCCGCGCGTGGCGGCTCGTAGCGGGCGAGGACGCGCGGGACCTCGACAGCAGCAACGCGCTGGCCGATCCCATCACCGACGCGAGGCCGTCCTCCCAGCAGCTACGCACGCTGCACCAGACCATCGAGAACGTCACCGACGACATCGAGGGCCTGCGCTTCAACACGGCCATCGCCGCCTTGATGGAGTTCGTGAACGAGGCGCGCTCGTGGGACGCGTTGCCGCGCGGCGTGGCCGAGGACTTCGTGCTCTTGCTCAGCCCCTTTGCGCCGCACTTGGCCGAGGAGCTTTGGCAACGCTTGGGCCACTCGGGAAGCCTCGCCTACGAGCCGTGGCCGGAGCTGGTCGAGGAGCACCTCGAAGAAGACACCGTCGAGATGGCCGTGCAGGTCAACGGCACAGTGCGCGCGACCATCGCCGTGGACGCGGAGGCGGAGGAGGAAGCGGTGCTCGGAAGGGCCCGTGCGGAAGAGAACGTGCAGCGCCACCTCGACGGGAAGGAGGTGCAGCGCGAGATTTACGTGCCGGGGCGTATCGTAAACTTCGTGGCAGGAGGGTAGCGAGGGGCGGTTGGGGCGAGCGGTTACTGATAAAGACCCAAACTGGAACCCGACACATGCAACGCATCGTCGTTACGGGCGCGACGGGAACCGCGGGCGAGGCCGTGCTACGGGCGCTCCTCACGAGCGGGCATGGGGCCGCCGCCGCCGTGCGAAAGCCGGAGTCGCGCGCCCACGACCTCACCGGGCCCGGGGCGCTCCGCTTCGCCCGCGACTACACCGACGTCTGGCAGCCCGCTTAGCAACGCTCGCCCCCGCAGCAATCCCCAACCGATGCCCGAAGAACCCGAAACCGCAAAGCTTGACCTGCTTGCCCTCGCTGCCCACCCCGATGACGTGGAGCTGTGCGCCGGCGGCACGATGTGCGCCCTCGGCCAGCAAGGCTACCGCACCGGCGTGGTGGATTTTACCCGAGGCCAGCTCGGCTCGCGCGGCACGCCCGAGAAACGCATGAAAGAGGCCGCGAAGGCATCGGAGGTCATGGGGCTTGCCGCGCGGGAGAACCTCGGGCTCATGGACGGCGAAATCACCAACACGCGCGAACACCAGCGAACGATCATCCGTCAAGTGCGCCGCTTCCGTCCGCACGTGGTGCTGGTGAACGCCCTGGAGGCGCGCCACCCCGACCACCACGACGCCGCGCGCCTCGCGCTCGACGCGCTCTTCTACGGCGGCCTGCGCAAAATCGAGACCACCGACCCAGAGACCGGCGCCCCCCAGGAGCCGTGGCGCCCCCACCACACGCTGCACTACATGCAGGCGGTGCCTTTCGACGACCCTACGCTGGTGGTGGACGTCTCGGACGTGTGGGAGCAGCGCCTCGACGCGCTTCAATCCTTTGAATCCCAGTTTTTTAACCCCGAATACGACGCCAGCGCGGACGAGCCCGAGACGTTCGTCTCCAACCGCAACTTCTTCGACTGGGTCGAGGCGCAGGCGCGCACCTACGGCTACAAGGTCGGCGCGACCTTTGGCGAACCGTTCAAGTACTACCATGGCCCCTTCGGCACGGGCGACTTGATGCGCGTCTTCGAGAGCGAAAAGGCGTACCGCTGAACGCACCGCACGCGCCACGCCCGGTCGCCAAATTTCACGAACGTCACCGATCCGCTGTCGGAGAAATGCTCTCCCTCGATGCAGTAGACGTACGATGCGGTAGACGTACGATGCGGTAGACGCACAGCCCGCTCGATAGGCTCCCCTCGCCGACGGTAAGCGCGTGGCTGGTGCCGGTCTGGAGCACGCCTCCGTGAATGGTGCGCACGCGTTGCCCGAGCGTGTCGCAAAGCGCAACCGTCACGTGTTGCGTCTCTGCCACGCTCCGGCTGAACTGCGCCCGGCCGCGGGAAAGGTTCAGAGATGCGGCCGAAAGTCCATGCGTCCCGGCCACGCTCAAGCCTACCTCTACACCCCAATCGTGCGTTTGCGCGCCGCCGCGTCGGGGTCTTCCTGTCGCAGGCGAAAGCGGTACGTGCCGGGATCGAGGCCCGTCAAGCGGAAAGAGTAGCGCTGCGGTTCGTCGGTGGTGCCACTGCTCTCGCGGGCGAAGCCGTCCCCGACGCTCTCGAATGCGCGAATCTCCGGCAGATTGTTACTCTCCGATTGCGCCTGTGCCCCGACAAGTCCGAAGCGTAACCCGTGAAGCGCCCCCCGCGGCGAACGACACCCGCCCCGCGCCGTAGCGAATGAACCGGCGCGCACCGCGCGATCGCATTTCTGCTCACAAAAATTGACACCGGAGGCCGCGCGGCGCTATGTTGACGTTGCGCGTCGCCCCACGAGGCGCAGCCCCCAGGGGGCCGCGCCCGCACGCGGTCCCGCGCCAGACGGCCCCGCGCCGGCTTTTCCGTCTTTCTCACGTCCCCGCGCCCCCACGCTTACCCATGGCCGACACCAGCGACTTTCGCACCGGGCTCGCCTTCGAGTGGCGCGACAGCGTCTGGCAGATCACCGACATGCAGCACGTGAAGCCCGGCAAGGGCGGGGCCTTCGTGCGCACCACGCTCCGCAACGTGCGCGACGGGCGCGTCCAGCAAGAGAACTTCCGCGCCGGAGCCCAGGTCGAGGACGTGCGCGTCGAGAAGCGCCCGCACCAGTTTCTCTACGAGGACGACTACGGGTTGCATTTCATGAACACCGAGACCTACGAGCAATTTTCGATGCCGCCCGAGCGCGTCGACGGCCGCGAGTTCATCAGCGAGGGGAGCGAGCTCGACATCCTCTTCCGCGCCGACACCGACGAGCCCCTTTCGACGGCCCTGCCAGACAACGTGGACCGCGCCGTGGCCAGCACCCGTCCTGGCGTGAAAGGCGACACCGCACAGGGCGGGACCAAGCCCGCCACCCTCGAAAGCGGCGCGACGGTGGACGTGCCGCTCTTCATCGAAGAGGGCGACGTGGTGCGCGTGGCCACCGGCAGCGGCGAGTACGTCACTCGCGTTTCGACCTGAGGCGCCCGGTGCTTGGCTGAAAAGCACGGCTTGCCGGCGAGCGTTGCTGTCTTCGAGGGAAGCGTTCGCCCGCTCACCGCGTTCGCTGGATCGTGGATGGTCCGCTCACTTCGCTCGCTGGATGGGGGCTTTCCCGCTTACGTCGCCGGCGGACTGAAAACCATCCACCATCTACCACCCACCATCTACCAAGTAGTATGGACCTTTCGCAGATCCGCGAGCTGCTCAGCGTCGTTGCCGAGAGCAACGTCGAGGAGCTGACCGTCGAGGAGGACGACCTCAAGATCACGGTGCGCAAGAGCGCGCCGACCGTCACGATGCAGCCGCAAAGGGGAGGGGGGTACGCGATGCCGCAGGCGCCGCCGCCGGCCGGCTACGCCGCTCCGCAAGCGCCCCCCGCTCAGCAGCCGCCAGCCCAGCAGCCGCCCGCTTCGCAACAACCGCCCGCTGCGCCGCAGGAGCAGCCGGGCGCTCCCGCCGGCGACGGCACGCCGCCCGCCGGAGAGGAGGAAGCGGCGGCCGAAGGCACGACCGTTCCCGCGCCCATCGTAGGCACCTTTTACCGCCGCCCCTCCCCCGACGATGATCCCTACGTCGAGGTCGGCGACACGGTGAAGGAGGGCGACGTGCTCTGCATCATCGAGGCGATGAAGCTGATGAACGAAATCGAGTGCGAGACCCCCGGCACCGTCAAGGAAATCCTCGCCGAGGACGCCGAGCCCGTCGAGTACGAGCAGCCACTGTTCGTGATCGAAGAATAGTTCTTGGGACTTAGGCTTGGGGGCTTCGTTTTCGAGCTGCTACCCCACGCCCCCGACCAACAGCCAACAACCAGCATGATCGAAAAAGTCCTCGTTGCCAACCGGGGCGAGATCGCGCTGCGCGTGATCCGCACGTGCCATGAGATGGGGCTTCAGACGGTGGCCGTCTACTC
>PXTT01000028.1:0-62200 GCA_003022535.1 Bacteroidetes bacterium QS_9_68_14
GACGGCCAGGTCGGCGAGCCGCAGGCGCCGACGCCTTGACTCTGGACGGCAGACCGTGGTCGCCCCGGGAAGCCTGTGCTGGGCTACAGTGCACTTGGTCGCTTCGCTCCCAGCGCGGCGGTCTCTCTAACTGCTGGCGATGCCTTTAAACTGGGGCGTCTTTCCTTGCGGGAGGCGCCCCTTTTCTCTTGGGCCGATCTTAACAAAAAGAAGCACGTTGCCGACAGAGCGGCGTCACGCTCGGCGCGTTGCACATAGCGGTTCGACTTTTCTCACAACGATGAGGTCCGCTATGGAAGCCCCGAACGCCCGCTCCGAAGTGCAGCGCGCCACCCCGCCCCGCACGAGCAGCGACGCCCCCTCGCGCATGGAGACGCCCGACGCTCCCGACAACGCGCCTGCTCCCAGTCACGCGCCGGGCGGCGCCCCGGACGCCGCCGGCAGCGGTCCGCGCCCGCTGGCGGACGTGCTCGACGGGCTGGCCAAGCCGATCCCCGAGCGTCTGCTGGAGACGCGCCGGCAGGGCGGCCAGGAGATCACCTACGTGCCGTGGTACCGCGCGCAGAAGATCCTCAACCACTACACGGGTGGCTTCTGGGAGTACGAAATCTCCGAACGCACCTTCACCGATACACGCATCATGCTGACGGTGCGCATCGTCGTGCACACGGCCGAGGGGGTCTTCCACCGTGAGGGCACCGGCATCGAGAGTCTCGACGTGGACCGCTTCGGGGACCCGCAGAGCAACGCGGAGAGCATGGCCTTCCGCCGTGCGGCCGCCAAGTGGGGCCTGGGGCTGGACCTCTACGAAGGTGGGGCGTAGGGGAATCCAAATCTTCGACCATGGACTCAGGCCACGGGCCGCGGACGGCGGTCTCTCCCTCCGTGGACATGGCGTCCTGATTCGTGCCGCGCCAGCAGCGCGCCGGTCAGTCGCGCGTGGCCGCCATCGCCTCCAGCGTGGCGCGTGCCTCGGCGAAGTGCGCCTGAAGCTTCGGGATCGGCGCGTCGCCGTAGCCGGCGCGCAGGCGTTGCTCTGCCACATCGAGCAGGCGCAAAAGGTCGCGCGCGGCACGGCGCTCGGCGGCGGGCGCCGTGCTGCCGACCTGCCCGATCCAGACGGGATTCGTCTCGGCAAAGGGGTAGCTGTCCATCATGGGCCACTGGGCATCGCCGCCGTAGGCGCGGGCCGTCACCCAGCCGCCTTCGGGGAGCTCCAGCGTGCCTCCGTACTGGCGGCGTCCCGGGGCGTCCAGTCCCCCAGAGCGCCACGCGACCTCGCCGTTGACGAACACTTTTGCGCTGTCTACCGGCACGGCGGCGCGCAGGTCGAGCGTCCACGACTGCTCCCCGGCCTCGACGGTCTGACCGGGCTTCGCGTTGCCGAGCGAAAACTCGAGCATCGGCCCGTTGGTCACGAAGCCGCGTCCCGCCTCCAGCCCATCGAGGTGCGTCTCGTAGTCCGGCGCGCCGGCGCCCTCGGCGGTGCGCACGTAGGCGCGCGTGGCTCCGACGGCCATCGTGCGGTAGAAGTTGGTCATCACATCGCTCCCGGCGGAGGCAGCGACCGGGCGCCCGATGCTCAGCAGCCGGTGCCACAGCGCGGCGGTCCCGATCTCATCGCTCCACAGGCAGGCCACCTCCAGGATGTCCACCGCCCCGTGCACCGCGTCGGGCACGAGCTCGACAGGCACGCTGCTGAGGCCCTCTTCGGAGAACGGATCGCGCACGGACACGGGGGGCACGTACCCGCCGAGGCCGCCCTGGTCATTAGCGCGTTGCAACGCTTGCGCGTTCAAGCGGTCGTCCGTGCCGTACACTTCGTAGCCGGGCCCCCAGACCCACGGCCAGAACAGCTCCTCGGTGCCCAACAGGTTGAGGTGGCCCAGGAAGTGCGAGCGCGCCTCCTGTCCCATTTCGATGATCGGGACGCCGGGAGCGCCCTCGTAGTCCCAGAGGTCCTGGTCGAGGAAGCGGTCGTGCAGGTTGGCCAGGAGCGGCGTGGCAATGTCGAGCGCCTCGCCTTTCGCGTCGAGCGTGAGGTCGACGGGCGCCAGCTGGTACGGGCCGCCGTAGTTGAGGTGAAAGTGGTGATCGGCCGAGGCATGGCCTGCCGCCTCCCAGACCGGATCGAGGCGTAGCGTCACGCGCGCCGTGTCGCCGGAGGCCACGCGCACCGTCTGCGTGGCCTTCGGCGTGGCGAGGCCCTGCACGGCCGCGACGGTCGCCTCGCCGGGCGGCACGGCCAGCTCCAGCGTGCCGTCGGAGTAGTAGAAGGCGCGCCCGTTCTCCCCATCGAAGCGAACCATCTGATCCGTCGGCACCGCCGGATGCCCCGACGCGTCGGTGACGCTGAGCCGCGCCGGCGCCGGCTCCCCCCCGATGCGCGTGCGGATGCGGAGCGTGCCGGGCGCCTCCTTCCAGTCCCACGCGCGCACCGGGACCTCCTCGACCGGGCCGCCGCTTCGCGGCACGCGCCGCAGCACGGTGGATTCCTCAGAGGTCGGCGTGGCGAACCAGACGTGCTCGCCCTCGGGGCCGAAGGCCGGGGCCAGCGGGCGCGTCTCTCCACGCGCAAGGCGCACCGAACTGCCCGGCGCGCGGGCGTTCATCAGACGCAGTTCGTAGCCGTCCTCGTGCGGCCACGTGTAGGCGACCGTGCGCCCGTCTGGCGAAAGGGCCAGCGCCGCCTGCGAGGCGATGCGCTCCGTGGTGAGCGTCGTCTTCTCGCGCGCGTCCCCCCCGCTGCCAAACGCGAGGCGCTTGATCGCGTCGGGGCGCCCTTTTTTGAGGTACGCGACGCCCTCACCGCCGGGCATGGGAGCCGGGTTGCGTTCCAGGCCGCGGGCGCTTGTCAGGCGCGTGGCCTCACCGCCGCCTGCCGCCAGCGGCGCGCGCCACAGGTCGAAGTCGCCCGCCTGCGCGGAGGCGTAGTAGAGGTGCTCCCCGTCCGCCGCGAAGGCCGGGTCAAGGTCAATGGCCGGGTCGTCCTCATCCTCGGTAATGACGCGCTCCTCGCCCGTCGCCAGGGTGCGCACGATCACGTCGGTATCGCGAGTGTCGTCGCGCACGAAGGCGATGCGCTCCCCGTCGGGCGACCAGGCCGGGCGCGCGTCGATGCCCGCGCCGGTCGTGACCTGCTCGGCCACGCCGGTCTCGCGGTTCATCACCCAGATCCATCCCCGCGTGGAGAAAGCCACACGCTCGCCGTTGGGGCCGGGCGCCGGGGCCATCGGACCCGCCGTGAGCGTCGGTAGTTCGTAACCTTCGAGGTAGACGTGGTGCCCGTAGCCGTCGACCTTCGGGTAGCGGTTCGTCCACTGCGCCTGGGCGGGCTGGGGGGTGGCGAGCACGAGCAGCGCGGCCAGCGCAGCCGCGAGGGCGGCGACGCGGGCGCCGGGCCGCTGGGGCGAGCGAACGGGCGACGGCAGCATGGCGACGGGAACGACGAGGCAAGGCGGAAGCAAGCGGCAACGCGGCGCGGTTTCCCGCTCGGCGCGTCGCTCGCCAAGATAGCGCGGCCCGCTCGAGAGACGAAAGCTCCGAGCGGGCGTTGCCCGCGCCCGCGGCGTCGGTACGGGCCCTCAGCCGCCCTGCGCGCGCGACGGCTACTGCAGTAGAGACGCGAGAGGGCCGGAGGTCGTGTCCCTGCAACGCGCATCGCTACGTCTGCCCACTTCCTGGCTACGCCTCATCGCCGGCCGCCCCGAAGTCCAGCACCGCGGAGTCGGTGCAGAAGCGTGGCCCGGTCGGCGAGGCCGCCGGGAGCACGCAAAAGGAAGATTACGAAGGGAAAAACCGTCGCAGCGAACGTTGCCGCACGCCCTGCCGCTCGACAACGGTAAATTGCCCGGCCAGCGTCGTCTCTTTCAGAAGTTGCTGCAGCGCGCGGGCCGGCTCCAGCGGCTCGCGTGGCACGAGACGAAAGTAGACGACGGCTGGCGGGGCCACGTTTCGGTCTCGAAAGATGAGCGTGCCGTAATCACTGTCGAACGTTACGAGCGTGCGATCCTCTTCGCGGGCACGAATCAGCACCCCTTCGTCGCTTGTGCCCGGGGTCGTTTCGATGACGGCGGCCATATCGTGGCCTTTTTCTCGAAGGGCCCGTACGCTCGGCATGGGCACGTTCTCATCAGCCAGGAAGCGCACGGCCAGTGGTCATTCCCCGCGGGTCGCCAGGCTGGAGAGCCGCTCCTCACGAGCCAACTCGGCCGCGAAGGCAAACACGGCTTGGAGCGCCTCTTTCGTAAGAACGGGGTAACTATCGAGCACCTGCTTTGAGGTCCATCCCTCCGCAAAAAGCCCCAGCAGAAAGCCCACGCCCAGACGCGTCCCCTGGACGACGGGCTTTCCCGAGAGGATAGCTGGGTCGGTATGAATGTGGTCGCGCCAGTTCATCCATTGCCTCCTTGCTGCGATGAAGAATCGCCCGTGGTTTCCGTATCGGCCGCCTCAAAGTCCAGCGCCGCGGAGTTGATGCAGAAGCGTTGCCCGGTCGGCTCGGGGCCGTCGCCGAAAACGTGGCCGAGGTGCGCGTCGCAGTGGGCGCACAGCACCTCGGTGCGCCTCATGCCCATGCTCCAGTCGCTCTCAGTCTTGACGTGGCTCTCTTCGATGGCCTCGTAGAAACTGGGCCAGCCGCTGCCGCTCTCGAATTTGGTTTCCGACGAAAAGAGTGGCGTGTCGCAGCAGATGCAGCGGTAGACGCCCTCGTCTTTTTTGTCGTAGTACGCGCCGGTGAAAGCGCGCTCGGTCCCGCCCTCGCGGGTGACATGGTACTGCTCAGGCGTAAGCTTTTCTTTCCAGTCGGCGTCGGTGCGGTCGGCGGCGGGCGCGTCGGCCATGAGCGAAGGTGTGGCGGAGCGGGAAGTACGGCGGGCCGTATTGGACCGCCCGGGAGCACGGGCGTTCCCCACATGCGCGGCGGGCCTTTGCCGGCCACGCCCTTGCCTTCCGCCCCGTCGTCGGTGTATTATGGGGTTGCACTTCCCTCAGAAATCGCGTTCGCCCCGGGGCGGGCAGGCGGGCGTGCGGCGCCTTTCTCTCTCCCGACCTTCTCCTCTATGTCTACCGATTCCCCGGCCACGCCGCCCGACGCCTCCTCCAGCGACGCCTTTCCCTTCGGCCAGGACATCGTCTGGACGCCCGACCCTGACACCCTTGCCGAGAGCAACCTGCGGGCGTTCATGGACGCCGAGGGCATCGAGAACTACGACGCGCTCATGCGGCGCGCGACCGAGGACGTGGCCTGGTTCTGGGACGCCGCCCTCCGGGACCTCGACATCCAGTTCTACGAAGCCTACGACGAGGTGCTCGACACGTCGGAGGGCGGCATCGAGCGCCCACGCTGGTGCACCGGCGGCAAGCTCAACATCGTCCACAACCTCATCGACAAGTGGAAAGTGGACGCCGAAAAGAAGGCGCAGGAGGCGCTTCGCTGGGAGGGTGAAGACGGGCAGACCCAAACGATCACCTACGACGAGCTGGAAGTGCGCGTCTGCCGCTGCGCCGGGGCGCTCGCCGAGCTGGGCATCGGGAAGGGCGATCCCGTTGGGCTCTACATGCCGATGATCCCGCAGACGGTCGTCGCGTTCCTGGCGATTGCGAAAGCCGGGGCCATCATCCTGCCGCTCTTCAGCGGGTACGGGCCGGGTGCCATCGCCACGCGCCTGCAGAGCGCCGGGGCGAAGGCCCTCTTCTGCGCTGACGGCTTCACGCGCCGCAAACGGCCCATCACGATGAAGGAAAACGTCGACGAGGCGCTTGCGACGTGCCCCACCGTCGAGCACGTCGTGCTCTACCGCCACCTGCCCGACGAGCACGCCCCCGACGTGACCATGACCGACGGGCGCGACCACTTCTGGAGCGACCTCGTGCCGCGCCAGGACGACTTCTACGAAACCACCGAGACGAGCGCCGAGGACCCGCTGATGCTCATCTACACCAGCGGCACCACCGGCGCGCCGAAGGGGGCGGTGCACTCCCACTGCGGCTTCCCCGTCAAGGCCGCGCAGGACATGCGCCACAGCATGGACCTCAAGGAAGGCGAAACGATGTACTGGATGAGCGACATGGGCTGGATGATGGGGCCGTGGCTGGTCTTCGGTACGCTCATCAACGGGGCCACGATGGTGCTCTACGACGGCGCGCCCGACCACCCCGGGCCGGGCCGCCTGTGGCAGCTCTGCGAGGACCACGGCGTCACCCACCTCGGCCTCAGTCCCACGCTCGTCCGCGCGCTCAAAGGCCACGGCACGGGACCCGTCGAGGGCCACGACCTCTCGGCCCTGCGCGCGGCCTGCTCGACGGGCAGCCCCTGGGACCCGGAGTCCTGGACGTGGCTCTTCGAGGAGGTCCTGGGCGGCGAGAAGCCGATCCTCAACTACAGCGGCGGGACCGAGATCAGCGGCGGCATTCTGTGCGGCAATTTCTTTGAACCGCTTGCTCCGTGCGCCTTCAGCGGCCCGGTACCGGGGATGGACGCCGACGTGGTCGGTCCCGACGGCGAGCCGGTGCGCGAGGAAGTCGGCGAGCTGGCGATCCGCCAGCCGTGGATCGGGATGACGCGCGGCTTCTGGGGCGACGAAGATGACGAGCGCTACCTGGACAGCTACTGGCGCTGCTTCGAGGGGCTCTGGGTGCACGGCGACTTCGCGGCCGTCGACGAGCACGGCCTGTGGTACATCCTGGGCCGCAGCGGCGACACGATCAACGTGGCCGGCAAGCGCCTGGGGCCGGCGGAGGTGGAGGCCGCGATCAACACCGACGACGCCGTGGCCGAGAGCGCGGCCGTCGGCGTACCCCACGAGGTCAAAGGCCAGGAGGTCGTCGCTTTCGCCGTCTTGAACGACGGCAACGCCCCGAGCGACGACCTGCGCGGGCGCCTGATGGAGCGCGTCACCCGCGCGCTGGGCAAGCCGCTGCGCCCCCGCGAGATCCTCTTTGCCGGGACGCTCCCGAAGACGCGCAACGCGAAGGTGATGCGCCGCGTGATCCGCGCCGCGTACCTGGGTGAAGACCCCGGCGACACGTCTAGCCTCGAAGACCCCTCGACCGTCGAAGCCGTCAGGAACGCCGTGTGACGCCCTTCCCCCGCTCCGCGATGAACGCCCGCTTCCCGCTCTTCGCGTTGCTGGCGGCGTTGCTGGTCGTTCCGGCGGCCTCGGCGCAGCCCGACCGCTCCGGCGCCGTGCGGGGACGCGTGACCAGTGCCGAGACGGGCAAGCCGCTGCCGGGGGCGCACGTCTTCTTTTCTACCACGATGACAGGCACAGCGACCGACACGGCGGGGCGCTTCGTCTTTCCGCAGGGGGCGCCGGTAGGCACGCAGCGCCTGCACGCCTCGATGGTGGGCTACGAGACGCGCACGCTTGACACGCTCCTCCAGGACGGGCAGCCCTACCGTCTGCGCCTGGCCCTGGAACCGGAGGTCATCGAGGGCGAAGATGTCAGCGTGGCCGGGCGCGCCTCCGACGAGTGGACGACCCAGGGCGAGGACGACTGGACCGACCGCCTCGAGAAGTTCGAGCGCCTGTTCGTGGGCACCTCGCCGCGCGCCGAAGCCACGACGCTGGCCAACCCCGAGGCGCTGGCTTTCGACGCCAGCTGGTGGGGCAAGCTGAAGGCCGACGCCGCCGCGCCGCTGGTCTTCGAAAACCGGGCGCTGGGATACCGCCTGCGCTACCACCTGCGGGAGTTTGAAGGCTCGCGGAGGAAGGTGCGCTGGGACGGCGAGCCGCACTTCGAAGCGCTCACGCCTTCAGACTCGGCCGAGGCGGCCCGCTGGCGCGCGAAGCGGCAACGCGCTTTTCGCGGCTCGCTGCGCCACTTCCTGCTCGCGCTCTTGGGAGATAGCCTCGACCGGGCCGGCTTCCGCGTGCGGCGCGTGCCTGCCTCCTCGGCCCTCGGCTCGGCCCGCGCGCGTCAGGGCCGCGCCGGGTTTCCCGTCAGCGCCGGGGACCTGCTGGAGCGCCCCCCGCCTGCCGCACGCGACACGCTCCCCGAAGGCACGCGCTGGCTCAGCTTCCGGGGACGTCTGCGCGTCACCTACACGCGCGAGCCGGAGACGCGAGCGTTTCTGCGCTGGCAACGCGACCGCCGCGCCCCGCGCGACTACCAGCGCTCCTTTCTGGAACTCGAAGACAGCCGCGTGACCGTGGACCCGGCCGGCGAAATCGTCGAGCCCTACGGCGCCACGCGCTTCGGCTACTTCGCCTTCGAGCGGCTGGCCGCGCTCTTGCCGAAGGGCTACCGCCCGTGACGCCCCGGCCCGCGGCGCGCGTCGCTGGGGCGAGTTCGCTACCGCAACGCCGCTACCGCAACGCCGTTACCGCGAGGCCTCGAAGGCGTTGCGGAAGTGCTCGACCTGCGGCTCGCGGCCCGGCTCCAGAAGCACGCTCACCACGTCGAAGCGCACGGGCGCCTTCTCGAGCTGGCGCTCGTGCAGGTAAGCCGTCGCAGCCCGCGCGACGTGGCGTTGCTTCTCGGGCGTGACCGCCTCCTCGGGCCGCCCGAAGCCATGCCCGGTGCGGGCCTTCACCTCCACGATGACGATCTCCCCACCCTCCTCCGCACCGTCGCGCGCCGGCTCGAAGCCCACCAGGTCGATCTCAGCGCGCTCGTAGCGGTAGTTGCGGTCCAGCACGCGCCAGCCCTGGTCTTCCAGATACGCCGCCGCTACGTCCTCACCGCGTTTGCCGACATTCATTTGCTCGCAGCGGGAAATACGATGGGTAGTGGATGGGTTGCTTCGGGCAAACGCGTTGCCGGACGAACCCCAAACTACGAACCGTCGTCCTCGTCCAGTTCGTCAGCGAGACGGATAAGGCGTTTCATCATCGGGACGTTTCCCTCCTTAACGAACGGCAGGAGCGCCTCGACGAAGCCTTCGAAAACCTCCATGAGGTCCATCAGGTTTTCCAGGCGGCGGCAGAGCCGGGCCTCACGCTCCGGCAGGTCTCCGCAACGCTTCTCATCCGACGCCAGCAAGTCGCGGCTCGCGCGGAGCTGCTCGCGCACAGGCTTGATCTCGCGGCGCTCGCGCTCTTCGATGATCTGCGCGGTGATGTGCCAGACGTCCTTCTCGGCCTCGTAGAAGTTTTTCCGCGAGCCGGCGCGGTGGACTTCGTGCACCAAGTCCCACCCGATCAGCGAGCGCAGGTTCATGTTGGCGTTGCCCCGGCTGATCTGGAGCTGCTCCATGATAGCGTCCGTGTCGAGCGGCTCCTCGGAGCAGTAGAGCAGCGCGTGAATCTGTGCCATCGTACGGTTGATGCCCCAGTTCGACGCCATCTCGCCCCAGAAGCGCACGAAGCGCTCGAGCGCCTCGTCGTAGCGCGTTGGGGAGTCGCCTGCCACGACGGCGGGCGCGGCGTCTCCGGTTGAGGGGTCGTTACGGTCGGGAGCAGTGCTCATGGGCAGACAGGACGAACCCGGCGATCCGCCGATAGAAGGATGGGCAGATTTAACGTACGAAGCGTGCCGGTTGCTGTTTAGATCGCGCCGCGTGTCCCCGCCGCGGGGCCGGCGCAGAGGCCCTGCCGCGAAGGCTGTACACGCGCCGCGCCGCTTCCTATCTTGGGCTTTCACCCCCATCCGGCTTTCCTCTTCCTCGGTTTCCGCCCTTGCCCGTGCCCCGCACGCTCACGCTGACGACCGACTTCGGCACGCAGGACGCCTACGTCGCCGCCATGAAGGGCGTGGCCCTCCAGCGTTGCCCCGGCGTGCCACTGGTGGACGTGACCCACGAGGTGGCCCCGCAGGACGTGATGGAGGCCGCCTTCGTGCTGCGCCAGGCGGTGCCCCACTTCCCCGCCGAGACGGTGCATCTCGTGGTTGTGGATCCCGGTGTGGGCACCGAGCGCCGCCCCGTGGCCCTGCGCGCCGGCGAGCGCTTCTTCGTAGGTCCCGACAACGGCTTGTTCTCGCTGGTCCTCGGGGAAGAGGAGCCCGACGCCATCGCCGTGCTCGACGAGCCTGACCGCTGGCGCACGCCCGATCCCTCGACCACCTTCCACGGACGCGACATCTTCGCCCCTGCCGCCGCACACCTCGCCGCCGGGGGCGCGCTGGCGGACCTGGGCTCTCCCGCTGAGGAGCTTCAGCCGCTGCGCTGGGCACTCCCCATCACCGACGACCAGGGCATCCAGGGCTGGACGGTGCACGTGGACCGCTTCGGGAACTGCATTACGAACGTGCCCCGAACCCTCTTTGAGGAGCACGCGGGCGGGCGGACAGCCAAGTGCTACGCCGGCGGAGCCATTCTGGAAGGCGTCTCTCCCACCTACGGCGCCGTGGCCGAGGGCGAGCCGCTCCTGGTCTTCGGCTCGAGCGGGTTTCTGGAGGTGGCCGTCAGTGGCGGGAACGCCGCAAAATTGCTAAGCATTCAGAAAGGTGACGCCGTCAACGTCGTGTTTCAGTCCGAAAACGGCGCGTGACCGGCTGCCTGCCCCGCCTCATTCGGGCAGCCCTTCGCTTCTCTGCTGTTCCCGTCTCGCCGCACGCTCATGGCCGGCTCTTCCTCCGCTGCCTCTTCCTCGGGCGATGACGAGCGCGAGGCCCACGAGCACGAATCCCGCCCGCCGGGTCGCTCCGCCTCCCTCGACGCTCCTGCGAGCGACGCCGACGCGGGCGAGGCAACCTCCGAGATGAGCGTCGAGGACGTGCGGCAGCGCCTGCTCGCGCCCATCGGTGGGCTCTACGCGCTCGCACAGTCCGTCACCGGGACGGAGCGCGCGGCCCGCCGGCTCGTGGAGCGCACCTACGAGCGCGCTGCCGAGATCGTCGCGCGCCGCCCCGACGCGTTGCCCGGCCCCAATCGCGCGGCCCGTACCTGGACCTTCGATCTGCTGGTGGAGACGGCCCGCCAGGCCCCCGGCGAGGGCGCCCGCTTCGTCCCCAGAGACGCAACGAGCCACGCGGACGCCAATGACGCGGACACCGGCGACCTCGATGCCGGCAACGGCGCTGCTGGCAACGCGGAGGAGCGCGCGGCCGGCAGGGGTGGCGACCGCCACTTTCGCCAGCGTGCGCAGGAGCGGTTCCTGCGCCGCGCATTGCCGGCGGCCTTTGCCGCGCTCACCCCCGCCCAGCGGCTCCTGCTCACGCTCCGCGACGTGGAAGCGCTGGACCTCGCCGGCACCGCCGAAGTGACGGATCGCCCCGAGCGCGAGGCGCGCCAGCAGCACGCCCGCGCCCGCGCCGATCTGCGCGAAGCCCTCCGCCAGACAGCCCCGCCGACCGAGCGACCGCTCGTCGAAGACGACGCCCTTTCGGAAGAGCGCCTCACCAGGGCGCTCGGGCGCATGGCCAAGCGCGACCTCACGGCCCCGCCTCCGGCGTTGCGCCCCGCCGCGCGCCATGCTCTTCGCCGCCCGCCGCAGGTGCCGCCCTCCTCCTCTTCGGGGTCGTCGCCAGAAGCCGCCCCCGACCGCGGCCCCGACGACGATGCGGAGCGCGAGCGCTCACCGAGCCGCCTGTCGCGCGCGCTCACGGCCGTCGCGTTGATCGTCCTGGCTGGCGGGCTCGGTTACCTGGCCGTCGGCTTCCTCGGCGGGCCGGGCGCAACCGACCTAGCCACACTCTCTGCCCAGAACGCCTCTGAGATGAACGTGCGCCTGCGCACCCAGCGCGCCGGGCGCGCCGAGCAGTTCGTGCGCGACGAGCTGGGGCGGCGCCTCCGCGTCCCGCGCATCGAGGGCGCGCAGCTTCGCGGCGTGGGCGCGACCGAGGTGGCCGGCGGGGAGCGCGTGCCCGTCTTTCGCTTTCGGGACGCCGCCTCGGGGCGCCCGGTCGTGGCCTACGCCTACGAATACGCCCTGCTCGACCGCGCCGAGGGGGGGCTGCGCCTCTCTAGCGACCTGCGCCGCGCGCTCCGCGAGGAGGGGCGCGTGGTCCCCCAGGACGTCGGCGGGCGGCGCGTGTTGCTCTGGCGCCACCGCGACGACATCTTCGCCGCCGTCACCGACCAGGCCGACTCTCTTCAACAACGCATTGCTTTCTGAGGGGCCCCTTCCGCTTTCAAAGGCTGAAGACCATAGTCTCGGAGTGCTTTTTCGGCTCGAGGCAGCGTCAGAGACAGCGGTAGACATGGCTTCCGGGGCGGGAGCCGGCCGGGGGCGCATGGCCGCCCCCGCAGCAACGCCGTGGCCGTCGCCCCCTGCCAAGCGAGCTGATTGCGTCGCATGGTGTGTTCTGCAAAGGGGTGAAAAGGCGACCGGGGGGACCAGCCACCGGGCTCAACTTGCCACCCGGCTCAACTTGTGGCCCGGTGCTCGGTACGGTGCAAAGGCGTGCCCCGCCCGCGGGTCTCCGCCGGGCGCGCCGCCTCCCTCTCCCCCACCGCCTTGCCACGTCTCAAGCATGCCCACCTACGACCAGCTCACCCCCCCTGCCGACGGCGACCTCATCAGCAAAACCGACGACGGCCTCGACGTGCCCGCCCGTCCCGTCATCCCCTTCATCGAGGGCGACGGGACCGGGCAAGACATCTGGCCGGCCGCCCGGCACGTCTTCGATGCCGCGGTCGAAGCGGCCTACGACGGCGAGCGCGAGATCGTCTGGTTCGAGGTCTTCGCCGGGCAGAAGGCGCAAGACGAGTACGGCGAGTGGCTTCCCGAGGACACCCTCGCGGCCATCGACCACTACCTCGTTTCCATCAAGGGCCCGCTGACCACGCCCGTCGGCGGCGGCATCCGCAGCCTCAACGTGGCGTTGCGGCAGAAGCTCGACCTCTTCGCCTGCGTGCGGCCCGTGCGCCACTTCGAGGGCGTGCCCTCCCCGGTGCAGGAGCCCGAAAAAGTAGACATGGTGATGTTTCGGGAGAACTCCGAAGACATCTATGCCGGGATCGAGTACGAGCAGGGCAGCCCCGAGAACGAAAAGATGCTGCGCTTCCTGCAGGACGAGATGGGCGAGGAGTCGATCCGCTTCCCCGCGTCGACGGCCCTCGGCGTGAAGCCCATCAGTGAGGAAGGCACCAAGCGCCTGACGCGCTCGGCCATCGAGTACGCCTTTGAGCGCGGCTACGAGAGCGTGACCCTCGTGCACAAGGGCAACATCATGAAGTTCACCGAGGGCGCCTTCCGCGACTGGGGCTACGAGGTGGCCAAAGCGGAATACGGCTCCGACGACCTGGACGGCGGCCCGTGGCAGACGATCACCCGCTCGGGCGGCCACACGATCACCGTCAAGGACAAGATCGCCGACGCGATGCTCCAGCAGATCCTCACGCGGCCCGACGAGTACGGCGTGGTCGCCACGATGAACCTCAACGGCGACTACATCAGCGACGCCCTCGCCGCGCAGGTGGGCGGGATCGGGATCGCGCCGGGCGCGAACATCAACTACAACACCGGCAACGCGATCTTCGAGGCCACGCACGGAACCGCGCCGAAGTACGCTGGGCAGGACAAGGTCAACCCGTCGAGCCTGATCCTCAGCGGCGAGATGATGTTTCGCTACATGGGCTGGGACGAGGCGGCCGACCAGATCGTCTCCGCGCTGGAACGAACCATCGCCCAGAAGCGCGTGACCTACGACTTCGAGCGCGCGATGGAGGACGCCGAGCTGCTCAGAACGAGCGAGTTCGCCGAGGCGATGGTGGAGAATATGGGGAGGTAAGTTGGGAGATGGGGCATGCGGGAGGGGGTTGCTTTCTCCCGTATGCCCCCTGCCGCCAACGTTTCTACCCCCACACTCTCACCCCCTGCACCCAGAATGAAAGCCTACCCTCTCGACGAGTTTGGCCCGCCAGAGGTCATGCAGCAACGCGAGGTGGAGCGGCCCGCGCCCGGCCCCGGCGAGGTGCTCGTGCGCGTGGTGGCTACCAGCGTCAACCCCGTGGACTACAAACTGCGCAGTGGCGAGGCGGACTTCGGGCTCGAGGCGCCCGCCGTGCTGGGCTACGATGTGAGCGGCATCGTAGAGCAGACCGGCGAGGGCGTGGAGCGCTTCGGCGAAGGCGACGCGGTCTTCTACACGCCCGAGATCGACGCGCAGGGTAGCTACGCGGAGTACCACGTCGCCGAGGCCGCCATCGTGGCGCGCAAGCCGACCGGCCTCTCGCACGAAGAGGCCGCCGCGTTGCCGCTGGCCGGCTGCACGGCGTGGCAGGCGCTCTTCGACCGCGCGATCCTGCAGGCCGGCCAGACCGTGCTGGTTCATGGCACCGGGGGCGTAGGCCTCTTGGCGGTCCAGCTTGCCCACGCCGCCGGGGCCGAGGTCGTGGCCGTGAGCAGCCCCACGCTCACCCGGCAAACCGCCGAACGGGGCGCCAGCCGCGTCATTGACTACCAAAGCGAAGACCCTGCCGAGGTGATGCAGCAGGCCGGCGTCCGGGCCGAGGTCGTGCTCGACACCGTCGGCGGGGATACGCTCTTCGAGAGCGCCGGCGTGGCCGCCCCGGGGGCCGACCTCGTGACCATCGTGGAAAGCGCCGAGGTGCCCGCCGGCCCGCTGATGCCGCTCAACGCCAGCGTGCACTTTACGATGATGCAGCGGCGCGGGGCCACGATGCGCTCGCTCGCGCGTTTCGCGGAGCGGGGCCTCCTGCGCCCCGCCGTGGCCGACGTGCTCCCGCTGGCAGACGTGGCCGAGGCCCACCGCCGCCTCGAATCCGGGGGCGTGCCCGGCAAGCTGGTACTGCGCGTTTAGGGGGCGGGAGAAGCGAACAGCGGAAAGAAGTCTTCGAAAAAGGCCTTGGCGCAAGCGGTCGTGTCCGAGCTCGTTGTTTCTGCACGTTGCTGGTGCGTTTCGGAAAGCCATTCCCAACCTCCACACTCCCGCTCCCGTCACCCCATTCCCATCTGTGCACTATGAGCTGGCGCACGCTCTGGACGGCTCTGAAACGTCTGTGCGGCTACGCGGAAGCGACGGCGCCGCCCGACGAGCCGCGCACGAAGACCTACGCCGGCGAGACGGGTCTCGTCGAAATCACCGCGCCCGTTTCCTCTGCGGAACCGCTCTCGCCCGAGGAGCAGGCGCACCACCAGTTCATCGTCTCGAACTGGACGAAGCTGGCGGCCGCCGCCTACGCAGGCTTCCAGCGCCACGGCATCGGCGTGGTCGTCATCGAAAAGCGGACGGACGGCCCCGCCCGGCCCGTGCTCGAAGACGCGTTCGAGACGCACGACCTCGCCTACGCTACCGGCATGGGTATGTGGACGCAACGCCCGCCCCACTCCAGCGCGCCGGGCTGGCTCGACGAGCAATTCCAGACCTACGAGCCACTGGAGGCGGGCCTCTTCCTCTTTCGCCCCGCCGGCGACGGCAACGACGAAGCCTCCTCCGCTACGCCGCCACGCCCGTACCATGCTGCCGGCACGCCGCCCCCGCCCGAGGCGCTGAAGCAGTCGCGCGCGCCGTTCAACTGATCGTGGCGCTTCCGTGCTATTCTTCGCCGTCTTCTTCCTCCGCGAGGCGCGCCTCCAGGTCGGCGCTCTCCTCCTCGGTGGCCGGGCGCACGATGGCAATGGCCCGGTGCTGAAGGCTGTCGCGCAGCACAGGGTCGCGCACCTCCTCGGCGGTGATGAACGTTTCCTCCCCAGGCCCGATGTGCAGGATGCGCGTGGCCATGGGGACACGTACCGACTCGGTGTCGGTGTTTTTGATGAGCATGCCGCGTCGATCTCGGTCTGCCATGATGGGAAGCCGGGAGCCAGGGGCGAGAAGCGAGGCGAGAGAGACGAGTGGTCATGATACAACACGCCAAGCTATCTTGCGGGGGCAGAGCGCGCCATGGCGTGCTTTCACACGATTATCGAACGGCTCTGCTTTGCAACGCCGCCCCTTCGACATGTCGCAGGCTCTTGCTTCGTCCGTCCCCGGGCGGCTGGTGCGTGGCGGACGCCGCCTGGCGCGCCACGTGGGCCGCGGGCTGCTGGACGTGCTCTACCCACCACGCTGCCTCGCGTGCCAGGCGCGGCTCTCTCGCGCCAGGGCCCCGCTCTGCGCAGCGTGCGTGGCCGGACTGGAGCGCGCCCCTTCCGAAGTCGCGCGCCAGCGTCTCCATGCGCTTCCGTCTGGCAGCGGCACAGCGATCGCCGCGGTCTTCCCGCTCTGGCGCTTCGACCCCGACGGGGCGCTGCGGGCCCTCCAACACGCGCTCAAGTACCAAAACCGCCCGCGCTACGGCCGCGCGGCCGGGCGCTGGATGGGCCGGGCGCTCGCGGAAACCCTCTCGCCGCCCCCCGAGGCCGTCGTCCCGGTGCCCTTGCACCGCACGCGCAAGCTGGAACGGGGCTACAACCAGAGCGCCCGGCTCGCGCGCGGCGTGGCCGAGCGCCTCGGCGTGCCCTGCCGCCCCGGCTGGCTGGAGCGCCCGCACCCCACGCGCTCGCAGACGCATCTCTCGCGCCAGGCGCGCTGGGAAAACGTGGACGGCGCCTTTTCCGCCTCTCAGTCCCTGGACGGGCGCCCGCTCCTGCTGGTGGACGACGTGCTGACGACCGGCGCAACGGGGGCCGCCGCCGCCCGTGCGCTGCGCCACGCCGGAGCCGGGCCCGTCTACCTCGCCACGCTGGCGATGGCGGAGTAAGCTCTGACAGAACAGCCCCCGGCGCGCCCCCATTACGGTGCCCTATTCCCCGAAGGCCGTCACCACCAGCGTGCGGGGCCGCTCCCGGCCCGTGCGGTGCTCGCAGAGATACAGGCCCTGCCACGTCCCCAGCGCGAGGCGGCCGCCCGAGATCGGCACCGTCAGCCCGCTGCCCAGGAGCGACGCCTTGATGTGCGCGGGCATGTCGTCAGGGCCTTCGACGGTGTGCTCGTAGTGCGCGTCCTCCGGCACCAGGCGCCGCACGTGGCGCTCGAGGTCGGCGCGCACGTCGGGGCTGGCGTTCTCGTTGAGCGTAATGGAGGCAGAGGTGTGCTGAATAAAGAAGTGCGCAAGGCCGGTTTCGATCTGCGAGAGGTCCACCGCGCGCAGCACGTCGTCGGTGACGAGGTGGAAGCCGCGCTCGCGCGCACCGAGGGTGATTTGTTCCTGCGTCCAGGGCATGAGGCGGGGAGCATGGGAAAGCGGAAGCGACGAACCGAAGCGTTGCGCGTTCGCCACGCGAACCGCGCCCCGTGCGTTTCGTAATGTCGTTGCCCACCTGCTCGCCGAGCGCCCCGACGCACCGCCCGATGCTCCGACGCACCGACCGCTGGGATGCCTTCGAGCGCGACTGGCGCCGCCGTCCCACCAGCCACGCGCGCAATCTGCGCGTCTACGAGGCGCTCTGGCGCGAGGCCCGGGCGCTGGGGACCATGCCGCCGGAGGACCCGCTCGACGGCATCGAAGACGACGTTCGCCGCATTCGCCGCCTCCGCCGCGCCCAGCACCTTGTTCGAGCGCCTACTGGCGAAGATCGCGCAGGCGCTTGACGCCGCCGATCTGCCATACATGGTCATCGGCGGGCAGGCTGTTTTGCTCTACGGCGAAGCCCGGCTGACGGAAGACGTGGACGTGACGCTCGGCGCGGACCCGAGCGCCCTCTCGGTCGTGCTCGAACGGGTCGAAGCGATAGACCTCGCCCCTCTCGTCGAAGATCCCGACGCATTCACCCGGGACACGATGGTCTTGCCGTGCGCGGACGCCGACACCGAGACGCGCGTGGACTTCGTGTTCTCGTTCTCCCCCTACGAGCGACGCGCCATCGAGCGCGCACGCCCCGTGGAGATGGCGGGGGCTGACGTGCGCTTCGCCGCGCCCGAGGACGTCGTCATTCACAAACTCGTGGCCGGGCGCCCGCGCGATCACGAAGACGTAAAAGGCATCCTGGCCCAAAATCCCGACCTGGACGAAGCGTACCTCCGGCGCTGGCTTGACGACTTCTCCGACGCGCTCGGCCAGCCGCTCACCGACCGGTTCGACGACCTGCGCGCACAGACCTAACGCTCCCACACTCAGATGCCCTCCTCCCTCTCCAACGACCGCGAGGTCGTCTTCGTAGACGGCTGCCGGCTCCCGTTTCAGCAGAGCGGCACCGGCTACGCCGACCTGATGGCCTACGACATGGGTCGCATGGCCTTGAAGGGTCTACTCACGCGCAACCGGCTCGACCCCGGCGGCGTGGACCGCGTCGTGCTCGGCTCGGTCGTGCAAGACGTGGACACCTCCAACGTCGCCCGCGAGGCGGCCCTTGGCGCGGGAGTTCCCCAGAGCGTGCCCGCCTTCACCGTCACGATGGCGTGCATCTCCTCCAACCAGGCCCTCACCAGCGGCGCAGAGCTGATCGCCGGGGGCCAGGCCGACGTCGTCGTCGCCGGCGGGACCGAGACGCTGAGCGACCCGCCCATTCGCCTGCAGCCGGAGGTGCGGCGGCGCCTCTTCCAGGCGCGCAAGGCCAAAAGCCCCGGCGACTATCTCGAGCTTTTGAAGGGCCTCGGGCCCGGCGACCTGTTGCCCGAGGCGCCTTCGATTGCCGAATTCTCCACCGGCGAGGTCATGGGCGAAAGCGCCGACAAGCTCGCCGCCATGTTCGACGTGTCGCGCCGCGCGCAGGACGAGTACGCGTTGCGCTCTCACGAAAAGGCCGCCGAGGCGCGCGAGCAAGGCTACCTCTCGGGCGAACTCGTCCCCGCGAGCGTCCCGCCAGACTTCGACCCGATTACCGAAGACAACGGCATCCGTCCAGACACGAGCATGGAAAAGCTCTCTGGGCTCTCCCCATCGTTCGTGGAGCCCTACGGCACCGTCTCGCCCGGCAACTCGTCGCCCCTTACTGATGGGGCAAGCGCCGCGCTGGTCATGTCCGGCGAAAAAGCGGAGGCGGAGGGCTACGCGCCGCAAGCGGTACTGCGCGAGTACACCTACGTCGCGCAAGACCCTGGTGAGGAGCTACTTCTGGGGCCGGCCTACGCGATGCCGCAGATCCTGGAGGCCGCGGGCCTTGGGGTAGACGACATCGACGTGTTCGAGCTGCACGAAGCCTTTGCCGGACAGGTGCTGGCGGTGCTCCGCGCGTGCGCCTCAGAGGAGTTCGCCGAAGAAAACCGCGACGGCGCCGCCCCGATGGGCGAGATCCCAATGGAGAAGCTCAACGCGTGGGGCGGCTCACTTTCGCTGGGCCATCCCTTTGGCGCAACGGGTACGCGCCTCGTGACCACCGCCGCGCACCGTCTCGAAGCGGAGGACGGCCGCTTCGCGCTCGTCTCGGCCTGCGCCGCCGGCGGGCAGGGCCACGCGTTGCTCCTCGAACGCGTTTGAGAATTTGAGAAAGGAAGTGCAGGGGTGGGGCGCGGGAAATTCCTTGCTGGCAAGCGCGCTTGCTTCCCGGCCACTCCTCCCCCATGCTCTTCTCCCTCCCTCTCCTCTTACCCTTTCCTAGAATGGAAGCAGCAGCCACGCAGAGCAGAAGAGCGGTTGCCCTCGACACCGACGAGCTGCATCTCGAAGTCAGCGACGACGGCATCGCCACGGTCTGGCTCGACCAGCCCGGCGAAGCCGTCAACACGCTCGCGCCCTCGACGCTCGAAGCCTTCGATGAGGCCGTTGACGCCATCGAGGATGACCCCGCGATCCGCGCCAGCGTCTTCATCAGCGCCAAGCCGAGCGGGTTCGTCGCTGGGGCCAATCTCGACGCGCTTCGCAGTTTCGAGACGACTGAGGACGTGGAGGCGTTCACGCGCGCCGGCCACCGCACCATTCGCCGCGTGCGGTCGTCCCCAAAGCCCTCAGTGGCCGCGATTCATGGGCCGGCCCTCGGCGGCGGCCTCGAGGTGGCCCTCGCCTGCGACTACCGCGTGGCCACAGACACGCCGGCCACGCGCATGCAGCTTCCCGAGGTGCAGCTCGGCCTCTTGCCCGGCGGCAACGGGACGCAGCTCCTGCCGCGCCTCGTGGGCCTTCAGCAGGCGCTCCCGATGCTCTTGACCGGCAAGACCGCCTACGCTGGGCCCGCGCGCAAGATGGGCCTCGTGGACGCGCTGATCCACCGCCCCGGCCTGCACCGCGCCGCCCAAGAGGCCGCCCGCCGCCTCGCCGACGGCTCCCTCACGCCCGACCGCTCGGCCAGAGGCTTCGCCGACAAAGTCATTGAGAGCAACACGCTCACGCGCCGCCTCGTCTACCGGCAGGCCCGGAAGCAGATCAAAAGCGAGACGCGCGGCAACTACCCGGCCCCGCCACGCATCCTCGAGTGCGTGCGCACCGGGCTCGAGGACGGCTTCGACGCCGGCGCCGAGGCGGAGGCGCGTCACTTCGCCGAGCTAGTCTTCACGCCGGAGTCGCGGGCGCTCGTCAGCCTCTTTTTCTCGAAGCAAAAGCGCGACGACAATCCCCTCGACGGGCAGCAACGCGACGTGGACACCGTCGCCGTCCTCGGGGCGGGCGGGCTGATGGGCGCCGGCATCGCCGAGGTGAGCGCGCACAGCGCCGGCCACGAGGTGCTGCTGAAAGACCAGTCGCTGGGCGTGGCCGCGAAGGGCCGCAAGGCGATCTGGGACGACCTGTCGAAAAAGATCGGCAAGGGCGTCACGGAGTTCGAGCGCGACGTGGTGATGGAGCGCGCCCGCGCCGTCGGGGGCTACGACGACCTCGCCGGCGCGGATCTCGTCATCGAAGCGGTGCCCGAGGATCTCGACGTCAAGCACGACGTGCTTCGCGAGACCGAAGAGGCGGTTTCCTCCGGCTGCGTGATTGCGTCGAACACCTCCGGCATCCCCATCACCGACATCGCCGCCGGGCTGGAGCGGCCCGCGAACGTCGTGGGGATGCACTACTTCTCGCCGGTGCCCTCGATGCCGCTCTTGGAAGTGGTGCGTGGCAAAGACTCCTCCGACGGGGCGGTCGCCACGGCCATCCAGGCGGGCCTCGACCAGGGCAAGACCGTCATCACCGTCGAGGATGGGCCCGGCTTCTACACCACACGCATCCTGTCGCTCTACATGAACGAGGCGTTGCTCCTTTTGGAGGAAGGCGCGGACGTGAAGCAGGTGGACGCGATCATGGAAGACTTCGACTTCCCGATGGGCCCGTACGAGTTGTTCGACCTCGTCGGGATCCAGACGGCGGCCAAGATCACCGACGTGATGGGCGGCTACATCGCCGACGGCCGCCTCGGCGAGGGGCGCGAGGCCACGCTCTCCGGCGCGGCCTCGACGCTCGCGCAGGCAGGCCTGGCCGGGCAGAGTGGCGGCGAGGGCTTCTACGAGTACGACGGGCGCGGCGCAGACAGCAGCAAAGACGGCGTCAACGACGAGGTCTACGCCTTCTTCGGCGGCGCAGACCGCGACGAACTCGCGCGGCAGGTTGTGGAGGAGCGCCTTTCGATGATGATGTGCGCCGAGGCGGTGCGGTGCCTCGAAGAAGGGATCTTGCGCAGCGCCGAGGACGGAGACCTCGGGGCGGTCTTCGGGCTGGGCTTCCCGCCGTTTCGGGGCGGCCCCTTCCGCCACCTCGACCGCATGGGCCTCGAAAACGCCGTCACGCGCCTGGAGCGTCTCGAAAGCCGGCACGGGCCCCGCTTTGCCGTGCCCGCGTTGCTGGAGGAGAACGCTGAAAACGGCCACGCCTTTCGCGAGAAGTAGGTTCGCAAGGACGCGAGGTGTAGGGGGCCGCACATTTCCGTCCCCCTACACGTCCCCTACCCTGCAAATGCACAAGCCCGAATGGCAACCTCACACGCGTCGCGTCCTTATCGCCGCGGGTGTCGTCTTTACGCTGGGCATGCTGCTGTGCTTCCTGCAGGCGGTGGCGCACGCGCTGCTGCTGGTCTCCGCGGGGCTGCCGCTTGAGGTTACGGCAATGGCGGGGGATCGGCCTGCACCACGTCCGCCCAGGTCCAGCCGTCCTCCCGGGCGAGCGCGCGCAGCAGGCGACGCCGCCGCTCTTGCTGCGAGCCGTCTTCGCCGGTCTGCACGCGTCCATCTGCTCTTTCTTCTTCCTCGGGCGGGGTCGGGAGACCGGCCGCGCGCAAAGGCGCTTCGACCGGGCGGTCAGGCGCCTCGAACCGTTGCTCCGATGGGACGAACGAAGGGCGCACGAGGCTTAGAAACCCGTCGATGGCACGGCGCGCCGAGCGCACCGCGGAGGCCGGCGACGAGACCACAACGGAGTACCGCGAGGTCGCCGACGAAGCCCTCGCGGCGATGGCCGAGGGCGGCATCTTCGACCACGTCGGCGGCGGGTTTCACCGCTACACCGTGGACCGCGAGTGGGTCGTCCCCCACTTCGAGAAGATGCTCTACGACAACGCCGAACTCCCCAGCCCTGCGATGGAGGACGCCAGCCGGCGTTTGGCAACGACCGCCGAGATGACCGGCATCGCGTAGGTCACGGTGAGCGTCATGATAAAGAATCCGCTCAGCGACGCGAAGACAGTCAGCATGCGCGCGGCGGGGCCTTTCGGGGTGAAGTCGCCGAGGCCGAGCGTCGAGACGGTAAAGCCGGCGAAGTAGAGGCGCTCCCAGAAGCCGGCCGGGGCCCCCGAGGAGGCGCGCACCACGGCGGACCGGCCGGCGCTGTACATCAGGAAGTATCCGGCGACCGCGAACGCAACCCAAGTGAGCACGATGCCGAGCAGCACAGCCGGCCCGATGCGCGAGAGCAGTTGGTGACGCCCCCCGCCGGCCCCTTCGCGTTGCTTCTGGCCGCGGCGATGCCAGCGAAGCGCGGCATGCCAGAGTCCATGCGCGAGGCGGTTGGTGAGCGGACCGCCCCCGCCGGCGGCAATCGCCGTGCGCAACGCGTCGAAGAGCCCGAGGGCTACGACCAGCACGCCCGAGGTCAGAAGTAGAATGGAAATGAGGTCCATGCAACGGAAGAGCGGAAAGGATGAGAAAGGGCCGGCGGCAACGCCCCCCGCGTACCACCAGCTCCAAGAGCGAGATTCGCCCTGCAGGAGGAGGGTACGGGGCGAGCGCCCCACGATAAAGTCACGCTTTCCGCTGTGGCTGTCTTCCGCCTACCGGGTTCGCGCGGCCTGATTTTTATGCAGATCTTCGCTCTGCTGCGATCCGCCATCTTGCTGCGATCCACTGCCGCGCTTCGGGCCCTCGTAGCTCCCGTACCACTTCGTCAGCGGCAGGACGGTGACGCCGAAGGCGATGACCGAGCCGAAGACGACGAGGCCGGCGACCGTCCACGCTTCTTCGAAGCCGGCGTGGCGCTCGGCGAGCGTCGCGTAGAAGAGCGCCCCCTCCCCGATGGGCCCGAATCCGCCGGTCAAGAACGCATCGGTGCAGGTGCGTAGCGGGCGCATCAGTGGGCGCAACGCGCGCATCATCGGCACGCGGCGCAGGAGCAGGATGGGCATGACCAGCATCGCGCCTGCCCCCTGGGCTGCATCCACTCCTGCTACGGCAGGGCCCTGCCGAAGAAGACGAAGATCGGGGGGTCGGTCGGCGCGACGATGGCGCCGACCGGCATCGCCGCCCAGAAGGAGGCGCCCAGAAGCCCCCACGAAAGCAGGCCGCTCACGCCCCGCATCAGCAGCATCCCGAGAATCAGGATGGTGTGCTCATCGCGCGCCTGTGGAGCAGTCCACAGCGCAGTTGACGCCATTCGAAGAACGCGCGAGGGGCTGATTTATCGCTCCCAAGATGATCGTCTCCCTCAGTTGCTCGCCGTGCAGATTACGATTGCGGCGTCGATGTCGCCGGGGGCTCGTGAGCGCCTCGGCAGCCTGCGTGCGCGTGCCGTGCCCGCCATGCGGGAGCTGCTTGAACGCCCACCGTGCCGCCGGCTTCGGGCCAGCGCATCGGGAGGCCCGCAACGTCGGCCTGGTGCGCTTGCGTGGCGGGGAAGGCGGTGCGAGGAAATAGGCCCCGGGGCGATAAGGCGGGCAAACGCGAGAGGACTACGCGGGGCCCCGGTGCGCGGCGCTTACGCGGCCCCGCCCGCTTCGGCAAATTGTTCGACCATGTGCTCACAGAAGGCGGGCAGGTCGTCGGGAGTGCGACTGGTGACGAGCACGCTGCTGCCGCCGTGCTCGTCCACGACGACTTCTTCGTCGGTCCACTCGCCTCCCGCGTTGCGGATGTCGGTCTGCAACGTCGGGTAGGAAGTGAGGCGCCGCCCCTGCAGGACGTCCGCTTCCACAAGCAGCCACAGCGCGTGGCAGATAGCCGCTACCGGCTTGCCGGCGTCGAAGAAGGCCCGAACGAATGATACGGCTTCTTCGCTACCGCGCAAGGTGTCCGACCCCACTGAGCCGCCCGGGAGGATGAGCGCGTCGTAGTCGTCAGCATGGGCGACGGCGAAGGTCTTGTCGACGGCGTAGGCGCTCCCGGGGTCGAGGTCGCTGTTGACGGTCTTCGCCTCGCCGGCCTCGGTGCTGATGGCATCCCCCTCGGCGCCGGCGTCTTCGGCGGCCTCGCGCGCGTCGGCGAACTCGGCCTCCTCAGTGCCCCGCGGGGCGATAAGAATGGCAATGCGTTGTCCGTGGAGTTCGTTGGGCATTCTTTGCGTAGGAAGGGCTGGTGGGAAAGCGGTATGTAAGTCCTGGCAAGCGGAGGCTTTGTCGGGCGTCATTCTTCGCCCCCAAAGGAGCGCTTCGGGTGCCGCGACGGGGCGGAGCGGAGCGCCCTCAGAAACGCGCGCCCACCGAGACGGCATCGCTGATCTGATTACGGCTTGAGGACGACCTTGATGCACCCGTCGTCCTTGTCGCGGAAGGTTTCGTACTTTCCTGCACCTTCTGCAGAAGCGGGCGCATGTGGTGTTGCATGTGCGTCTGCCCCATCTTGAAGGTGAGGCTCTTGTTCATCGCTGCCCCGAAGGGCAGGTTCAGGTTGCCTGCATAGACGCCCGGCACCGAGACCGTGCCTCCCTTGCGGCAACACTGGATGATCTCCGTCAAGACGTGCGGGCGGTCGGACGGGGGGCCGGTCGCCTGCTTGGCCTTTTCGAGCGTAGCTTGCGCAGTGCCGGCCGCGTGGGCCTCCGCCCCCACTGCGTCGATGCAACGGTCGGGGCCGCGCCCGTTCGTCATGTCCTGAAGCTGCTCGTAGACGTTGACGTCCTCGAAGTTGAGCGTCTCGGCATCGCCGTGCTCTTCGGCCATCCGCAACCGCTCCGGCACGCGGTCAATGGCGATCACGCGCTCCGGGTCAAACATCCAAGCGCTCTGGATAGCGAACTGGCCCACCGGCCCGCAGCCCCAGACGGCGACCGTGTCCCCCGGTTCGATGCCGGCCTGCTCGGCGCCCCGATAGCCTGTCGGGAAGATGTCCGACAGGAAAAGCGCCTGCTCGTCGTCGAGCGCGTCGGGCACTTTCACCGGGCCCACGTTGGCATAGGGTACGCGCAGGTACTCGGCTTGCCCGCCTGCGAAACCGCCCAGCATGTGCGAACAGCCGAAAAGCGCCGCCGGCGAGTGGCCCATCTGCTCCGCTGCCATCTCAGCGTTGGGGTTGGAGGTGTCGCAGAGCGAGTACAGGTCGTGGTCGCAGAACCAGCACGACCCACAGCAGATGGTGAACGGCACCACCACACGGTCGCCCTGCTCCAGGTCCGTAACCTCACTACCAGTCTCCACGACTTCTCCCATCGGCTCGTGGTCCGTGCCGCAGATGGCCGTCGTAGTGATCTCGATAACGGCGTCGTGAGGATTCTGAATTTTCGGATCAGGCACAGTGTCGACGCGCATGTCGCCGGTGCCGTGCCAGGTAACTGCTCGCATAGAGGAAGCTTGGGGGAGTAGAAAAAGAACGAGACGCAGCGGGCCACGCGCCGTGATTGCTTCCCGCCGCCTCCGTTTAGTTATCGCCAGCGGGATCGTGCTTAACACTCTCTTGCCAGCGCTCCAGTTCGGTTCGGGGCACGCGCGGGTCTTCGGAGCCGGTGTCTTGCGCAAGCGCCAGATCGCCTCGTTCGACGGCGTGGCGCACGTCTTCGAGCGCGTAGCCGGTGCGCTCGGCCACCTCCTTCAGCGTGTAGGTCGTTGCGCTCATGGGAGCGAGGGGAAGTAGAGAAACTTCTACAGCCGAGAGAAGAGCGGACAACGCCTCGCTCGCGCGGTCGTGCAATCTGCTCGCCTCAGGAAGGCAACGCGCGCTCACGCCTGCTCTCTCTGAACGCCGGAGCCATAGTGGCCTGGGTCCGGCACGTGGTCGCCGGGCTGCGCGGTGACGACAGACGCGCCCTCGTTGCCCATCGAAGGGCCTTCGGTGGAGCGGCCCTGTGGGGTCGAAAGGGGCGGCTGGGTGAGCGAGTCGCGGGAGAGTTGCCAACCTCGTCGTCCGTCGCGCGGTCCCTGCCGCGCTCCCTGTTTTTCCATCTCTTACGGATGTAATGAAGTCATTATACTACAGCAATTTACGGTAATACGATTCCCCCAAATGCGTTGCCGAGCCGTTTCTTTTGCAGCTCTCTCGCCGGGCGCGAAGACGGGCGGCCACGCCTCATCCGCCGACGACCTTTCCACCGTTGGGGTGAAGGGTCTGGCCGGCCATGTAGGAGGCGTCCTCAGACGCGAGGAAGACGTAGCTCGGGGCCACCTCCTCGGGCTGACCTGGGCGGCCCATGGGCGTGGAGCGACCGAAGTCCTCGACTTGCTCTTCCCCAAAGGAAGCGGGAATCAACGGGGTCCAGATCGGGCCCGGGGCCACGGCATTCACGCGGATGCCGTCTTCGACAAGATTGCCCGAGAGCGCGCGCGTGAAGGCGAGGATAGCCCCTTTCGTCGAGGAATAATCCAGAAGGCCCGGGTGCCCTTCGAAGGCAGTCACGCTCGTAGAATTGATGATCGCATCGCCCTCCTCCAGATGGGGGCGCGCGGCCTGTACCATGAAGAAGTACGCGTAGATGTTCGTGCGGAACGTGCGGTCGAGCTGTTCCTCGGAGATGTCGGTAATCTCCTGCCGCACGTATTGCTGCGCGGCGTTGTTGACCAGGATGTCGAGGCCCCCCAGTTCGCTCGCCGCTTCGTTCACGGCGGCCTGGCAGAAGGATTTCTCGGCCACGTCGCCCGGAATCACAACGCACTGCTGGCCTTCTTTTTCGACCCAGTCTTTCGTTTCCTGAGCATCTTCGTCCTCGTCGAGGTAGACGATAGTCACGTCGGCGCCCTCGCGGGCGAAGTGCACGGCCACGGCTCGCCCGATGCCGCTGTCACCGCCGGTGATGAGAGCGCGCCGCCCGTCAAGCTTGCCACTGCCGTGGTAGCCGGGGTAGATCGTTTCGGGGTCCGGGTCCATCTTCTGCTCGGAACCGGGCTGGTGCTCTTGGTGCTGCGGGGGCGGCTTCGGGTCTTCGGCCATGTCGAGGCGTCGGAGAAAGGCGAGCGGTCGAGGGCGGGAGCGTTTCTCTACCCTTGCTTGCTTTCTTGCGATTCGCTCGCACAGGACGGCTTGCGTGGCTTTTACAACTGTTCGCAGGCATTTACGAAACAGGCAGTTGCGCGAAAGCATGTTTTGCCGAGCCGTCCTGTCTTTTGCCTCCGTCCTTCGGCTCATCCTGCCGCCTCCAGCGCCTCCTCGGAGCGGGCAAAGGTGGCACCGGCTTCGGCCATCTCCTGCCACGCTGCTTCCAGCGAGCCGTCGGCATCGATCCCGCGCGTGGCGTCCTCGACCACGACCGTCTCGAAGCCCTCCGCGCAGGCGTCCAGCACCGACCACTTGACGCAGAAGTCGGCCGCCAACCCGCAGAGAAAAAGCCGCTCGGTGCCCCGCTCGCGCAGATAGCCGGCCAGCCCGGTCGGCGTGGTGTGGTCGTTTTCGTAGAAGGCGGAGTAGGAGTCGATCTCCGGCCGAAACCCCTTCCGAAAGATCGCCTCGGTCGGACGCGTGTCCAGGTCGGGATGAAAGCGCGCGCCCTCAGACCCTTGCACGCAGTGGTCGGGCCACAGGGTCTGCTCGCCGTAGTCCATCTGCGCCGTCTCCATCGGCTCCTTGCCGGGGTGCTCGCTGGCAAAGGAGTGGTGCCCGGGCGGGTGCCAGTCCTGCGTTTGGAGCACACAGCCGAAGGCGTCGGCCAGCCGGTTGGCGGGCGCGACGACCTGGTCGCCCTCGGGCACCGCCAGCGCGCCGCCGGGGCAAAAGTCGTTTTGCAGATCGACGATGAGAAGCGCCTGGTCGGGCATTTTGGGGGCGGGGGTGTGGGAGCGTTTGAGAAGAGAACGCCCCGCGCCGGGCGGGCGGTTCCGGCAGGACCTGCTCGGGGGAATCTTGCGTCCAATAGGCGAAACTCTTTCCCCCTTTCTGCCGCGCCCGTCGCCATGCCGCCTTCTGCCGCCTCCCCGCCTTCCGACGCGCCCCGCGCGAACGGCCACGCCGCCGGTGCCGAGCACGAAGAAATCGAGCGCGTGGCCCAGAAGCAACGCCGCGCCGCGCGCCGCCAGCCTCCGCCGCCGCGGGCCGAGCGCGAAGACCGCCTGCGCCGCCTGAAGCGCGCGCTCATGCGGCGCCGCGACGACGTGAAGGAGGCCCTCCACGCGGACTTTCGCAAGCCGCCGGCGGAGGTGGACGCCACCGAGATCAGCCCCGTCAAGAAGGAAATCGACCACGCGCTCGCGAACCTGAAGGCGTGGATGAAGCCCCAGCCGGTGCCCACGCCTTCCGTGCTGACGGGCACCCGCTCGGCCGTGCGCCACGAGCCGAAGGGCACCGCCCTCATCCTCGCGCCGTGGAACTACCCGGTGAGCCTGACGCTCATGCCGCTCGTCTCGACCCTCGCGGCGGGCAACCGGGCCGTGCTCAAGCCTTCAGAGCACACCCCGCACGCCACCGCGCTGATGGCCGAGTTGGTCGAGGCCCTCTTCGACGAGGACCAGGTGGCTCTTTTCGCCGGCGGTCCCGACGTGGCCGAGGCGCTCACGCACCAGCCGTTCGACCACGTGCACTTCACCGGCAGCCCCGCTATCGGGAAAAAGGTGATGGAGGCCGCCGCCGGACACCTTGCCAGCGTCACCCTCGAGCTGGGCGGCAAGAGCCCCGCCCTCGTGGACGAGACGGCCGACGTGGAGGACGCTGCGCGCAAGATCGCCTGGGGCAAGTTTACCAACGCGGGCCAGACCTGCATCGCGCCGGACTACGTGCTCGTCCACGAGGGCCAGCAGGCGCGCTTCGTCTACGCGCTGCGGCGCCACCTGCGCGCCTTTTACGGCGCCACGCCCGCGGAGCGCCAGGCCACGCCCGATTACGCGCGCCTCGCCTCGGGGAAGCACTTCGACTACGTGACCGGCCTGCTCGACGACGCCACCGAACGCGGCGCCCGCGTGGCCGAGGGCGGCCAGACCGACGCGGAAGAGCGCTACGTGGCCCCCACGATCCTGACGGACGTGCCCGAGGAGGCGCGCCTGCAACGCGAGGAAATCTTCGGCCCCGTGCTGCCGATCCTGCCGTTCTCCACGCTCGCCGGCGCGGTGGACGCCGTGGGCGAGCGCCCCCCTCCGCTGGCGCTCTACGTCTTCTCCGAGCGGAGCGCGAACACCGAGTACGTCCTGGAGCGCACCACCGCCGGGGGCACCTGCGTGGGCGACACGCTCGTGCACTACCTCAACCCCGAGCTGCCCTTCGGCGGGGCCGGGCACAGCGGCATCGGCCGGGCGCACGGCTTTCGCGGCTTCAAGGAGCACTCCAACGAGCGCGGCGTCCTGCACCGTCGCTTCGGCTCCTCACTGATGTCGTGGGTCTACCCGCCCTACGATGGCACGGCCCGCCGCCTGATCGGCACGATGACGGAGTGGCTTTGAACCTGCGCAGTGGCCTGCGGGACGGCATGCTCGTTTCGTTTGTTTGCCTGCTCATCCCTCGATGACGGCCATCGTCAGGCGGCTCTGGCAGACGAGGGCGCCTTCCGCTTCTTCCCTCTCGTCGGTGATGCGGATCTGCCACACCTGCGTGGTCCGCCCCACGTGCACGGGCCGCACCGTGCCGGTGACGTGACCGGCGCGCACGGCCCGCACGTGGTTGGCGTTGATTTCCAGCCCCACGCCGGTCCGCCCTTCCGGCAAGCAGGCGTGCGCGGCCACGCTGCCGAGCGTCTCGGCCAGCGCCACCGAGGCGCCCCCGTGCAGGAGGCCGAACGGCTGCACCGTGCGCTCGTCCACCGGCATCGTCGCGCGGATGAAGTCGGGGCCAAGCTCGACGAACTCGATGCCGAGGTGGGCGGTCATGTTGCCCTCGCGCAAGGCGTTGAGATCGCCGAGCGTCACCTCGCGCCGCCAGAGGGGGCTTTCGGAACCGTTTTCCTCGTCGGGAGCGGTGCTCATCGTTCATGGTGCGTGTTGCTTGGCGCGTGACAGCGAGCAACGTTCAACGTGTCCCGGGGCGTGGCGCCCCAGTGGAAACGCGAATCACGGAGCACCAATCACGCCTCCTCGCGGGTGCGCCAGTATCGGGCCAGCCCGTGCCAACTCTCGCGCGGGCGCCCGAAGTGGACGTACGGCGTGCGCCGCACCTCCGGCACGTGGCGCTCGATCTGCCGGATTTTCTCCTCGTCGAAGGCGGTGGCGAGCGCTTCATCGTCGGCCCCCTCCTCGAACCCGTCGCGCACGTCCTCCGCCCAGGCCCGGAGGCGCGTCTCCATCTGGTCGAGGTGCGCCTCCGGATCGTCGTGCGGGCCGAAGTGCGTGCAAAAGAGGCGCTCCGGGTCCATCTGGCGAAGCGTGTCGAGGCTGTCCTGCCACGCCGGCAGGTCTACATCTGGCGGGGGCGTGACGGGCAGCACGTAGTCCACGCCGGTGGTGCGCTGCCCGGCGGTGTCGCCTGCGAAGGCCGTGCCGCTCGCCTCGTCGAGGTAGCTGACGTGGTGAGTTGCGTGGCCGGGCGTGTAGGCTACGCGCAGGCGGCGCGCCTCCTCGCCCTTGCCCAGCGCGACGGCGTCGCCGTCCTCTATGGCGTGCACCTGCTCTTCGGGAACGGGCCGTACCTCGCCCCAGAGCGCGTCCATCTGATCGCCGTAGAGGCGGCGCGCGCTTTCGAGGAGGCGCGACGGGTCGGCCACGTGCGGGGCGCCGCGGGCGTGAACGTACACGTCGAGGGCGGGGCGCGGGGCGGCGATGGTCCCCGTCGCGCCGGCATGGTCGAGGTGGATGTGCGTAAGCAGCACGGCGCGCACGTCTTCCAGGGCGTAGCCACGCGCGCCGAGGCCCTTCTCGATCCCCTCCAGCGCGGTGGCCGGACCGGGGTCCACCAGCGCGAGGCCGCCGCCCGGAAGATCGAGCACGCCGGTGGCGATGTATTCTGCCGCGCCCATAAACTGGACGTCCACGTACCAGGTACGCGCGTCGATGGAGAGCGCCGTTGCTGGTTGTGGGTCTTGCGTCTCAGGGAGGTCCACGGCTGGGTGGTCGGAAAACGAAATCAGACGAAGCTCCCGCCAGAGCATTGCTACCTGAGGCGAAAACGGCCACGCGCCTCCTACGGCAGGTCTTCGCGGCGCGTGCCCTCGAAGTCGAGGATGTAGTCGGTGCCGAAGTGGCCGGCAGGCGTCTGAAACCCCGGATCGGCGTGGCCGTCCCGCACGCGCTCGGCAGACTCGAGCGCGGTGCGGGCGGTCAGCGTGTACGTCTCGGGCGCGCTCAGGCGGGCGGTGACGGCGCGCCCGCTGCCGGTGCGCGCCTGGCCCCAGACGAAGGACTGGGCCGTCCGGCGCGTCGAAGCATCGGGGCCGCTGGCGCGCTCTTTGGCAAAGGCTTCGAGAAACGACTGTACGGGGCGGGCACGCAGGAGCGGGCCGGCATAATTGCTGGCCTTTAGCAGACGCACAGCCGCATCGGGCAGCTTGGCATAGGTAATGATGTTGGGGATGCCGGTCGTGTGCCAGGCCGTGACCACGTCGCCCCACGGGATGCTGGTAACGTCGGTCGGGCCACGCCCGAAGTCGGCGCAGCGGGTGCGCCAGGCGGCGGGCGTGCGCGTGATCCGCCCGTCTTTGCGAATGGCGCCGCCGCGCCCGGCATTCATCGCGGCCGTCGCGGCCGTCCCGCCCGAGACGCCGCCGCCGGTGGCGAGAATAGCCAGCTCCAGGTACTGCGCGCCCGGCTGCTGCTGCGCCAGGTAGGCGGCCAGGCAGTCGGTGGGCACCACGTCGAACCCCACGCCCGGCATCAGCATGACCCCGGCCTCGACGGCGCGCGCTTCCTGGCTGGCCACGTACTCGAAGACTTCGATCTCGCCGGTGATGTCGAGGTAATGCGCGCCTTCGTGCAGGCAGGCCTCGACCATCGGGCGAGCAGTACGGGCGAACGGGCCGGCGCAATGCAGGACGGCATCTGCCTCGGAGACCGCCTCACGCAACGCCGTCGTGTCTCCCAGCGCGAAGGCGCGGTGGGGAAGGTCCACCTCGCGCGCCACCGCGCGCAACTTCTCGGCGTTGCGGCCGGCGAGGGTGGGCGCCAGGTCTTTCTCGGCAGCGCGGCGGGCGACGAGGCGTCCAGTGTACCCGTAGGCCCCGTAGATCAGTAGCGACATGGGCGGTGCGGAGGGTGCGGTGCGGGGTTCCCCGAAAGGGGCGTGGCGAAGCCGTGCGGCAACGCGGGCGGGTCCTCCATCCCGGCTACGACGCCGCCGGGAAGACGAAGACGCTCCGCGCCACGACGCGCCCTACCAGTTGCGGCTCATGCCCCTCGACGCGCACGGTGACGGGCCCCTCGAAGGCCTGCGCCTCGGTGACCTCGAGCGACGCGCCCGGCATCAGGCCACGCTCCTCGAGATGCTCCAGCAGCGCCGGGTCCTCGTCAGAGAGGTGGCCGACGACGGCCCGGTCGCCGCCATCAAGATCGGCGAGGCGGTGCGTGGTCGTCTCTTCGACCTCGCCGGATCGGGTAGGAATCGGGTGGCCGTGCGGGTCGCGCGTGGGGTGGCCGAGGAGTTCGTCGAGTCGGTCCTCGAAGGCCTCGGAGATGTGGTGCTCCAGGTGTTCGGCCTCTTCGTGAAGCTCTCCCCAAGAATGCCCGATCTCCTCTTTGAGGTACAGCTCCAGCAGGCGGTGGTGCCGGATCACCTCCAGCGCGATCTTCGCCCCCGCGTCGGTAAGCGTGGCGCCCTTGTAGGGCTCGCGCTCGATGAGCCCCCGCTCGGCAAGGCGTTTGGTCATCTCGGTGACGGGGCATGGCTGCGTTGCGGGGCAAGTGTAGTTCCCGTTCGAAGCTGGTACCCAGCGGGTGTGCCGTTCGTTTCTCTCCTCCCATATCGGGCACGGGCCGGGCGGCACGCTCCCCGGTCCAACGAACCCGTCCGGTAGCGCCTCGAATAAGGAAGCCCCGTGAAACAAATTAGCCTTGCCTAAATTGTGAGGTTTGCATCCCGTTTCGTTCGTCCTCTCGCGCACTGGCCATGGACGCCGTCGCCTCTTTTTTTCAAAACATCAACCCCGTTCTGCAAGCCACGCTGGCCGGCTGCTTTACGTGGGCCGTCACGGCGCTGGGCGCAGGGCTGGTGTTTTTCACCGGCACCATGGAGCGGCGGCTTCTGGACGTGATGCTCGGCTTCGCGGCAGGGGTGATGATCGCCGCGAGCTTCTGGTCGCTCCTGGTGCCGGCCCTCGAGATGAGCGAGGCGCAGGGCGTGCCCCCGTGGATCCCGGCAGCGGTCGGCTTTCTGCTGGGCGGCGTGGGCCTGCGCGGGGCCGACGCGGTGCTGCCGCACTTGCACCTGGGCGGATGGCGCGACGAGGCAGAGGGGATGGCCACGTCATGGCGGCGGGCTACGCTCCTGGTGCTGGCCATCGCGTTGCACAACATTCCCGAAGGGCTGGCGGTGGGCGTGGCCTTCGCGGCGGCGGCGACGGAAATGAGCGTGGGAAGCGGAGCCACGCTGGCGGGGGCGCTCACACTGGCGCTGGGCATCGGGCTGCAAAACTTTCCCGAAGGGGCGGCCGTCTCGATGCCGCTGCGCGGGGAAGGCGTCTCGCGGCGAAAGAGCTTCTGGTACGGGCAGCTCTCAGGGTTCGTCGAGCCGGTGTCGGCGGCACTGGGGGCGGCAGCGGTACTGCTGGTGCGCCCGATCCTGCCCTACGCGCTGGCTTTCGCCGCCGGGGCCATGATCTTCGTCGTCGTCGAGGAGCTGATTCCCGAGTCGCACCGCCACGGCTTCGAGGACGCAGCCACGATGGGCGCGATGGGCGGCTTCACGGTGATGATGGTGCTGGACGTGGCGCTGGGGTAGCGGGTTGGTTGATGGTTGAATGGTGAGTGGTAGATGGTTTGCGTCCGGCGGCGCGTTGCTGGATCGGACACCATCCTCTATCTACAATCCACCATTCGCTATTCTTTCAGTACTCCACGCGCCCCTCGTGGGCCCGCCACGTCTCGAACGGGCGTTTCCCTTTCTCCGCCATCATGTGCTCGGTGCGGAGCTGCCGCTCGGTGGGCGGCGTGGCCAGCTCGTCGTAGATGAAGGCGTCGTCGAAGCCGGCGCGGGCAGCGTCGTCCTGCGTGGCCGCGTAGTACAGCGCGTCGAGGCGCGCCCAGTAGACGGCGCCCAAGCACATGGGGCACGGCTCGCAGGAGGCGTAGAGCGCGCAGCCGTCCAGCGAAAAGTCGTCCAGGGCCTGGCACGCGCGGCGGATGGCCACGATCTCGGCGTGGGCCGTAGGGTCGGCCGCGGGGGTGACGCGGTTGGCGCCCCGCGCGAGGAGGTCGCCGTCTTTCGCCACGACCGCCCCGAACGGACCGCCCCCGTCCTGGACGTTTTCCTCCGCCAGGTGCAGGGCCTCCCGCATCAGCCGTTCATGCGTTACGCGGCCGGGCATAACGAGCGGGTACGTGCTTCGTGGTGCGACCTCGCTGAAAGCAAACGGCGGCCGCGAGCAATCTCACGCCCTGCGCGCGCGTCGCCGCGCACGTCTCTTCACACCCCCGCGGCCTGCACGGCCTCGACGACCTGCTCGTGAAAGCGCCCGTTCGTGGCCACGATGCCGCGGTTTTCTACGAGTTTTGCGCCTTGCGAAAAGTCGAGCGCGCGCCCGTCGAGGTCGGTGACAGTGCCGCCGGCCTCCTCGACGAGGATCATGCCGGCGGCGTGGTCCCAGATGTTCTCGACGTAGCCGCCACGCGGGAGGCGCAGGTAGATCTCCGCGTCTCCGCGCGCGACCATCGCATACTTGGCTTGGCTGTCCACGCGCAGCGGCTCGCGGGTGATGCCGAGCGCCGAAGCCACCTCCTGGGCCGCAGCGTGCGAGCTGTGCGCCGACTCGACGGACTCGCAGAAGCGCGCCTCGGACGGGTCGCTCACCGGGCTGGCGGTGACGGCGGCAGGCGCGGGATCGTCCTCGTAGGCGGCGTAGCTGGCGGTCCCTTGTCCGCGCTCGGCGGCCAGGAGCAGACCCGTCACCTGTTCGGCGTGCTCAACCGGGGCAAAGTTCGGGAGGCCCAGCACGCCCATCTGGACCTCACCCTCTACCACCAGCGCCAACGCGAGCGCGTACTGGTCGCCACGCACGAAGCCTTTGGTCCCATCGATGGGATCGAGCGTCCAGTAGCGTCCCTCGGGGCGCGCCTCGGCGTTGCCGCGGTCGATCCAGGCGAGCACGTCGTCTTCGCTCGCGTCCTCGAGCTCCGCCTGCACGCCGCGCACGACTTGGTCGCGCACGTCGGCGTCGTCGCGCAGCAACGCGGCATCCTCCTCGCCGACGACCGGGTCCTCGGGAAACGCCTCGGTGAGGGCGCGGCAGATGAGCGCTTGGCTGCCGAAGTCCGCCACCGTGACGGGCGAGCGGTCGTCCTTTTCGCGCACGGCCCCGTCGCCTTCGGGGCCGCCCGTTGCCGTTGCAGAGGGCGCGTGGAGCGCTTCCTGGACGGCCTGGCAGAGCCGCCCGGCGCGGCGAACGGCCTTTAGGGCAACGTCGCGTTCGTGTTGGTAAGACGAGGGCAACGTGAGCGGGCGGGAGTGTGGCGAATGCAGGGAGGCGGGGAAACGGGGCTACGAGCAGAGGGCGTGGCTTCTCATCTGCCATCCCCTGTTCGCGGGCTACGCCGCTTCTTCCTCGGCCGTGGCCTGGTCGCCAAAGAAGTAAAGGTTTTCTTCCTGCTCGTCGGCCTCTCGCGTGGCGCGGCGGATGGCCTGTAGGAACTGCGAGACGAGGCTGGCGTCGCCGAGGGCTTCCTGAAGGTCCGCAAGCTCGTCGTCGAGCTTCTCGACCTCGGCCCCCACGAAGGAGGAACCCACGTCGTAGTCAGCGAGCTTCTCGATCATCGGGTAGTTCTCGTCTTGCTCCTCGGCGGAGAGGAGAAGCGCTTCGTGGGTCCATTCCTCCATGAAGCAGGCGCGCTCGCGCTCGGCGGCTTCGCCTTTGGAGGGGCCGATGTGTCCGTCCAGAGCCATTTTCGAGAGAGGAGAGCGGGAAAAAGGGAGCGGCGTTGCTGGGCGAGGCTTTTTAACGTCGCAAACGCGCGCTCCGTCTGCAAGGGGCTCGCGGGCGGCGCGATGGCGAAAAAGTGTGAAGGGCGTAGGATTTGCTTCTCCTTCCTTCTCATCCGCTCTCTTTCTTCCCTTCTCCCACCAACTCCTCGTAGCGTGGCAGATGATCGAGGAAGCGGTACGTGCCTTTCTCACGGCGGCAGCAATAGTGGTCCCGCCCGTTGGTGACGACGAGCACGCGCGCCCCGGCGGTCTGGTTGTAGCGCGCCACTTGGTCGAAGGGCTCCTGGGTGATCTCGACTTCGGGCGCCTTGCACTCGGCCACCAGCAGCGGGCGCCCGCTTTGGCGGTCGTGGGCCACCACGTCGGCCCGCCACGCGCGGTCCGGGCCGGTGAGCGTCTTCTCGACGGCCACGAGGCCGGCCGGCACGCCCCGGTTCTGAATGAGGTACTGCACGAGGTGCTGGCGAACCCACTCTTCGGGCGTGAGGCGCACCCACTTCTGGCGCACCGGATCGAGGACGACCTCTTTTCCCGCCTGCTCGGCGCGGCGCAGTTCGTAGGCAGGGAAGTTCAAGGACCGCATCGCTCGCTTTCTGGCAAGGTCAGTGGGAAAGAGCGTTGCAGCGCAAGTGTCGAGGCCCGACGGAGGGCCCTTCACGGCAAAACTGTTTCCTCTCCCCCGCTTTCCGCGTTCCCGTAGCCGGTCAGCTCGACGTAGCCGCTTCCCGCCGCGCTGCCGGCGGGGCCTTCCACGCGGACCGCGCCTTCCCAGTAGCGCACCGACGTGCTCATCACCTGATCCTCGAAGTATGGCGTCACCGTCAGGTCGAGGTTCGCGGAGGGCACGCGCAGGCGCCACTTCGCCGGGTAGGTCGCGCCGCTTTCGCTGGTCCACCGCTCCCGCACGTCGAGCGTCACGTCCTCGCGGGAGAGGCGCGTCACGCCGCCCTGCGGGCCGACGAGCACCCCCTCGCTGAAGCGGCTCGGCGCGCCGCTTTTTTTGCGAAGCTGGTAGTACATCAGCTCGCGCCCGCCCTCGAGCTGGAGGGCGAACCAGTCCCAGCCTTCCTGCTCCGTCCCCAGCGCCGAGGTACTCCACTCGCGATCCATCCACGACGTGCCGCTCACGCCGAGCGTGTCGCCGCCGAGGGCTACGCGCCCCTCGGTGGGCAGGCGCGTGAAGGAGTAGTAGTACGAGGCGTTGCCGGTCCCCGGCCCCTTCTGGCTGAGGCCTCGCTCGCCCTGGAGCACCTTCTGCTTTGCCGCGGTGAGGCGCAAGTCGAGCGTCACGCTTTTTTCGCCGCTGCCGCCGCCGGTCTCGCCGCTGTCGCCGCCGGCCTGTGCGGCGACGCGGAGCGGGAAGATGTCGCCGTCGCCGGTGGCGTCTTGCTCGACCAGCTCCCAGCCGCTCGTCCACACGCGAAACGGCGCGGCCTGCGCGCCGGCCAGCCCGGCGGCCCCGCGCGCGAACTGCTCGAAGTCGTAGTGGCGCTCGTTTTCCACGTCACTGACGGCCAGGTGCGCCATGTAAAACTGACGGGTGCCCCAGCGCGACGTGCTCGTGTCGGCACTGGCTGCGGAGGCGGGCTGCACAGGCGCGTTGCTGCCGGCCGAGCCGCCGGAGTCGGGGGGCGCCGTGGCCACGCGAAAGATGGTAAACTGGTAGCCCAGGTGGCGTCCGCCGGGGGCGTCGAGGTTGCCCGTGAGGTACCACCACTCCGTCTTGAAGCCAGGGTGCGGGCCATGGTCTTCGGGAAAAGCGAGCGGGCGCGGCTGGGTGGCGCGGGCGTAGCCGGTGGTGTCGCCCCCGCCCATCGCACTGGCGACGGCGACCGATTCGTTCGTGGCGGCCGGCCCCGAGGCGGAGCGGTCGCAGCCTGCTGTGGCGACGAGTAGGAGGGCAGCGGTGAAGAGGGCCAGAAGCGGAAGGCGGGCAAGTGGAGGACTGCTTTTCATCCCTTCTGTTCTTCGAAAAAAGTGCTGACGGCCGTCACGCAACGCGCGAGGCTTTCTGTCCCCTCCATCGCTTCGTTCAGGCACCACTCATCACGCACAAATTTTCTCATCTCAGAGGTGTAGCCCGGTCCCTCAGAGGCAGAGATTCCCTCTTCCGGCACGAGCAACTCGCGGATCTTCCGGTGCTGTGACTCGCGAGCGAGGTTGACGACTCTTCTCTTTGGGTCTTCGAGATTCTCGGGGTCGCGCGGGATATCTGTTTTCGACACCCCAAGGAACTGTGCCGCGTTCGCGCGATCTGCCAGCAGCCAGCTTTCGACTTCGCGGACGACCAACCGGAGCAGCATGTTTTCGTTTTGATGCGGTAGCCAATGGGTCACCACGCGTGCTGGACAGTTGAAGCGGGTGTCCATCAAGTCGGCAAGCGCGAGGATGGGCGTCCCCTGCGCCAAATCGTTGAAGCCCTTGATGTTATCCCTGACGTAATCTACCCCACGCTTCCCGTACACGACCGAAACCCTTCCTCCGGCAGCGTGCACGATATGATGCCCGACGGCTTCATCGAGCTTGCCTTCCACAAGCAGAGCGAGAGATTCCACGAGGGGGATTCCTGTTGGGGTACCGTGGTACTGCGTATCTCAAAGCCAGCGAAGCTTAGAAGTCGAGGGTGAGCTGATCAGCCGGGCTCGACATGGGCAAGATTACGTCGGCTACACTCAAACCATTCATGAGTGCTTTCTTCTGTTCATTGTTCGGAGTGCGTAGGCGTGAACCCTCCGAACTGGGCTCGATCCATATTACTTCTTCAGCCCCAATCCCTGCATCGCGCAACAACTCCACCGCGTGCGTGCTGATGATGAGCTGCCGCTTTTCGTAGTCAGCCGTGCGCTTCATTTTGCGTATCTCTTCCTGCAATTGCTCGAAAAGCTGCGCCAGTGCACCCACGATCTCACTGTGGACAGAAAGCTCCGGCTCTTCCAGCAACAGCGGACCGCTTCCCTCAAAAACGGCCCACATCAATCCAAATAACCGCAGGGTCCCATCCGAAAGTTGCCATTCTTGCTGCTTTGCATCGTGAACTCGCCAATGCTCGAAACGGGCAACGAGGTGCGGCGTGCCGTGCTGGTCCATATTCACTTCCAGGTCAGTGAGCTGGTCAATCACCGACTCCAGCGCGTTGCCAATTCGCCGTAGCCACGCTTGGCGGGTATGTTCATTTTTGTCCCATACACGCTGCAGGAAGTCGCGCCCGAATGGATCGTCTTCTTTTATTCGCCCCGGTGAAAACTCCTGGGGCTCACGCACGACCTGCGGAATAATGTGTTGGTAAGAGACCGCCTCGAAAAAGTCAGCCACCTCCCGAAACTTTCGATTTTCCGCAATCTGCTCCAGCGCCGTCTGCGTGAGGAGCATTTCATCTTCGCGATCATCGCTGTTGGGCCGTTCCACCACCTGCTCGTTCCCCGAACGTAAGTCAACCACTTCCTCGCGGCGCACTTCGGGACCGCGATTCACATCTTGGTTAAACTCCAGCTCGTAATGCCACATTTCTCGGCCGTCGCCGCCGCTGAGTGTCACGCCGACGACGATGTTTGGACTTCGCCGTGCCGCGAGACAGCGGACAGAGGTGACTCCGCCTCGCGACTTCACTGCTTGATGCAAGCCGTCGTCGGCTACGTCGCGCAGAAAGCGAAACGCATCGAGGAAGTTGGATTTGCCCGACGCATTCGGCCCGATGATAAACACACGGCGCGATAGCGAGGCCGACGCCTCCTTGAAGTTCTTCCAGTTTTGCAGGTGAATTTCGCTGACGCGCATGGTCGGCCCTCCTGAGGTTTGACGGGACACGGAGCACGACTGTTAACCCTTCAACGCGCGTGCCGTTCACCCTTCCCGCATCGCCTCGGCCGGGTTCTCGCGCGCCATCTTCCACGCCGGGTACGCTCCGGCCAAAAGCGCCGCCACGAGCGCCAGGAACACCGCCTGAAGCAAGATCCCCGGCGACGCCTCCAGCTGCAAGGTCCACCCGAAGGAGCGCTTGTTGATGACGAAGATCAAGACGTACGCCAGCGCCATCCCCAGCGGGAGCGCGAGGAGGCCCGCCGTCAGCCCCATCAGGCCGGTCTGGAGCGTCACGTAGCCGCCCACTTGGCCGGGCGTCATGCCGCCGGCGCGCATCACCGCCAGCTCGCGGCGGCGCTCCAGCTGCAACGCCATCAGCGCCGAGAGGACACCGATGAACGCGACCACGACCGCCAGCAGGCGCAAGACGTTCGTGATGGCAAAGGTGCGGTCGAAGATCTTCAGCGACGCCTCGCGCAGGCCACGGCTCGACTGCACGACCAGCTTCTGCCCCGGCGGGGCCGCGGTGCGCACTCGCTTGGCCAGCGAATCGGCGCTGAGCCCTTCGACGGCGTGCAGGGCCACGCCGCTCGTGCGGCGGTCGTCGTAGAAGCGGTCGTAGGTCGCGCGGCTCATCGTGACGACGCCCCGGTCGCTGGCGTAGTCGAAAAAGACCGCGCCGACGTGGAAGCCTGCGCGCCCGCGGTCGGTCTGGAGGCGCAGCGTGTCGCCGACGCCAACCCCCGTGCGGTAGCTGTACGGCTCGCTCACGATAACGACCTTTTTCCCGCCGCGAAAGCGGGGCCACACGGCACCGGCGTTGCCGCTTTTGAGGCGATAGGTGTCGCGCGTCTCCGGCCCCGGCGCGATGGCCACAAGCTGCGTCGGCCCCGCGGAGGAGGCCACCTCCACGCGGCGCACGGTGTGGGCGCCGGCCACGCCTTTCACGCCGGCGAGCGTGTCGGCCGTGCCGGGGGCGAGCGTGGCCGTGGATCGGCGAAAGACGAGGCTCGGCGGCTGCACGTATACGTCCGACTGCAGCGAGTACTGAAGCCACGACTCGACCGTCTGGCGAAAGCTTTTGGTCATCACGCCGACGCCGACGGTCGCAGCGACGGCCACCATCAGCGCGGCGATGGCCACGCCCGTGCGGCTGAGGGACTGGCGCAGCCCCCGCGCGGCCATTTTGCCGAGGACGCCGAAGAGTTTTTCCATCACGGGCCGCAGCGCGCGCGCTATCGCCACGACGAGCGCCGGAGCCAGAAGCGCCGCTGCCAGAAGCGCGCAAAAGAGCGCTGCGTAGCCGACCCAGATGCTCTGCGACGGCGCCAGCAGCAGCGCCCCGGCGAGCACGGCCACGCCGCCGCCCGCCCACGCCAGGCGCGGGACCCACTTCTGCGCCGCGCTCTCGGCCCGGGAGCGTTGCAACACGACGCTCACCTTCGCGCGCGCCGCCTCGCGGGCCGGGGGAAAGGCTGCCGCGAGCGTCGCGCCCATCCCCAGCGCCGCGCCTTTCGCCAGGACCCACGGCGAGACGGCCACCTCCTGCACGTTCACCACGAAGTACAGGTCGTTGATCGCGCGCGTGACGAGGCGCACCAGCCCCTGCGCCAGTCCCATGCCCAGCGCGAGTCCACAGGCCGTGCCCACCGCGCCGACGAGCACCGCCTCGCCCAAGACCAGCGTGAACACCTCGCGGCGCGTCACGCCCAGCGCGCGCAGCCGGCCCAGGAGCGGGCGCCGCTGCACGACGCTGAATGTCATCGTGTTGTAGATTAGGAACAGGCCCACCACCAGCGCCAGCAGGCTCAGCGCCGAGAGGTTGAGGCTGAAGGCGCGCGTCATCTGCTCGACCGTCTCGGTGCGCGCGTCCGAGCGCCGCACCTGCGCCCCCGGCGGCAACGCCTGCTGGAGGCGTTGCTTTGCGCGCTTTTCTTCCTGCTCGCCGTCCGGCAAAATCAGGTCGATGCGCGTGAGCTGGCCGCCCTGCGGGCCGCCCATGCCCAGCACCTCCTGCGCGGTGGAGATGTCGGTGACGAGGAGGTTGCGTGTGGCGCGGCGCGCGCGCTCGTCCCGCGGCTCTATCAGGCCGGCCACGCGCAGCGTGCGGGGCGCGCCGTCCACTGTGACGGTCAACGTGTCGCCCGGCGCCTCGCCCATCGCCCGCGCGGTCGGGGCCGCGAGGAGCGCAGTGTGCTCGCCCCCCATGAACGCCCCGAGGTCCACCCCGGCCGAATCGCCCGCGCCCCCGCCCCCGACGTAGGGGCGGAACGGGCCTTCGGCGAAAGGGTCCACGCCCAGAAGCTGGAACGGCCGCCCGGCGCCCAGGACCTGCACGTACTCGGCCACGACCGGGGCGCTGGCGCGGTAGCCGGCCTCAGTGCGCAGGCGCCGGTACGCACTGGCCGGCAGCCCCTCGCCCGCGCCGACGACCTGGTGCGTGGCTTTCCCCGTCAATCGCTGGGCCGAGAGCTGGAAGGCGCGGTCGGCGCTGGTGTTGGCCAGGTCGATTCCCACGACGACGGCCACGCCGAGGGCCACGCCCAGCACCGAAAGGCCCATCAGCCACGGGTGGCGCGTCAGGTAGCGGCGGCTGCTTTTCCAGAGAAGGCGGCTGGGCACAGAGGCGTGGGGGCGTGAGAGGGGCGGAGGAGCGCAGGATGAGGCCCGCTACGTCTCTGCCTTTTTTGCCCGTTTTCCCGCTCTCCCATTCTCCTGCTTCCCCACGCCCTCCCGCTCGGAGAGCCGCCCGCCTTCGAGGTCGAGCACGCGGTCGGCGTGCGGGAGCGCGGAGCGGTCGTGCGTGGCCACCAGCAGCGTCGTCTCGCTCTCCCGGGCCAACGCGGTCAGCACGCCGAGCACCTGCTCGCCGGTCTCGTAGTCGAGGTTGCCGGTCGGCTCATCGGCGAGGACGAGGCGCGGGCGGTGCGCCAGGGCGCGGGCGGTGGCCACGCGCTGCTGCTCGCCCCCGCTGAGGCGGTCGGGAAAGCTCTCGGCGCGGTCTTCGAGGCCCACTTCTCCAAGAAGGCGGCGCGCGCGCTTTTCTTCCCGCTCGCCCGCCCCGCCCGAAAGCTCCAGCGGCAGAAGCACGTTCTCCAGGGCCGTGAGCGTCGGGATCAGGTTGAACGCCTGAAAGACGAACCCGATGTGACGACGCCGAAACTGCGTGCGCTCCTTTTCCGAAAGGGCCGTCAGCTCGGTGCCGCCCACCGCGACGGTGCCCGCGTCGGGCCGGTCGATGCCGCTGATGAGGTTCAGCAGCGTGGACTTGCCGGCCCCGCTGCGGCCCATCAGCACGGCGAAGGCGCCCTCGGCCACGCTCAGGCCCAGGTCCTCGAAGATGGTGCGCTCGGTGTCGCCCTCGCGGTAAGCCTTCGAGAGGCCACGCACGCGAAGGAGCGGGGCGCGGGGGCTTTCGTCGGCGGCGCGGCCGTTCGTCGGGGAGGCGGTCTTCATCGGGCGGTAGGCGCGGATACTTCTTCGAGGAAAGACGCGCCGCGGGCAGGGTGCCGGCGCGAGGCGTTGCACTTGCGGCGTGGCCGGAAAGATTCCGCCTGGCGCGCGCGAGGTGAAGACGCGGGCGTGTTTTCAAGCAACGCTCACCACGCCAGCGCGCGCGCCTCACCGGCGGTAGAGTCAGCCGCTGGATTCGTCACCATTGGATTCGTCACCGTCTGCTTCGCCTTCCCCGACCTCAGCGCGGGCGCGGCGCAGCATCTCCGCGGCTGCCGCGATGGCGCGGCGCACCTCCTCGCGCGACGGGTCCGGCATCCCCAGCGGGTAGCGCACGGCCACGCCGTACTTCGATATTTCTCTGAGATCCGCGCGCCACAACTCCAGCGACGGCCCCGCGTCGGGAAGCGCGTCCACCAGCTCGGGCAACTCGTGCGTGTACGGCGCGTCAATCTCGTGGACGGTCAGCATGGCTTTGAGCGCCTTCTCGGCAGCCTGCTGGGCGTGGAAGGCGGGTGTGTCGGTAGGACCATCCTCCATCTCGAGCACGCGCCGCGCCGTCAGGAGATCGCTTTCGGCTTTTTCAATAAACTCCCCGGCCCATTCTCGATGACGGCTACTCATGGGGCGGAAGGGTTCTGCATCGGGGGCTTCGTAGAGCACCGTGCCTTTTTCGAAGGCTTCAGTGACGATGTGGTTGGGCGTGCCGATCCAGCGGCGCACCTCGGCAGGCGTGCGCACGATCACGTCGGTCGGGCAGGGCGCCTCGCGGATGGTGTCGTAGAACGGGATCTTCCGCTCGCGGGGCGGGCGATCCGTCTCCACGACGACCAGCAGGTCGAGGTCGCTTCGCGCGCCGGGCGCGCCTTCGGCGTAGGAGCCGAAGAGCACGATACAGGCCGGCTCCATGCGCCGCGCGAGCGCCTCGGCGAAGGTGTCGACGGCCTCGGGCGTCACCGGCGCGTCGCGCGCGGGCGTCTTCATCATGATGGCAGCTACCGGGCGGGCCAGGCGAGCAGAAAGCGAGTGTTATGTAACGGGACCATCCGAGCGACGGTTCGCCCCGTCTTCATGCCCAGCTCTTCTCTGCCGCCTGGTTCTCCGCGCCTCCACCGCCGGCCAGCAGGTAGAGCACGGCCATGCGCAGGGCCACGCCGTTGGTCACCTGGTCGAGAATAATGGCGCGCTCATGGTCGACGACGGCGCTCTCCAGCTCTACGCCCCGGTTGACGGGGCCGGGGTGCATCACCAGCAGGTCGGGGTGCGCGTCGAGATGCGCGCGCGTGATCCCGAAGCGGTCGTGGTACTCGCGCAGGCTCGGGAAAAGCGGCTCGTCCTGGCGCTCGAGCTGGATGCGCAACGCCATCGCCACGTCGCAGCCGTCGAGGGCGTCGCCGAGCGCCGAGGTCGTGCGCACGTCCGGCAGGCCCTCGCGGGAAAACCCTTCGGGGCGGGGCGGCAGCATCGTCGGCGGGCCGCAGAGCGTGACCTTCGCACCCAGCGCGCGCAGGCCGAAGACGTTCGAGCGCGCCACGCGGCTGTGCGCCACGTCCCCGATGATTGCCACGCGCAACCCCTCGAAGGTCTCGAAGCGCCCGGCCATCGTCAGCAGGTCCAGCAGCGCCTGCGTGGGATGCTCGTGCGCCCCGTCGCCTGCGCTGATGATCGCCGCATCGAGGTGGCGCGCAAGGAAGTGCGGCGCCCCCGGCGACGGGTGGCGCAGCACCACCAGGTCCGTCTTCATCGCCTCGATGTTCTGCGCGGTGTCTTTGAGCGTCTCGCCTTTCGAGACCGACGACCCGCTTTTCGAGAAGCCCAGCGTGGACGCCGAGAGCCGGCTCGCCGCGAGCTGAAAGCTGAGCTTCGTGCGCGTGGACGGCTCGAAAAAGAGCATGGCCACGGTCGTCCCGCGCAGCGTGGGCACCTGCGGGATGGGCCGCTCGAGCACCTCCCGAAACCGCCGCGCCGTCTGCAATACCAGACGGATCTCCGCCGCGCTCCAGCTGGAGAGGCCCAACAGGTGACGACGGTCGAGATTCTGAATGCTGGGTTGGGGGTGTTCGATTGGCTCCTCGCTCATGGCGTGTCAGTGCTGATTCAGACGGCGCGCCCCGCGACCCATGACCAACGTTCCATTTTCAGCTCTCGACCCAGACGCCCTCGCGGTCGTCTTCCTCGCGCAGCCGCACCTGCACCTGCTGCCCGGCGAACGTCGAGACGGTACGGCCGGTGATGTCCGGACGAATGGGCAGTTCGCGCAGGCCCCGGTCGATTATCACGAGGAAGCGCACCGAAGCAGGGCGGCCCATGTCCATCAGCGCGTCGAGGGCGGCGCGGCCCGTGCGGCCGGTGTAGACCACGTCGTCCACCAGCACCAGGGCGCGCCCGGTAATGTCGAAGGGAATGCGCGTGGCCCGGATGGCGCGAATCGTCCCGGCCGGGTTTCCCCTGCCCACGCTGCCGACGTCGTCGCGGTAGAGCGTGGCGTCGAGCACGCCGACGGGCACCTTCGCGCCCTCCGCCTCCCGGATCTTTTCCGAAAGGCGCCGCGCCAGGTGCACGCCGCGCGTCTGCACCCCGATGAGCGCCAGCCCGTTGCTTTCGCCCAACGGCGCTTCCGGGCGCTTCGCGGCCCCGCGCTCGCCCCGGTCCTCCTCACCCGGCACGTCCGGCGTAATGAGCTCGACGATCTGGCGCGCCATGCGGTCGAGCGTGCGCCCCAGGTCGCGCGCGTCCATCAGCCGCGTCGTAGACGGCTCCATTGCAGTTCGGGATGTTGGGTTGCAGAAATGCGATTGCCTCTTCGGGGCCCCGCTCTGCCTCGGGCACAAAGAACTGAAGCCGCCGCAAACATTCTACCTTGCAGATTGGTTTTTGGCTGTTGATTTTCAATTGTCGGTTTTCGGCATTTTTGCGGCAGCGCGCCTGCCAAGCGAGACCCCCCGCTCTCCCACGCCCCCACCCTCCCACGCTCTCGTGTCCGACGCGACCGGCGACGCGACGCGCTTCCTGGACCCGGCGGCGCTCTCGCGCATCGAGTCGATGGAGATGCGCGCGCGCCTGATCGTGGAGGGTTTCATCACGGGGCTACACAGAAGCCCGTACCACGGCTTCAGCGTCGAGTTTGCCGAGCACCGCGCCTACACGCCCGGCGACGAGCTACGCCACGTGGACTGGAAGGTGTACGCCAAGACAGACCGCTACTACGTCAAGCAGTACGAGGAGGAGACGAACCTGCGCAGCTACCTGGTGCTCGACACCAGCGCCTCGATGCACTACCGCCACGCCGAGGCGCTGACCAAGCTGGAATACGGCGCGTACCTGGCCGCTGGCCTCGCCGCCCTGATGCTCCGCCAGCGCGACGCCGTGGGCCTCCTAGCCTTCGACGAGGAGGTCCACACCGCCCTGCGCCCGAAGGCCACGCCCGGCTACCTGCGCCGCCTGCTGGCCCGGCTCGAACGCCTCGCGCGCGTCCCCGCGAGCAACACCCCGAAGCGTACCGGCGCGGCGGAGGCCCTCGCGGAAGTGGCCGAGCGCATTCACCGCCGCTCGCTGGTGGTCCTCGTGACCGACCTGTTCGAAAACGTCGGCCAGCACGACGACCTGCTGAAGGCGTTGCGCCGCCTGCGCCACCGCGGCCACGAGGTCGTCGTCTTTCACGTGCTGGAAGGCGCCACCGAGCGCCGCTTCGACTTCCCCGATGCGCCGATGGTCTTCCGCGATGCCGAGACGGGCGAAGAGGTGTCCCTACGCCCGCAGGAGATCCGCAACCACTACCAAGAGGCCGCTGCGCACTTCTCCGAGCGCTTCCGCCGCCGCTGCCTCGAGCACGACATCGACTTCGCCGAGATGGACACCGGCACCCCCTACGACGAGGCGCTGACCGCGTACCTGAACAAGCGGCAACGCCTCGTTTAGTGCTCGGTTTTTGGTCTCTGGGTCTCGTTCAGCAGGCACGTTCGCTCGGCGAGAACGCCCCTCCCCGCTCTCCTACTCACGCCCCCACTCGAGCAAAGCGAGCCCATGCGCGACCGTGTTCAGCAGCTTGCCGACGACGTCTTCCCCGAGGTCGTGCGCCTGCGGCGGCAGATCCACCGCCACCCTGAGCTGGCCTTCGACGAGCACCAGACGGCCCGGCTAGTGAAAGACACGCTAGATTCGCTCGAGGACGTGACCCTGCGCACCGGCGTGGCCGGGACAGGGATCGTGGCCACGCTGACCGGCGAAAAGGACGGCCCTGCGTCCCTCCTGCGCGCTGACATGGACGCCCTCCCGATCACCGAAGACACGGGGCGGGATTTCGCCTCTGAGAACGAAGGCGCGATGCACGCCTGCGGGCACGATGCGCACACCGCCTTGATGCTGGGCGCGGCGATGGTCCTGAGCAAAATGCGCGACCAGCTCGCTGGCACGGTGCGGCTTCTCTTCCAGCCCAGCGAGGAGAAGCTCCCCGGCGGCGCGAAAGCGATGATCGAGGACGGCGCACTGGCGAGCCACGACCACGGCCCCGCGCCCGAGGCGGTCTTTGGCCAGCACGTGGCCCCCGACTTGGAGAGCGGGCATATCGGGGTGCGTTCGGAAATGTACATGGCCTCCGCCGACGAGATCTACGTTCGCGTCCAGGCCGAGGGGGGCCACGCCGCCGCCCCGCACGAGCTGGAAGGCGATGCCGTAGTGGCTGCCGCACACGTCGTCACGGCGTTGCAAAGCATCGTGAGCCGCCACGGGCCGCCCGGAACGCCCAGCGTGCTCACCATCGGCCACGTGGAGACCCCCGGCGGCGCGACGAACGTAATTCCTGAGACCGTCCGCCTGGAAGGCACCTTCCGCACGATGGACGAGGACTGGCGCGCTCGGGCGCACGCCCTGATCGAGCGCGTGGCGGGCCGCACCGCCGAAGCGCACGGCGCCACCGCCGAGGCACAGGTCGTGGCCGGCTACCCGGCGCTCTACAACCACCCTGGCGAGACCAAGTTCGTGCGCGAGGCCGCCTACGACTACGTGGGCCCCGAGCGCACAGCCGACCTCGACCGCTGGTACGCCGGCGAGGACTTTGCCTACTACCTGCAGAAACGCCCCGGCGCCTTTTACCGCCTGGGCACGCGCGGCGACAGCCCGGCCACCGCACACGGCCTGCACACCGCCCGCTTCGACATTGACGAGGAGGCGCTCCGCGCCGGGGCCGGATTCATGGCGTTTCTGGCGTTGCGCTACGGCCACGCGCATCGGTAGCGAGCCTGCGGCCCAGCGGACCTCCCGCGCTTTCTGAAGCGCGCGAACTGGCAGTTCTAAGCGTTTTTGTCACGATTGTAACGAAGCGAACCTGCAACGTTCGTGTATGCAGTCGAACCCGCACTCGCGCTTGCGGTAGAGAAGCGCGAGAAAAGTTGACTTAGCAGTCCACACCATTTATTATACGTTTTGGCCATGCTCCCTCACGGAGCAGCCTCCGAAGCGTTCGCGCCATGCGTTCTCCACTTGTGTGAATGAACTCATCCGTGGAATAGGGGGTTTTCCCAGGCCGCCCTCTTGCGGCGTCTGTCCCCCCACGCAGCGCGTTTTTCGCACCTTCCGTTACCAATCACCCTCCCCGGCATGAACATGCCCACTCCCCTCAGAAAGACTACCCATTTCGCGTTCACCCTCGTGCTTGGCGCCTTTGTGGCGCTGGGCCTCTCTGCCTGCGCCGAAGGTCAGACCGGCGACGGTACTGACGCGGCCGCGACTAATGAAGACACCACGATGGCCGGTGGCCAGCAGGGCATGGGCCAGCAGCAAGACGGCATGCAGCAAGACGGCATGATGGAAGACTCCGTCTCGCTCGAGAACACCAACCGGATGCTCGAGCAGGGCGTCACGACGATGGGCACGCAGGCCGCCATTGAGAACATCGAGGGCTGGGAGCAGAAGCTCGAAGGCCTCGATGCTTCGGGCCAAGTCGAGCAGGTTGCCTCGGACATGGTCGACACGCTCGGCGACCTCCGCAGTGCCCTCGAAGACGGTGGCCAGCCGGACGCGCAGCAGGTCAGCCAGGCGTTCGAGCAGTTGAACTCGCAGATGCAGACGCTTGTGCAGAATGCTTCGAGCCTGGATCTGCAAAGCCAGCAGCAACAGCGCCTGCAGCAGTTGCAGCGATCCATCCAGCAGGCCTCTCAGGAGCTGGGCGGCGGCGGAGGCGGCATGTAAACGCCTCTCTTCCGTTCGGCAGGCGTCTTCCTCCACGTCAGGAAGCGCGTCTCCCGGCCACGCGTTGAGACGAAAGGGACGGCTCCGGCCTCTGTGCCGGGGCCGTCCTTTTTTCGGGCCTCTTGCTTTTTCCCGGCTCCCGCCTCTTTTTCAACGCTCCCCTCTGGCGAAACGACCCCGCCCGGCCAGCGGGCCCTTTCTCCTGCAATTCCCGCTCCTTTCATGAAGCGTTTTCTCGCCGGGATTCCCATCGCGTCCGCGCTCTTGCTCGGCGCGTTTGCGGCGCTGACCCTCTCCGCCTGCGCCGAAAGCCAGACCGGCGGCCCCGCCGACACTACAGCCACCGCCGGCCAGCAGCAGGGCGGCCCTGGGCAACAAAGCGATGGAGCCATGCAGCAGGGCCGTCGCGGCAGCCGGCAGGGGGCCGTCACCGCGCAGAGCACCGTCACTTTGCTCAGGAAGGGCGTGCGCAACGTCGCCTCCAACCAGGCGGTGCAGAACATCAACGCGTGGCAGGAGAGGCTCCAGCAGCGAGGCGGGGCGGGGCAGTCACTTTCGCAGATCGACAGCACCCTCGGCGAGCTCAAGACCGAGCTGCTGGCCGACCGGATCGACGGGCCGGCCACGGGAGCGTTGCTCTCGGAGCTGGGGCAGCAGACCACGCAGGCCGCGCAGAACGCCTCCGGCTCCACCGCGCAGCAGCTTCGGCAGCTCGGCCGGCTTCTTACGCAGGCAGGCAACCAGATGCCGACCGAATGACCGGCGGCGGCTCGTAGGTGAACGCGGGAAAAGAGCCGTCCAGCTTCTTGCGGAGCGGGCGTTCCTACGCGGCGTTTTCGCTGCCCTCAGCGGCGGGCGCCTCTGAGGCGGGCGACCGGCCGTTGCCGTCGGGGCGTGCGGCTACCTCCTCGGGCGGGGCTTCGCGATAGACGGCTGGACCAAGACCTGCTCTTTGACCATCTCCAGCGCCTCGACGATCGCCTCGCGCGTCTCGTCTTCGAGGTCTTCGCTCCCCTCTTGCAAGACCGTGTTGACCGAAATCTCAGCGACTTGGTTAAGGACCGGATTGTTCTCGGAGGCCCCGAGGTCTTCGATCATGCCGTTGATGACGTGAAACGTGATGTCGCTGATGGCGCGCTCGAGGAGCACGCTCAGGCGCTCGCCGACCATGGGCACCTGCGCAATGCGCCCGATCTCCTCGTTTTGCTCGACGGCCTCGGCGATGCGGCGCTCCACGTATTGCTCCGCATCGTGGCGGTAGAGGGCGTAGGTGCGGTTCGTGGCCTTCTGCAAGCGCTCGGAGGCGGCCGCCACCAAGAACTCACGCTTCGGCTCGACGACCTCCTCGAAGATGCGCTCGACGAGCGGGTTGTCCTCTTGCACCTCGCGTTGCAGGTCCGTCAGCACATTGGCGACGACGCGGTCGGAGATCTCTTCCGTCAGGACGTTACGGTACTTGTCGGCGGTGCGGTAGAGGCTCGTGTTCTTGAGGTCGATGAGTTCGAGGCGCTGCATCTTGAAGACCATCGAGACGACGCGCAGCACCCGAAAGAAGCGGAACGAGGCGACCGGAATGCACCCCAGCACGTCGTACCAGTGAACGAACGGGTAGAAAAACCAGCGGTGGTAGCGCCGCTCGATGATCGCCACGATCCACTGCCCCATCAGTTCGGCGAAAAAGACTGCTACGAACGCGAGGTCAATCCAGAAGAAGTGCTCATGGATAGTGTCTTCGTAGAAGCGGTAGAACGCTGGCCACGCGCCTTCCAGGACCCCCCGCAGCGGCGTGCCCACGTAGATCCATTCGAAGAGAATGAGCGCCAGGTTGGCAACGATGAGCACGAGCATGGCCACGTCAAGCGCAAAGAGCGCCGAGTCGCGGTCCGTGCGGAGCTTGGCCATCGGCAGGAGAGCGGCTACGGGAGAGGGCGACGTGCCTTCAACGTAACCACCACGCGGCAGAGCGTTTAGCGGCGCTCAGCCCGCGGCCTTTGGCCCGGCGGTGGACAGGGGGGACCGTCGGCTCTTCTGCGGCAACGCGCCTGCCAACCGAAAACTTCTGCGCTCCCGCCCCCGATCAGGGCGTAGTAGACAGAAAAACGCCCCGGCCTGCTGCGGCACCGGAGCGTCTCGAAAGGAGCGGCGGCGTTGCTCCCAAGGGAATCAGGCCGGCGGAGCGTTGACAGCTTCCACGCGCGAGACTTGTGGCACGCTCCGCTTCAACGCTTGCTCGATCCCCGCCCGCAGGGTCATCGTGCTCATCGGGCAGGAGCCACACGCCCCCAGCAGCTCCAGCTCCACGACGTTATCGTCGGTCACGTCCAGGAGGCGCACCGAGCCGCCGTCCGCCATCAGGTACGGGCGGATCGTGTCGAGCGCCTCTTCGATCTGGCCGTGCATGGACTCGTCGCTTTGCTGCGTGGCCGTGGCGTTGTCGGGCATGGGAAAGCGCGGCGAAGCGGGAAAAGGAGCGTTGACGTGCCTCTCTACGGGACGAAGCGGGAAAAGATCGGCGCGAGCGGCACGAGGCACGCTTTTTCAAGGAACGCCCTGCGCCCTCCGTTCAGCGGTAGAGGATTTCCGTCTTCTGGGTCGGGTCGTGCTCGGCGTTGCGGAGGGTAACCTGCTCGACGGTGCGCTCGCCGATCTGGCCGAACGCCTGGGCCGACGCGCTCTCGGGGTAGGACCGGACGATGGGCAAACCGTCGTCGCTGGTTTCGCGCACCTTTTGCTCGATGGGCACCTCGCCCAGGAACGGCACGTCCAGCTCGGCCGCCAGGTCCTGCGCCCCCCCGCGCCCGAAGAGGTCGTACTTGCGGTCCGGCAAGTCCGGCGGCGTGAAGTAGGCCATGTTCTCGACCATGCCGACGGTCGGCACGTCCACTTTCTCGAACATGGCCACGCCCTTGCGCGCGTCCGAGAGGGCCACCGGCTGCGGCGTGGAGACGATGATCGCGCCGGTGAGCGGGATCGTCTGCACGATGGTGAGCTGAATGTCGCCGGTGCCGGGCGGGAGGTCGAGAATCAGGTACTCCAGCTCGCCCCAGTCCACGTCGCCAAGGAACTGCTTGACGGCGTTCGAGACCATCGGCCCGCGCCAGATGACGGCCTTCTCGGGATCGACCATGAAGCCCATCGAGAGGATCTTGACCCCGTGCGCCTCGATGGGCACGATCTGCCGCTCGCTGTTGACGCGGGGCTTGTGGCCCTCTTTGCCAAACATGCGCGGGATCGAGGGCCCGTAGATGTCGGTGTCCACCAGCCCCACGTCGTAGCCGTCTTCCGCGAGGGCCACCGCGAGGTTGGCCGCGACGGTGCTCTTGCCCACGCCCCCCTTGCCGCTGGCGACGGCCAGGCTGTTCTGCACGCCCGTCAGGGGCTGCTCTTCCTTTTCTTCCCCGCTCCCACCGCTGACGCCGATGTCGTCGCCGAGGGAGATCATCTCGCTGTCCATCTCGATCTCCACATCGAGGTCCCGCCCGATCTGCTCGTGAAGCACGCGCGTGCAGGCTTCCTCAACCTGGTCGGCGAAGGCCGTACCGGGTTCTTGGAGGACGACCGTGAAGCTCGCGCGCCCGTCCTCGACTTCGAGGTTTTTCACCATGTCGAGGCGGACGATGTCCTTGCCTTCGCGGTCGGGGTGCTCGATCTTTCGGAGAGCCTGAAGGACCGCTTCGCGCGTGGCCATTTTGGGTGTGAGGGTTCAGGAGTGCGGAGGGTGGGAGTTTCCGTGGTGCAGGCGGCGTTGCCGTGCAAGCAACGCGGGTTGCGGCACGAAACGCAGGCCGCTGGCGGCAAAAATCGCACCTGCATTTCGGGGCGGGTGTTCCCCGGCGGCGCGCGTGGCGCGCGGCTCTTCGCGGCGTTTCAACCTTCGCAAACGCGACGTGCAGGGCTACGCCTTTTTCAGCGCGTCTTCGACGGCTTCGATGAATGCCTCCGCGCGGCTGACGAGGTCCTCGGCGTCCTCGGCCGTGAACGCGGGAAACGCCTCGTAGTCGGCGTCGATGCGCTCTTCGTAAAGCTCAGCGAGCACGCCGCTCGTGTCCCGCCCCAGCGGCCCGTCGCGCACGTACGTTTCGAAAAAGAGGTCGTGCGTGCCGCGGTGCGACTTGGCCTCGCGGCCCGCCTCGTTGAGCGCAGCGGTGGCGGCGTAGTAGGCCGCGTAGTAGGCGTCAGAGATGGCGGCGTTCACGTCGCTGAGCTCGCGGAGCGTGTGCCACGCGGTGCTTAGCCTCGTGCGGGCGCGCTCGAGAAGTTGCTCGGTAACTTCTTTCATGCCGCTATCGGTGTAGGTGGGATCGGGGGCAGCGCGTTGCAGGCGTCGGCGCAACGCCGCGGTGCCGCGGAGGCTAAGCGGAGCGGCCTCGCGGCGCACGTTGCGAAAGAGCGGCCGGCTCTGCTCCGCGAAGCGTTGCCCGGAGAAGGGAATCAGGCTGACGTGCGCCCCACGCTCGAAGAAGAAATGCTCGCGGACTTCCGAGAGCGCGTCGCGCAAGGCGCGGTCTGGCCTCCCGCGCGTGACGACCAGCACGTCCACGTCGCTCGCGGGCGTGGCGTCACCGCGGGCGTGCGAGCCGAAGAGGAACGCCTCGCGCAGGCGCTCCCCCAGCGCCGCATCGAGACGGCGGCGCAGTTCCTTTAGCAACGGCTCGAGCGCATCCCGTTCCATAGCGCGTCTCCGAACGAAGGCCCGGCCTCGCAGGGTTCTGGTGGTCGCTTTCGCTCGGGTAGGGGCAGCCACAGGGAGCGTCGCCCCTACGGTTCTCATGCTTCTGCGCCCAGCCGCACGGCCCACCAGTCGCCCTCGGTCTTTTCCTCACGGAAGGCAAGGCCCTCCGCAGCCGCGCGCCGACGGATGGGCGCGCGGTCGCCTTTCAGCAGGCCCGACAAGACGACCTGCCCGCCGGGCGCGAGTTTTCGGCGGAAGGCCGGGAGCAGGTCCAGCAGCGCGCTACGGTTGATGTTGGCGAGGATGAGATCGAAGCCGTCTTCATCGGGCACCGCCTCGGCGAGCGGACCGGCACGCAGGACTACCCGGTCGGCGGCCTCGTTGCGGGCGAGGTTCTCGCGGGCGTTGCCGAGGACGCGCGCGTCGGCATCGAAGGCCACGATGCGCGCGGCCCCCAGGCGCACCGCCGCGATGGCGAGCACGCCCGTGCCGGTGCCGGCGTCGAGCACGTGCCGCCCGCCCTGCGCGCCCTTCTCCCCCAGCAGGCGCAACGCGAGGCGCGTGGACTCGTGGTGGCCCGTGCCGAAGCTCATCTGTGGGTTGATGCGCAGCACCCGTCGCGGGTCGTGGCCCGCGGGCGGCTCGGTGCCGGTGGGCACGATGACGAACGGCCCGGCGCGGACGGACGTGAGGCGCTCTTCCCAGACCGCGTTCCAGTTTTTGGCCATCACGGGCCGGGGCGCAGGGACGTTCTCGAACCCAAGAGCGGCAAGGCGCTTTTCCAACCGCTCCTGCGCGCGGCTGCTCCAGCGGGTGGCGGGCACGTAGGCGCGCAGGCGTTCGTCTTCCTGCCAGAAGCGCTCGAAGCCCAGCGCGTCGAGGGCGGCGATCAGGCAGGCATGTCGCTCCTGGTCGGCCGGGAGCATCAGTTCAAGCGTGTCGGAGTCGGGAGCGGCGTCTTCTTCGATGCGAGGTAGGGGAAGCGTAGCAAAAACCGAATGCGCTCGGTAAAACGGAATTGCCGGCGAGGGGATCACCCTGCTCCCGGAAGGGACGCTCTCGTCCCCCCATGCTTGCCTCTTCCGCGTCCCAGTGGCGCTCGCTCGTGTAGCGTGCGCGAGGGCTGGCCTCTGCCTGCACGCCGTCGCGGCGAGTGCTGGGCCTCATGGCAGGTGCGGGCCTGGGCGGCGGGCTTGCCCTGCGGCTCTTGGCCGCGGCGGGGTTGCCGGGCGCGGCGGCAGGGCTGCGCGAGGGTCTCGTTCAGGACGCCGTGACCGGGGAAAGGCCGCAGGTCGTGGCCACCGCCGCGGAGGGACCCGTTCCGATCGGCAAGCGGGGAGACCTGCGCGCGCTCCTCGAGCGCGCCCTCAAGCCCGCCTCCCGCTCTCTTCAGCAGCGCGGCGGCGAACAGGCCGCCCCGTCGGCTCCGCTTCGGGCGCAAGCGCGGCTCGCCCCGACGCCCACGACGCGCCCGACGTGGAGGCGCTCATCCACGAGCGGCGCTCCGGCGGGGTGGGCGTGCCCCTGATGCGCCGCCTGATGGCTCTCCTGCAAGCCCCACGTACAGCGACGCGATGCCGAACGGGAAAAGCGGGCGCCAGCGGGTCCGGCGGAAGCCCGCGCGGCGCATCCGGCGTAGGAAGGCGGGGCCGTCCGGGAAGGCGCGGACGGAGGCCGGCAGGTAGCGGTACGCGCCCGCATCGCCGGAGACGAGCCGCCCGATGCGCGGGAGCACGTGGCGCGCGTAAACGTCGTAGAGCAACCGAAAGACCGGCGCGCGAGGCCGGCTGAACTCCAGCACCACGACCGCCCCGCCGGGCCGAAGGACGCGCCGCAATTCGCGCAGGCCCGCGCCGAGGTCTTCGTAGTTGCGCACGCCGAAGGCCACGAACGCCCCGTCGAAGGCATCGTCGGCGAAAGACAGATCCGTCGCGTCGCCGCGGTCCAGTCGCACGCGCCCGCCGAGGCGGCGTTGCCGCGCCTTCGCTCGCCCGCGCCGCAGCATGTTCTCGGCCAGGTCCACGCCGGTCACCTCAGCGCCCGGGAACGCCTCCGCCGCGCGAATCGCCAGGTCGGCCGTACCGGTGGCCGCGTCGAGCAAGCGCTCTGGCGCACGCCCCTCCGGCAACGCCCGGCGAAGCGCCCGGATGGCCCGGCGGCGCCACCAGCGGTCCACGCCGAAGCTCAGGACCCGGTTCAGGAGGTCGTAGCGCGGGGCGATGCGGTCGAACATCGCCTCGATGGCGCGCCCCTTCCCCTCCACTTCGCCGATGGGCGGCGCCTCGGATGATCGATTTGGGATTTGGAATTTAGAATCGTTCACCGGCAGGCCACGCGTTGCGCTCGAGAAACCTCCACATCCACGGCCTCTCCCCTTTCAAACCTTTCCCTTCTTCACCTCAACACTTGCGTGGGCTTCTAACTCAACACTTGCGTGAGCTTCAGCAGCTCGTAGTCGATGCTCTTTTTGCGCCGGCCGACTCCGCGCAGGCCCGTCAGCCTCAGCTCGCCGTTGACCATGCCGACCATGACGCTGGTGTGGCCATCCATCAGGGCATCCACGGCGGAGGCACCGAGGCGGCTGGCCAGAACGCGGTCGCGCGCAGTGGGCGCCCCGCCACGCTGGGTGTGGCCCAGGATGCACACGCGCAGGTCGATCTCGTCGAAGGAACCGTCGGACTGGAGCTCGCGCTTGAGCTTCTCGGCCCCCCCAAGCTCGTCGCCCTCGGCAACCACGACGATGGAAGAGCGCGTCTGCGCAGTCATCAGCGAGTGAATGCGCTCCTTGATCTCGTCCATGTTCGTAACGGTCTCGGGGATCAAGACCAGCTCGGCCCCGCCGCCGATGCCGCTGTTGAGCGCGATGAAGCCCGCGTCGCGACCCATCACCTCCACCAGAAAGAGGCGGTCGTGCGCGTCGGCGGTGTCGCGGATGCGGTCGATGTTCTCGATGGCCGTATTCAGCGCCGAGTCGTAGCCAATGGTCTCGTCGGTGCCGTAAAGATCGTTGTCGATGGTGCCGGGGCAGCCAATGATGGGCACGTCGTGCTCGTCGTGGAAGAGCGCCCCGCCGGCAAAGGTGCCGTCCCCGCCGATGGCCACGAGCGCGTCGAGCCCAGCTTCCTCGACGTGGCAGGCAGCCTGCTGGCGCCCCTCTTCCCCGAAGAAGCGCGGCGAGCGGGCGCTTTTGAGAATCGTTCCCCCCATCTGCACGATGTTCGAGACGGAGCGCCCGTCCATTTCCACGAAGTCGCCCTCGATGAGCCCTTCGTACCCGCGCCGGATGCCCCACACGTCCAAGTCGTGCGCGATGGCAGTGCGGGTGATGGCGCGCACGCAGGCGTTCATGCCAGGGGCGTCGCCTCCGCTGGTGAGGATGCCGAGACGGCGAATCGAGCGCATGAACGGTTCGGTTTGGAGTTGGGGTTTCGAGTTGGTCAGCGTTTCGAGACGACTTCAGTACCCGCCGCCGGTGTTGCTGCTCGCGCTTGTGTTGCTTTCAGAGGCGCTTCCGTCCGCGCTGCCTTCGCCGAAAACCGGACGCGCGACAATGATGCCCGTTTGGCTGTCTACGCCCTGCACGTACGCCTGGAGGTCCGGCGAGATCTTGACGCCGCCGCTGGTAGAGGCGTGCAGAAGCCCCGTCGTGTCAGATTCGCCGCCGGAGGTGCTTTTGTAGACGAGGCCGGTGTGCGTCACGTCGAGTCCGTCGATGTCGGTGGACGTGGAAATTAGGTCGCCGGCCTTCAGCTTCGGGTAGACCGCGCGGATGCTGTCTTGCGGGATGAAGCGGTAGCGCATCGTACGCGAAAGGCGTTGCTCGACCTGCTGGATGCACCGGTAGAGACTGTCGCTTTCGAGCTGCGGATACTCGCCGCGATGAGCGCTCATGAAGCCGTACTGGAAGCCGGGCCGCCGCCGCCCGCCGATCTCTTCGGTCACGTTGCGCAGGACGCCCTGCTCCTCAGCTTGGCGGACGAAGGCGGTGTAGTAGTGCATCCGGTTGCAGTAGCCGATCTCCCCGTCCCGGTAGCGAAGCCGACGCGTGTAGTCTTTGTATTGGTCGTAGGTCGGGGAGCCGCTTTTCACCGCGCGCGCCATCGCCAGCACGGCCTCGTCGAACGTGAAGCAGTCGAAGCCATCGAGACGGCAGACGAGCTGCTCGGGCGGGTCCTGCCCGAGCGTCTGGTCGAGCGGGCCTTTCAGGTACGGCCGCCCGAGGAACTGCTGGCCCAGCGCCTGCACGACCTCGCCGGCCGGTCGCTCCGCGAGGTCCTGCTCCTTAGCCTGCTGCATGACGGCCTGAAAGCGCGCTCGCGTGGCGCTGTCGGGCGGGATGTCGGCCACGTCCACAGAGTCCCTCGGCGGCATCGTCGGCGCGGAGGGCGACGGGCCCTGCGTGACGTCCTGACCCGTGGCAGTGCTACCGGCGCCCGACGGGGCGGGGTCGCCCGCGCACCCGCTCGCCGCGATGAGGGTGGCCACGAGGCCCCCCAGGAGCACGGCGCGAGGCGAGCGGGCGGACAGTCGGACAACGGGCAGTCGAACAAGATGCACGGGCAGTAAGCAGCGTTGCAAAAGGCGGGTTTCAGTCGAGGCCGGTTCCGTCGGGCGCGTCCGCCCTCGTGGAGGACGCCCCGCGAGAGCGGTCTGTTTCACGAGGGGCCTCAGCGAGCGCTTCGTGACCGGCGGGATCGTCGTCCTGCCACCGTACCTCGGCGCGGAGGGCCTCGGCGAGACGATGGTGGTACTCGGCGCGCGGAATCTCGGTCCCGCCAAACTGCTCGAGGTGCGCGTTGCCATACTGCGTGTCGAGCAGGCGGTAGCCTCGCCGTCGCAGGTGGCCCACCAGGTGCACGAGCGCGACCTTCGAGGCATTGGATTCTCGGTAAAACATGGACTCCCCGAAGAAAGCGCCGCCGAGGGCCACGCCGTAAAGCCCGCCGGCCAGCGCGCCCTCCTCGGTCCACGCCTCCACGCTGTGGGCCGGGCCGGCGCGGTGAAGCGCCCGGTACGCGTGCTGGATGCGCGGCGTGATCCAGGTGCGCTGGCGGGCGGCGCAGCCGGCGATGACGCGAGGGAACGCCTCGTCGCAGGTCACACGGAAGCGGCCCTGCCGCACCAGACGCGCCAGGCTCGACGGCACGTGGAAGCGGTCATCGAGCGGAAGGATGCCGCGCGGGTCGGGGGCGTACCAGCGTACCGCACCGGTTCGGTCGTCGCCCATCGGGAAGGCCCCGGCGCAGTAGGCGCGCACGAGACCCTTCGGCGTCAGGTCCAGTTCGGGCGGCGTGGCCATGCGCGCGTGCCGCGGTGGGCGTGCGTCAAGATCGGGTCGCGTCGAGCAGAGCCCCTTTCTTCGAGGCGCTCGCGTGTTGTATCCTGTGTGCCCATGCGCGGTTCACTTGCCTGCCCCTTTTCTTCCCCATGTCCGCCGGCCGCGACTCCTCTTCTTCCGACCACGACGAACCGCTTGAGGGCACGCCCTACCGGGCGCTCCTTTCCGGGGGGCCGTCGTTCGACCTCACGATCCGCGAAGATGGCGGCGCGCTCGTTCTCCAGGCCGTCACGGGCGAGGACGAGACCGGCGCCCCGCGCGAGCCTGTCACGTACCGCTTCGAGCAGACCCGCGAGGCCGGCCACGCTCTCTTGGTGGCCAACGGGCGCAGCGTCCCGCTCACCATCACCGAGGCGGGCGCGGGAGAGGTGCGCGTCACCATCGGCGGGCGCACGCAAACGGTGCAGGTGAAGGGCGAGACGGCGCTGCTTCTGGAACGCTTCGGCATCGCGGAGAGCGCCGGCGCGGGCGAGGCGGAGGTGCAGGCTCCCATGCCGGGGCTGGTGGTGCGCGTGCTGGTGAGCGAGGGCGACGAGGTGAACGAGGGCGACGGCCTGCTGGTGCTGGAGGCGATGAAGATGGAAAACGAGTTGCGCGCCCCGGCCGCCGGCACCGTCGCCGCGCTGCACACCGAGGAAGGCGCCTCCGCCGACAAGGGCGCGGTGCTGGTGGAGATTGAGTAGAGGGGGCGGGGAGTGGGAGTACGCGGGAAAGAGAGCGGGAGCGCAGGAGCGGAGACGATATCAGCAAGTTGCAACGCAGAATGGAAGACCGCTCGCGCCCTCCCTCGCACGCCCCCCCGTCTCCTCGCACCCTCGTCACCGGCGCGACGGGGTTTATCGGATCGGTGCTGGCGCGGCAGCTCGGGGAGAATGGACGCGCGGTGCGCATCTTCCGGCGCCCCTCCTCGCAGCTGGACCTGCTGGAGCGCGAGGGCGTGGCCGGGGCCGTCGAGCACGCTACGGGCACGCTCGAAGACCCCCGCAGCCTGCGGCGCGCGATGCAGGGCGTGCGGCGCGTCTATCACGTGGCCGGGCTGGTGGGGCCGGGCCGCCGCGCTTCACGTCGGGCGCTTCGCAGCGCCAACGTCGAAGGCACCGCCCACGTCGTCAACGCCGCGCTGGCGGCCGAGCCCGGCCCTCAGCGGTTGGTCTTCACCTCCAGCATCGCCGCGCTGGGCCCACCCGCCCCCGACGCGCGCGGCAACGGCGCCCCGCTCGTCGACGAGACGGCGACGTGGTCTGGCGCCGGGCGCTCCCCCGCGCCCTACGCCCGCTCGAAGCGCGATGCGGAGCGCGAGGTGCACCGCGGCCTCGCCGAGGGGCTGCCTGAGGCAGCGATCGTGAACCCGGCGGTCGTCTTCGGGCCGGGGCGCGCGGGAGAAGGCACGCGCCGCCTGGTATCCCTTGCGCGGCAAGGCCGCCTCGTCGTCGCCCCGCCCGGCACGACCTGCGTGGCCGATGTGGAAGACGTGGCCGATGGGCACCGCCGCGCCATGCGCCACGGCACGTTGGGGCGCCGCTACGTGCTGGGCGGGGAGAACCCGTCGTGGCGCGCCCTCTTTGCCACGCTGGCGCGGGCCTTCGGGCAGCGCCCGCCGCGCTTCACGCTCCCGCCCGCGCTTCTGAAGGCCGCCGGGGCGGCCGCGGGCGCGTTCTCGACGCTCACGCGCACGACTCCGGTGTTCTCGCGGCAGGCCGCGCGCGCTCTTGCCGCCACGCACCACTACTCCAACCGTCGCGCCCGCGAGGAGCTCGGCTGCTCCTTCCGCTCCTTTGCCCAGACGGCCCAGCGGCTCGCCCGTGAGCTACGCTGACGGCCGCGGCAGCGACACGGCACGGCCTGCGAAACGGCCGGGCGAAGCGAGAAACAGCTCGCTCGTGCGTTGCTTTTGCCGCCCGTCTCCTTTTCCGCTCCCGTCTGCCCGCTACGCGTCCTTTATGCGCTTGGCGCGCTCCTCGGGCGTCTCGTCCTCGCGCGCCTTCTCGCGCTCGTGCTCGCGGACCTTTTCCTCGTCGAGTTCAACATGCTCCTTGTGCGTGCCTTGCTGGTGCGGCGTGCCCGCCGGGTCGGTTCCCACGCTCGGGGCAGGCGTTTCGCGTTCTTCGTTGGCATCGCGTTCAGCATCGGAGTCGGCCATAGCAGGCAGTGTGCGTTCGAGAGAAGAAATGAAGGCTTTCGTCGGAGGGGCAAACGCCTGCGGCGGGCGTTGCTGGTGAGCGCCCTGCTTCACCAAATTCGCCCTGAGCCGCTTTCGCCCGGCCCTTGTGTGGTGATAAGGTCTACGTAACGGCGCCCGCGCGGGGCCAGCGAGCAGTCGGGCGTCGCGCCTCCGAGGTGCTCGTAGGTCAGGTGCCCGCACGAGACCCCGTCCGGCACGCTCGAGGGGGCGCCCATCGTGACCGTCGGCTCGCTGACCGCTCGGGCGTAGGGGCGCACCTTCAGCGGAAAGCCCCCGCGCGTGAAGCTCATCTCCCACGCCTGCGCGCTGTCGGTGGCGGCGCCTTCCGGCGGGCGCATCCACG
>PXTT01000028.1:62373-66172 GCA_003022535.1 Bacteroidetes bacterium QS_9_68_14
TAGCCCATACGCCCCAGCGGGGCGCCCTGCCGCACGCGCTCGCCCGTCTCGACGTACGGCTCGGAGAGGTGGGCGTAGAGCGAGTAGTAGGGCGTTCCCTCCCACTCATGCTCTACGACCACGTACTTGCCGTAGTTGGACGCCGGCGCGCTTTCGTTGATGTAGGCGACCGTGCCGTCGTCGGTGGCGCGCACCGTGTCTCTCGGCTCGCCTCGTCCGTCGCGCCGGGTGGCTCGAATGTCGATGCCTTCGTGAAAGCGCGTGTAGACAACTCCCATCTCTTCGGTGCGCACTGGCGTGCGCACGAAGCCATACTGGCCCGCCTCCCACGGCTGCGAAGACTGGCCCTCGAAGTGGCGGTTGACGTACTGGTAAAACTGGGGCGCGCCGTCCTCCTTGAAAAGCGCCACGTTGTCGGTAGGCAGGCGTAGCGGACCGGCCCAGACGGTGGCCGGGCGGTCGTTGCGCCCGACGGCCTCCTCCCTGACGGCTTCCTCGACGGCCTCGCGGGCCTCCTCGGGGCTGCCGCCTGCGCTCAGCGCGAAGCCCGCCGCCAGCAAGCCCAGCACGATGAAAAGCGCGAGCCCCGCCGCGACGGCGCGACTCCATTCGCTGTTCAAGCTCAGAAAACTCATGGGGCGTCGAGCAGAGAAAGGAGAACACGGGCAACACAAAGACGAGGCGCCGGCAGCGCGGGTTCGCCTCGCCGGAAGGCCGTAACACCTACGCGGGAATTCGGCTTTTTCTTTCGAGAGCTTTCTCTTTCGAGAAACGCCCGGCTCATCCCCCGCATTCACGAAAACGGCCGACTCGTTCCATCGCTGCTCACGCTCCGCCTCGTGCCCGTCGCGCGCCGTTTTTCCATCGGTCGGCTCGTATCGTCCCCGTTCTTTCTGGGGATCGGAGCGCTGCTGGCGCTGCTGCCGGCGGGTCCCGCCCCGCACCGCGCTGCCGATGGACGGGTTCCTCCTGAGGTGCGCACGATTCCGCTGGCCGGGCCGATGGCCGATTCCCAAGCGGAAATCAGCGGGCTGGCCGGGCGTGGCGACACGTTGTTCTTGCTCCCGCAGCACCCGTTTCGGATGGCGGCGGGCCGCGCCGAGCACGGCCTGCTCTACGCGCTCCCAAAGGCGCAGCTCCGCGCGTTTCTGGCAGGGCGAAGCGAGGGGCCGCTTCGCCCGCGCCCAGTCCCGCTGGTGGCGCCCCGGCTGCGGGAGCGCTCGCCAGGGTATCAGGGCTGCGAGGCGCTGGCCTTCGGGGACGGCGCCTACCTTACCACCGAGGCGGTAGCCGACGCCGAGACGAGCGCCATGCGAGGGTTTCTCTTTAAAGGGCACTTGCAGGAAGACACGCTCCGCCTGAACGAGCGTCGCCGCGTTACGCTGCCGCCGCAGACGAGCACGCACAACATGGCCTACGAAGCGCTTGTGGTCCGGCCGCGCCGCGTCTTGGTGTTCTACGAAGCCAACGGGCGCAACGTGAACCCGCAGCCGCTTGCAGCGGCCTTTTCACCGGCCCTGCGGATGCTGCGCCCCCTCGCCTTTCCCCCTTTGGAATACCGCCTCACCGGCGCCACAGCCCCGAACGCCGGGGGGCGCTTCTGGGCCACAAACTACTTTTTCCCCGGCGAGCGCGAGAAGCTCGATCCCGCTGCCGATCCGCTTGCGGCTTCGAATGGCAGCACCAGCCGCCACGCGCCGCGCGGCCCCGTGGAACGGCTCGTCGAGTTTCGGGTGAAGAGACGGGGCATCGAGCGCACCGCCACCCCGCCGCTACGCCTTTCCGCCCGGCCTGGCGCGCCGCGCAACTGGGAAGGCGTGGCGCGCCTCCGAACCGACGCGCGCGGCGACGGCTTCCTGCTCGCCACCGACCAGTACCCCCGTACCCTCCTCGCCTTCGTCGCGGCCTCGGGCGGGGAATCGTAGACGAGGAGATCGCCGGCGCGTTACTCAAAGAATCACGGCCTCACGCCACGAGTCCCCACAGCGCCGGCACGAGCGCCCCACCGAGTGCGGTGCTGGCGACAGCGTGCAGGCGCAACCGGTCGAGGCGGCGATGCGCCCTGCCTTGTTCGGCGCCGGCGAGCCCCGTCGCTTCGTAGACGCCGCCCCCGACCTCGCAGCGCGGTAGGAAGTCCATCGCCATGTGCAGAAAAATCCCGGCGGCGAAGCCGGAAACGAACGCGTTCAACGTCGGGTTCGCCGGCAGCGCCAGCAGCCCCGCCGGCAGTGCCGTCAGGCCCACGGCGGCGGCGGGCACCAGGAGCACCCCGGCCGGGCGTTTCCGGCGAGCCAGGCGGCACGCGGCGGCGTAGCCGGCGGGCCCTTTGTGCGAGACGATGGCCAGTCCCAGGAGCACCCCTAGCGCGGGCATATTCCTGTAGACGACCCCGATAACCGCGCCCGCCGCCAGCGCGTGCGCCGTCAGTTCTACGACGCTCGGATCCAGCAGCAGACCATCTCGGTGCGTCAGCCGGTGGCCGGCGGTGTGCACGCCGAAGCCGGCAACGAGCCCGACGGCCACGCCGAAGCCGCCGGCTGTGGCGGCGTATTCGATAGCCGGGGGCACCAGGAAGATCGCGCAACTCGTCATCATGGCCCCGCTGGCGAGGCCATAGCTCCAGACGAGACCGCGCGCATGGCCGCTGGACGCGCTGCGGCCCAGCCACGCGCCTCCGCCCATCGCCGCAAAGGCCGTCCACGCGATGCCCAGCAGCTTCCAGAGCCCCGCAGCGACGCCCATGCCGGAAAGCACCACGAGCAGCATCGTGGCTGCCGCTCCCATTCTCGAAACGCGCGCCGCCCCGCGCAGGGCTGCCGGTGACTCCATCAGCATCTCTTTCCCACTTGTAACGCGCGAAAACGGCGTCAGACTAAGCCCTCGCTGCTTGCGATCTACCGTCGATCAGCGCCCCGCTCCGAACGGCACGGTCAGCTTCACGAACACGTTGCGCCCCGGCGAGAGCGCGTAGCCTTTGTACGTGTCCAGAAAGCTACGGTAGCTGGTGTCCAGCAGGTTCTTCGCGCCGACCGTCAGGTTGGCCGAGGCGGGGCCGAGCGTCAGCGAAGTCCCCGCCGTTACGTCCAGTAGCGTGTAGCCTTTCGTCGAAGCGGTGCCGAAGGGCGGCTTGCCGCTCGTGCGGTCGAACTGCGAGAACGGCTCGTACGTGCCGGCGGCGTCCTTCGAGATGCCCAAGTCGTCCTCCGGCTCCACCCGCACCCGGCCGCCGAGGCGGTCCGCCGGGATGAGCGGCAGGAGTTGGTCGCCTTCGTTGTTCTCCTCGAGATCGTCGCCGCTGCTGGTGAGCACGGCCGCCTCCGCGCCCAACGTCAGCCACGAGAGGACGGCCACGTCGGCCCGCCCCTCCAGCCCCGTGATCCGGGCGTTCGTCTGGCCGCTGCTGTAGATGGGCGCACCGCCGTCGCTGTTCTCGCCGGTGTTTTGCAGGAAGATGTAGTCTTGGATGTAATTGACATAGCCGGTCAGCTCGCCGGTGAGGCGGCCCGTCCGTGCGCGCAGGCCGAGGTCGGCGCTGTAGGAGCGCTCCGGCGACAGCTCTGGGTTGCCCTGCTGGAAGGCGGCCACGCCCCCGTGCTGCCCGTAGGCGTAGAGCTCAAAGATGGACGGCGCACGGAAGCCAGTGCCCAAGTTCGCCGCCAGCGCGAAGCCGTCGGCAAACTGGTAGTTGGCCCCCAGCGAGCCGCTGAAGGTCGTGTAGCTGTTTTCGAGGTCGCCCTGCGAGATGCCCAGCGCCTCGCGTGCCACCTGCGGCGGGTCGCTCTCCAGCGTGCGGTAGTCC
>PXTT01000029.1 GCA_003022535.1 Bacteroidetes bacterium QS_9_68_14
CGTGGAGATAATGACCGAGGTAAACGAGATGATGCCCAGCCCGCCGAGTTGGATGAGGACCAGGATGTAGGCTTGTCCCCACGTCGTAAAGAACTCGGCAGTGTCTACGACGATGAGCCCCGTCACGCAAACGGCGCTGGTAGCCGTGAACAGCGCGTCGAGCCACGACAGCTCTGCGCCGGCGTGGAGGCCGGGAAGCACCTTGAAGCCTACCGTGCCCAGCAGAATGAGTACCAAAAAGGAACCGACGAAGAGCTGCGCCGGCGTGAGCATCTGCCAGAACGCCGCCAGCTGACTGCTTCGGCCGCTGCGGCGCGGCGTGTCCCATAGCCATTTCGGGGAAGACGTAGAGGGTTGCTCCTCGATGGCACTGATCTGTTGGTGTGACTGCAAAAGCAGCGCGCCGAGAGCGGCACGGCTTCTCGGGTGACGTGGAAGTTCAGGCAGAGCGCTTGTTGCGGCAGGATGAGCCTCGAAATGGGCCTTCACTGGCCTGTTGCGCTTGGGGTCGGCGTCGGTCGAGGCCGCTATGCCGACCATGGACAACGATTTGGCGTCATTGGTACGAGCACATCACTTCTTTAGGCAACGGGTATTACTCTGCACTTGTGGAATCCGCGTAGAGTCCTTCGTAGATTGCACGATTGCGCGTTATCTTTTTGACGTAGTCTCGCGTCTCACGGAACGGGATGCGCTCGGTAAACAGCTCCTGATCGGCCTCGAACTCCGGGAACGCGCGCCACTGCTCGACTTGATGGGGCCCGGCATTGTATGCCGAAAAGGTGGCAGGCAACGAACCGTCGTTTACGTCGAGGTTTTCGGCAAGGTATCCGATGCCCAGGTGCGCGTTGATTTCGGGCTGGTACAGGTAGGCGGGATCCCAGCTTTCCACCCCCTTTTCCTGCGCCAGACGGGCGCCGGTGGTCGGCATGATTTGCATCAAGCCGCGCGCGCCCACGGGAGAAGTGATGCGCGCCTTGAACATACTCTCCTGCCGAATCAGGGCGGGTGCGACGTTGCTCGGAAGATCGTGCTCCTCCGCCTCGGCGCGAATCATGTCGCGGTAGGGGTAGGGATACCGAATGCGCAGCAGGCGCGGATCGGTGGCCTCGCCGCTCTGCAGCTGTAGCCCGATGCGGATGGCGCGTCGGGTGTAGCCTTGCTCCACGAGAGCTTCGGCCAGCGCGTACTGCGCAGTCCGGCTCGATCCGGCGCGCTCCATGACGCGGCCTGCCTCTGCCGATGCCACGTCTGGAAAGCCGGCTTCGAGCAGGCGGTCCACCGCGTCCATCCAGAAGGATTCGCCCACCTGCTCGCCGGCTTTGAGCGCGTAGTAGGAATCGCGGTCCATGCGGCGTACCTTGCGAAAGAGCCGCTCGGCCGCTTCGGCGTCGCCTTGCTTGGCGCGGGCGCGGGCCGCCCAATACGTGGACTGAAGCGCCAGCGGCCCGTCTGGATGCTGCTGCCGGTAGCGGTCCCACGTGGAGGCCGCCTCACCATAGTTGCCCTCCAGAAACGCCAGCCCCGCGAGCCGCATCATGGCCAGCCGCTTCCAGCGCCGTTCCTCCGGGTATTGATCGACGAGTTGCCGGAAGAGCGGGCGCGCCGCGTCGGCGTTGCCTCCCTGCTGGTAGGCGTCGCCCGCGAAGTAGAGGGCGCTCGCGCCGTCGGTCGTGCCGCGCTGCTCCCTGGCGAGCGTGCGGTAGATCTGGGCGGCCTTCTCGGTCGGTCCTTGACGGCTGAGGGCACTCGCGCGCATCTTGCGGGCGGCGGGGTCGTCGCCGAGCGATTCGAGCACGAGCTCGAACCGTACGGACTTCCGCTTCGACGGCGTACCCATGTCCGCATCGAGCCAGGCGCGAAAGTCAGTGGCGGCTTTCTCGTTTACGCCCATGCCGGCGTAGACACGGGCGGAGGCGAGGTGGTCGGCGGCGCTCATGTCGCCCGCCTCGCGCAAGAGGGCGGCCGCCTCCTGGCCGTGCGGGCCGGCTCCGTTGAGGGCGATGGCGCGCCGAAAGGCCTCGCGGCCCGCCGCCTGGTCTCCCTGTTTGAGGGCCAGCTGTCCTTCGATGCGTTTGAACTCGGCGCGGGTGGCGTCGGTCTGTGCCCACGCGTAGCCTTCGCGCGCCAGCTCGCGGGCGCTGCCGAGGTGGCCTGCGCCGCGCTGGGCCTCGATCTGTGCGCGGCGGGCGCGGAGCCCCGGCAGGCCGCTACTATACCGGGAAGCGGCCTGCCGGGCTGCTGCGGGCGCTCCCGTCTGGGCCAAGGCCTCGGCCTTCAAAAGGTCCACCCAGAGGGCGGCCGGCCCCATCGCGCCGGACACCTCGGCGAGAACCGATTCGCCTTGTTCTTTTTGCCCCGCTCGGAGAAGCGCGAGGCCGCGCAGGAGGCGGGCAGCCGCCTTTTTTTCGGAGTAGCGCTCCGCGGGAGCCGTTTCGAGAAAGCGGCCGTAGGCCTGGGCTGCCGCGTCGGCCTCGCCGGCCGCGTCGCGCGAACGGGCGCGCAGGTACAGCCCGAGGCCCTGCGCCAAAGAGTCCAGCCCGGGAACGTCTTTTAGCACCTCGCCGACCGCCGTCCAGTGGTTCCACCCTGCCTCCGCGCGAGCGGCCAGCAGGCGACGGCGGGGAGACGGGTCCGACGTCTTCTCCAGATACCGTTGCATTACCTGCGCGGCGCGCCACGGGCGGCCGTTTCCCAGCATGGTCTGCGCCTCTTCTACCAATGCTTCAGGGTTCGCCGCCCCTTCAGCATCAATGGACGCCCCGGCGCTCGGGGAGGACTCCTGCGAACACCCTGGCGAAAGGCTGGTGGTCAACAGAACGGCAAGCGCCAGGGGAACACTGGGAAGATGCTTCAAACGCCATTTCATGAGAAAGCTTGATGGGTCAAACGTCAGCCTACCACCGAGCACGTCGAGATTGTTTGATGCGGACACAGTTTAAGCCTGCAGTGCGTTGTGACTCAGCGGGCGACCGCGGGGCCCGAGTACTGTGGCGGCGAGCAGGTCGTTCGAAGGGGTCGTGTGTTCGTGCTTGCTATGGCAGGAGTTGTCGACGTGGACACAGATGACCCTGTCGTCGTCTTTGCCCTCGTCAGTGAGGTTGACGAGACCGACGAGGCGGGCGGCGAGCACCGTGGGCGGCTCGGCCGGTTTTGCATCAGGACCATCGCGTCGGTCAGGTCGCCGTCTTGGCCGAGGGTCTGCGGAAGGAAGCCATGGCTGGCCGGGTACGGCGCGGGAGTGGGCACGATGCGGTCGATGCGCAGAATGCCGAGGTCCAAATCCGGTTCGTACGTTGTGCCGGTTCGTACGTTGTGGTCGTTTCGCGGGAAACCTCCACGACGAGATTGACTTCCTCGGGCGCGTCCTTGCCGACGGGACTTTCGTGTCGGGGGTGCAGGCGCGTGAGATTCTGCTTTGATGAAAGGGACAGGCTTCGGAACAGTGAAGGGATAGTGGCGGCATGTCTTTGCCTCAAGCACTGTTCCCGGTTTTCGAAAACGTTGGTTTTGGGGACAACGCGCCCCACGAACCTGCCTGCTCATGCCCATCGAGCCCGGCGCGGCCGAAAGCCGCACCGTAGCCGCCGAGCGCCTGACCGTGCATCGGCACGCGGTCGGCAACTGGCGCTCACTTTGCTCCGAGGGCGGCTTGGAGCGCCTGCGCGAAGGAGGCACGCCTGCCCCAGAGCCTGGGCATCCCCCGTGCGCGCTGCCTCCTTGCCTCAGGAAAGCACCCGTTTTTTCCTGCGCGCCACGCCCCGAGCCGTCAAGACGGCGTGCCCCTGCGCCGGGCTGGACACGCGCCGCGCAGACGCCTATCTTTTTGCTGTCCCCGCTCGCTCCTCCACGCCCCAGCGCCCCCAGCCACGCATGGACTGGTCCCAGGTTATCGGCCAAGAGCGCTCCGTCCGCGCGCTGCGCCGCGCTGTGGCCGGAGGGCGTGTGGCTCACGCCTATCTCTTTCACGGGCCGCACGGCACCGGCAAGCGCGCCGCCGCCCTCGCTTTCGCGCAGGCCCTTCAGTGCGAGGAGCGCGGCCCCGGCAGCGGCGACGGCCGCCCCTGCGGCGCCTGCCCCGCCTGCCAGAAGATGCGGCGCGGCGTGCACCCGGACATGCACGTGCTCTTTCCGCACCCCAAAGGCACCAGCGAAGAAGACCGCGCCGAGCGCAAGGAGCTTCTCAGCCAGAACCCGTACGCCGAAATCAGCTACGCGCGGCGGCCCTCCCTGTCCGACCCGTCGGACACGTCCAACAAGCAGGCGCTCTACTCGGTGGACCGCGTCCACGAGGAGCTCCTGCGCCCCATGAGCCTCAAGCCGCTCGAAGGGCGCTACAAGGTGGCGCTGCTGACGGAGGCGGAACAGATGCACCCGAAGGCCGCCAACGCCTTCCTGAAGCTCCTCGAAGAGCCCCCCCCGCAGACGGCCTTCGTCCTCACTACCGCGCACCCCGACCGCCTGCTGCCGACGATCACCAGCCGCTGCCAGCGCCTGCGCTTTTCCTCGCTGGGGCCCGAGGCGCTCGCCGGGGCGCTCGCCCGGCGCGAAGACCTCGGCGACGAGCGCGCGCAGATGCTCGCCCGCATGGCCGACGGCTCCTACACCCGCGCCCTCGACCTGGCCACGAGCAACGAGCTGCTGGAGCACCGCGAGCTCGTGCTCGACTTCTTTCGCCAGGCGTACACGCAGGACGCCACGCGGCTCGCCGAGCTTTCCGAGGAGATTCGCCGCCTCGGGCGCGAGCGCGTCAAGGGGCTGATGGACCTCATGCTGCGCTGGGTGCGGGACCTGCTGTTGGTGCGCTCGCTGGGCCGCGAGGAGGCCCCGCTCGTCAACGTAGACCAGGCCGAGGCCGCCGCGCGCTTCTGCGAGAACCTCCCGCAGGCCGACCTCGGCGCCATGACCGAGCTGATCGAGGAAGCGCGCCGCCTGGTCGGGCGCAACGTGAACCTCAGCCTTTTGCTGACGGCCCTCGCGCAGGCGCTGGGCCACGCCATGCAGGGCCGCAGCGCGCGCCTCTACGTGCCGCTTCCTGAAGCCGGCCTGCCGAACGCCGCGTAAGCGCGCGCCGAGAGGAGAGCCCCCGCGCCGAGCAGCGTGGCGCGCCTTTTGCGTGGATACAGTCGTGACCTGCACTGCTTCACGTTTTCTCCTCCGAACGCCTCTCACGTCTTATGAACCGCTTTTCCCGCTCCGGCCTGCTGATCGCGTTGCTGCTCGCTTTCGGCGCCTCCGGCACGCTCGCGCAGCCGGCTGCCTCGCCGGTCGGCCAGTGGCGCACCATCGACGACGAAAGCGGCCAGGCCCGCTCCATCGTCGAGATCTATGAGAAAGACGGCGCGTTGCGCGGCAAAGTCGTTGAGATCTTGCGCGCCAGCGACGAGGCGCAGCGCAACAGCGAAGGCCAGGTCATCTGCACCGCCTGCGAGGGGGAGCGCAAGAATCAGCCCGTCGAGGGGATGGTCATCCTCTGGGGGCTCGAAAAGGACGGCGACGAATGGACCGGCGGCAACATCATTGACCCCGAAAACGGCAACACGTACAGCGCCAAGATGGGGCTCGATGGCGCCGACCGCCTCGACGTGCGGGGCTACCGGGGCGTCTCGCTCTTCGGGCGCACGCAGACGTGGCAGCGCGTCACCGCCGATTCGTAGATAACCTGCGGCTACGCGCGACTGCGCCTCGCAGTCGAGGGACGCTCCCACGAGGTGGGGCGCCCCTTTCTGTGTTTTTCAGGCAACGCTGGCTGCGACGGGCTGAGGATTTCTCCCGTCTCCTGCTCGCGCGCGTGGCGCGCCCCCGCTCGTCGCCACGGCGGCGGCAGAACCGAGGTCGGGACCGCAATTCGCCCCTTTTTCCGCCTGCGGCAGCGCCGCCCCGAAACACCGCCCCTGCCCTACCGGCTACGAAGGCCATCCACAGGCTGGCGACCGCACGCAACACGCACCACGCAAGTCACGCCCCGTGCCGTACTCCGCCGAAATCAGCCGCGCCTCACCGACGGCGTTCCTGTTCCTGCTGGACCAGTCGGCCTCCATGCAGGACCCCTTCGGCGGGGCCGAGCAGAAAGGCGACGCCGCCCCCTCGAAGGCGCGCGTCCTGGCCGACACGGTCAACGACCTTTTGCGCAACCTCGTGCTGCGCTGCGCGAAGGACGAAGGCGTGCGTGACTACTTTCACGTCGGCGTCCTCGGCTACGGCGAGCGCGTGCAGCCGCTCGTCGAACCCGCCGCAGGCCACGGCGCGCCCGGCGAGCTCGTTCCCATCAGCGCGCTGGCGGACCGCCCGAAACGCATGGGAGAGCGTCTCGAAGAAGACGGAGACGGCTCCGAACGGCGGGTGAAGTTCCCCGTGTGGTTCGACCCGCAGGCCAAGAACGGCACGCCCATGTGCCAAGCGCTCGACCAAGCCGCCCAGACGGCGCGCCGCTGGATCGACGCGCACCCGCGCAGCTTCCCGCCGGTCGCCGTCAACGTGACCGACGGGGAGGCCACCGACGGCGAGCCCCTCCGCTACGCGCAGCAGCTTCGCAGCTTCGCCACCGACGACGGGGAGGCGTTGCTTTTCAACGTGCACCTCTCCGAAAGCGAAGAACCGGCCGTCGAGCTGCCCTCTGCCCCCGGCGAGCTTCCGCCCGAGGAGTACGCCGAAGCGCTGTTCCAGATGTCCAGCCGCTTGCCCTTTGCGATGCGCTCCGCCGCCGAGAGCGAGGGCTACCGCGTGGACCTGGACACGCGCGGCTTCGTCTTCAACGCCGACCCAGGCGCGCTGGTGCGGTTTCTGGAAATCGGCACGCGGCCCAGCAACTTGCGGTGAGGTGTTTTGAGTATGGGTGGCCGGGAGCGCGGGAGCACAGAAGCACTTCGGTGGCGGGCGTTTGGGATTTCGAAAGAAGGCGCCGCCGCGGGCGACTACGAGGACGCCTTCGCCGTCTCAGGAGACGCGGGGGCAGGCGTTCCCTTTCGCGCGGCCCTCGCCGACGGGGCGACCGAGTCGGTCTTCGCGCGGCACTGGGCGCAGCTCCTGGCCGACGGCTTCGCGAGCGACGGAGCGGCGATTTTTGCCGAAAAGCGGCCGGCCGCGCAGGCCGCCTGGGCCGACGCCGTAGACGACCCGTCGGGCGCGCTTCCCTGGTACACCGCCGCGAAGGTGGCAGACGGCGCCTTCGCCACGCTGCTGGGGCTGTCGCTGCGCCCCGGGGAGCGGGCGTGGCAGGCCGCCAGCGTCGGCGACGGCAACCTATTTCACCTCCGTGAGGGCGCGTTGCGGCGGGCGTGGCCGCGCGACGACGCCGAGGGCGACGCCTTCGTCCTCGCCACCGACGCAGCCGCGGCGTGGCTCCTCCGCACGGGTCCCGCAGCCGCCCTCGACTGGGCGACCCACGACGCCTTTTCTGAGGCCGTCCGCCACGCACGCTCAGAGGGCCTCCTCGAGAATGACGACACGACCGTCGCCGTGGTGCATATAAAGTGACCGCTCGCGCAACGCGTCCCCTCCAAAGTTCCCCCTCCAAGATTCCCCGTCGTGACTTTCCCACGCCGAGTGCCTACCAGGAGGCGCTCCAGCACCCCGCGGACGCCTTCGCGGACGAGGCGCTCCGGCGGGCCACCCCGCGCACCGGGCCGCTGGGGCTGCCGCGCCCGGCCACCGGGTCCTTCGCCGCCGTCTTCCCGATGACTACGCCCGAAGGCCGCCGCCTGGTTGCCAAGTGCTTCCTTGCGGAGGCGCCCGACCAGCACAAGCGGTACCGCGCCGTCGCCGACCACCTCGCCGAGGCGGACTTGCCCTACACCGTCGGCTTCGACTACCAGCCGAAGGGCATCCGCGTGAACGGGGCGGCGTTCCCCCTGCTGAAGATGGACTGGGCGGAGGGCGCGCCGCTCAACCGCTACGCCCGCGAGCACCTCGACGACCCCACCGCCCTGGAGGCGCTCGCGCAGGCCTGGGCCGAGATGCTCGCGGCCCTCGAAGAGGCCGGCATCGCGCACGGCGACCTCCAACATGGCAACGCCCTCGTGGCCGAAGGCGAAGACGAAAAGCCGAAGCTGCACCTGGTGGACTACGACACGACCTTCGTGCCTGCTCTGGACGGGAAAAAGAGCTCCGAGGTCGGCCACCGCAACTACCAGCACCCCGACCGGACCGAGGACGATTTCGGACCGCACCTCGACCGCTTTCCCGGCCTGGCCGTCTACGTGGCGCTGCGGGCGCTCGCGCGGCGGCCCGGCCTCTGGGACCGCTACGACACCAGCGAGAACCTGCTCTTCCGCACCGCGGACTTGTACGACCCGAGCGCGTCGCCTCTCTTCGCCGAGCTGGACAAGATCGACCCCCTCGCCGACGAGGTGCGCGCGCTCTACGCCGCCTGCCACCGTGCCCCCGAGGCGTTGCCCTCGCTCGAGGACGTGCGCAGCGGCACGTCGGATCTCGGCGCCGCGCCGGTTCGAGGAGCGCGCACGCCACGCCGCTCCCGGCGCCCCGCCCCCTCGCGCAAGGGGCGGGCGCGGTGGTTCGCCCCGACGGCGGCGCTCGGCGTAGCCCTCGCCACCGCGCTGGGCGCGCTGGTCTCGCTCGTCGCCGGGGGCGTGGCCCTCGTGCTGGCGGGCGCCGGCCTGAGCGGATGGGCCGCGCGGGGCTACCGCCGGCAGCCCGTCGTGCGGCGCCGACGACGGCTGCGGCAGGAGCAGGCGCGCTACGCCGAGCAGGTTCGCGCTCTGCAACGCGAGGAAGAGGCGCTCCGCAACAAGCGCCAGGCCGTGCGTTCCCGGCGCGAGGAGCGCCGCGCCGAGCGGCTGAGCGAGGTGCGCGAGGAGGCCCTGCGCGACCGCCTCAAGCACCACTTCATTGGCGAGGTGCGCGGCGTGGAGGGCCTCACGCACAGGACCGTCGTGCGCCTCAGGGCCGCCGGCATTCGCACCGCCTACGAGGCCACGCCCGAGGCGGTGGACGCCGTCTCTCGCCTCGGCTCCGCGGCCGCTGCCCGCCTGCGCCAGTGGCGCGCGGCCCTCGTCAAGCAGTACGCGCCGGAGCTGCCCGAGGCGCTCTCCCCCGCCCAGACGCGCCGCCTGCGCCGCTACGCCGAGCGGCGCCTGGAGCAAATCGACGAGGAGACGGCCCGCACGCGCCGCAAGATCGAGGCGCATCGGGCCGAGCGCGCCGACGCGGAGGCGCGCGCTGCGGCGTTGCCGGAGCTCTCGCCGGCGCGCTACCTGCTGCGCCTCGACTCCTCGCTGCCCTCGCCCGAAGACGCCCCGCCCGCCCCGACGGTGCCCCCGCCGACCGGTTCGACGCCCTCGGCGGCGGATGACTCGCCGGCGCCAACCACAGCCTCTGCGTCCCGCGATTCGCCCAAGCAAGCCTCATCAGCGTGGTACGACTGGCAACGCGAGTAGGCAGGGTCCCTGCTACGCATCCGCCTCCGCCGGAATCTCCAGCCGGAACGTCGTTCCCTTCCCCGGCGCCGAGCGCGCAATTTCGAGCGACCCGCCGTGGTAGTCCTCCGCCACGCGCCGCGCGAGGCTCAGGCCCAGCCCCCAGCCGCGCTTTTTCGTCGAGTAGCCGGGGCGAAAGACGTTCTTCCACTGGCGCCGCTCGATGCCGGCCCCGTCGTCCTCGACCTCCAGCACGGCGTGGCTGTCGTCCCGAAAGCCACGCACCGCGACCGTCTCGGCATCGGCGTCGAACGCGTTTTTGAGCAGGTTCTCGACGACCCACTCGAAGAGGTCGGCGTTGACGGGCGCCTCCAGCGTCTCGCTGACCTCCACCGACAGGCGCGCGGCCTGCGGCAGGCGGCGGCGCATGTACTCGGCCGTGCGGCGCACCGGCGGGGCCAGCGGCTGGGTGTCGAGCTTCGGCATCGAGCCGATGTCTTCGAAGCGCCCGGCCACGCGCTGCAAGCGCTCGATGTCGCTTTCGATCTCGTCGAGGGCTTCCGCGCGGCGCTCCTCCGAGAGCCGCCCCCCGCGCAGGAGCTGGGTCCACCCCATCAGGCTGGAGATGGGCGTGCCCAGTTGGTGCGCTGCCTCTTTGGCCATGCCCACCCAGAGGCTCGACTGCTCCGAGCGCCGCACGTAGGAAAACCCCACGTACCCGACCCCGATGAAGAGGCCGACGACCAGAAGCTGCACGTACGGGAAGATCCGCAGCTCCTCGATGAGGGCCGATTCGTCGTAGAACACCTGCTGCGCGATTTCTCCGCCCGCCTGCTCTCCCAGGCGAATGGAAATAGGCGCGTGCTCCTCGCGCATCGCCGCCTGTGCCTCGCGGAGCCGGCGCATCGCGCGTGTCGAGTCTTGCGCCGGGAGCGACGCGAGCGTGTCGGGGCCGGGCACGTCCAGCCCCCGCCAGATGAGCGGCCGGCCCGTCGCCGAGTCTGCGAGGATAGCCGGGATGTGCGTAAAGGGCTCGGCGAAGAGGATTTTGCTGGAGATGAAGCCCACCTCTCCCCCGGTGGGTGCGCTGCCGGGGCGTTGCCGGCGCGCCCAGGCGAGCGCCTCGCGGAAGCGCGCGCGCCGCGCCGAATCGAGCGCCACCGGGGCTCCGCTCGCTGCCGGCCCCGCCGGCGCCACCGGAACCTCCGAGCGCGCCGGTAGGCGCTCGATGAGCCGCCCGAGGGCCGCCAGGTCGCGGCGGTGCGGGTTGCGCGCGAGCGCGGCAGACTGCATCTGCGCAACCTGCGCCTGCGCGTCGGCCCAGAGCTGGATGATGGCCTGCTCGCGCGCGCGGAGCTGCTCCACGAGGTGGCTGGTGTACCATAGCGAGGCCGCCGCGATCACGAGGGCGAAGGCGATGAGCCCCAGCTTCAGCTGGGTCGACCAGCGGTACGCCTGCATCGTTTCGATGTGGGGTTTGGGATTGCGGATTGGGGGGCGTGGCCCATCGCTTCTCAAAATCCACAATCGCCGCGCCAATGTCGAGTGGCGCCCCACCCCGAGCGGCCCGGCCCGAAAACCATCCGCCATGTGCCGTTCCTCTCAGGCGGCAGCGAATGTCGGAGCGCCAGCGGGTTCGCCAGGTCGCCTATTGAAGCTGCACTACGCTGCCATCGCCGCTTCGCCCGTGCCGCCGGTGAGCACCTGGTCGCGGCGGGGCCCGACGGACGTGAGCCCGACCGTGAGGTCCAACTCCTCCTCGACGAAGCGCAGGTAATCGCGCGCCTCGGTGGGCAACGCACCGGCCGCGCGCGCGCCGGTGATGTCGGCGTCCCAGCCGGGAAGTGTCTCGTAGACCGGCTCGGCGCGGCGTAGCGTCTCGACCTCGCTGGGAAAGCGGCGCACTTCCTCCCCGCTCGGGAGGCGGTAGCGCGTGCAGACTTTTAGCTCGTCGAAGCCGCTCAGCACGTCGAGTTTGGTGACGGCGACTTCGGTGAACCCGTTGACCGAAGCGGTGTAGCCGAGCGCCACGAGGTCCAGCCAGCCACACCGGCGCGGGCGGCCCGTCGTGGCGCCAAACTCCCCGCCCGCCTCGCGGAGCCGCTCGCCCATCTCGCCGTGCAGCTCGGTGACGAACGGGCCGTTGCCCACGCGCGTGGAGTAGGCTTTTACCACGCCCACCGCGCGCTCCACGGCCGTCGGCGGGACGCCCAGCCCCGTGCAGCAGCCGCCGGCGGTAGGATGGCTGGACGTGACGAACGGGTAGGTGCCAAAGTCCACGTCCAGCAGCGACCCCTGCGCCCCCTCCGCCAGAACGCGCTGCCCGCTCGACAGAGCGCGGGTGAGGTACTGCGACGTATCGGTGACGTACGGGTCAATTTGTTCGTCGAAGGCCACGTACTCCTCGACGATCTCATCTACGTCGAGCGGTTCGACGTCGTAGACGCCTTCCAGCAGGGCGTTCTTCTCCTCGATGGCGCGGGTGAGCTTGTCGCGCAGGCTCTCGGGGTCGAGCAGGTCCACCACGCGAATGCCGCGCCGCGCGAACTTGTCGGTGTAGGCCGGGCCGATGCCGCGCCCTGTCGTGCCGATGGCTCCGTCTTCGGAGTCCTCGCTACGGGCGGCCTCCTGCGCGGCCTCCACTTGCTTGTGGTAGGGCATGATGAGGTGCGCGTTGTGGCTGATCTTGAGCCGCCCTTCCACGTCGTAGCCCAGCGCTTCAATCTTCTCGATCTCGTCGAGCACGGCGGCGGGGTCGAGCACCACGCCGTTGCCGATCACGCAAGTGGTGCCCTCGTGAAAGATGCCGCTGGGGATGAGGTGCAGGACGAACTCCTTGGCCTCCGCGCCGTCACCCCAGCAGATGGTGTGGCCGGCATTGGCCCCGCCCTGGTAGCGAGCCACCACGTCGGCGTCCTCGCTCATCAGGTCTACGAGCTTGCCTTTTCCTTCGTCGCCCCACTGGCTTCCGATGATGACCGTAACGGGCATTCGATTGAGGATTTGGAGTTTTAGATTTGCGACGGGCCGGCGCGGCGGGGCCACGCAGGAGCGTCTGGGGCACGGATAAGCGCTTGCGGTCCGTGTGCCGTTGCGAAAAGAGCCGCAGGACGACGGGTGATTTTCCCGTTCCTGCAAGCGCGTGGCCCGGACGCGTGGCTACGGGCGCCTGCGGACCGCCAGAGACCAAGGAAGAACATGTCTACTCCTTCGTTTTCGAACGCCTGCCCCCAGTCACGCCCCCCGCCGCGAGACGCGCCGGCGCTTCTCGGTCTTCGGAACGGCCTCGCGCAGCTCCACGACCGTCGCGAAGGAGAAGCCTTTCAGGACTTCGCCCCCGAAAATAAACAGGATCGTCACCACGAGCAAGGTGGTCATGCTGGTGACGAACGTGCGGCTCAGGGTCGAGTTGATCGAGCGGTTGACCACGTCGTTGTATTCGTCGGTCTTGAAGAGATTCTCGTACTCGCGCACCCGGTCGAAGACGACGACCGTGTCGTTGAGCGAGTAGCCGACGATGGTGAGAAACGCCGCCACGATCGACTGGTCGATCTGGAGGGAAAACGGCACCGCGCCCGCCAGAAGCGAGAAGAGCCCCAGCGTGATGGTCACGTCGTGCACGAGCGCGGCCACGGCCCCGGCCCCGAAGCGCCACTCGAACCGCACCAGAATGTAGAGGAAGACCACCAGCAGAGCGCCTAAGATCATGTAGACGGCCCACTGCGCCATGTCGCTGGCGAAGCTGGGGCCGACCACTGAGGTGCCCACCACGCGCGGGGAGGCCTCGGGAAACTCCGCCTCCAGCGTCTCGATGATGCGGCGCGTCACCGCGCTGGTGCTGTCGCCCTCCGCGCGGGTGCGCACCAGAAGCGCGTTCAGGCCGTCCTCCTGGCCGTAGGTCTTGACCTGCGGCTCGCTGGCGAGGACGCTCCCGAGGGCCGCGCGCACGTCGTCGGTTTCGAGCTGGCCAGTGTCTTCCAGCACGAACTCCATCCCGCCCTGGAAGTCGATGCCCAGCTCCAACCCGCGCGTGACGAACGCGGCCACGCTGAGCAGCATCAACACGCCGGAGAACACGTAGGCGGTCCTCCGGTTGGCAACGAGCGGAAAGTCCGGGTCTTCGAGAATGCGCATGGGGTCGGTCTGCTGATAGGTCCTCGGGGAGAGGCTGGCTTCAGTTTACAAGTCTGGAGCGTATGGCCGGTGGAGGGGGTTCGTGGGGCCGAGTTTGATGCCTCGCAACACGCCCCACGCCCCCCTCACCCGTAGCTCACCTCGCGCCCGCGCTCCTCGACCATGTAGTCGAAGACCACGCGCGTGACGATGATGGCAGTGAACATCGACGAGAGAATGCCGGCCATCAGCGTGACGGCGAAGCCCCGCACCGGCCCGACGCCGAAGGAGTACAAGATCGCGCCCACGAAAAACGTCGTGATGTTGGCGTCGAGGATGGCGCTGAGGGCCCGCGAGTAGCCCGCCTCGATGGAGGCGACGAGCGTCTTGCCGGCCTTTTGCTCCTCGCGGATGCGCTCGAAGATCAGCACGTTCGCGTCCACGGCCATGCCGATGGTTAGCACGATGCCGGCAATGCCCGGGAGGGTGAGCGTGGCGTTGAAGCCCGCCAGGATGCCCAGAATGATGATCAGGTTCAGGAAGAGCGCCAGGTCGGCCACGACGCCGCCGGTGCGGTAGTAGAGAATCATAAAGAGCGCCACGATCAGGAGGCCCACCAGCACCGACGTGAGCCCCGCCCGGATGGACTGCTGGCCCAAGCTGGGACCTACCGTCCGCTCCTCAACGATCTCGACGGGCGCCGGCAGCGCCCCGGCGTTGAGCACGGTCACTAAGTCCTGGGCCTCTGTTTGGCTGACCCCGGTGATGCGCGTGCGTCCGCCGGGAATGCGCTCGGTGATGTTGGGCGCCGAAACGATGGCGTTGTCGAGCACTACGGCCACGTTTTTGTTCACGTTGGCCGCCGTCAGGCGCGACCAGGTGCGCGCCCCTTCGGAGTTCATCGTGATCGAGACGAACGGCTCGTTGGTGTTCTGCGTGAACGCTACGCTCGACTCATCGACGACCTCGCCCATCATCTCAGCGCTCTTGCGTGCGCCGAAGAGCGTGAATATTTCCTCGCCCTGCGGGTTTTGGCCGACGGGGCTGGCACTGTAGAGCAACTCCACGCCCGTGGGCAGCATGCGTTGCACCTCCGGCTTCGCGAGCATCGCGTTGACGGCGGCGGTGTCGGAGGCAGCCACCTGGCCGACTCGAACGCTGGGGCCGCGTGGCAGAACGCTCACGCGCGCGGCGAACGGGTTCGACGCGGCGGCGCTCGGTTGCGCCGCTGCGCCCGCCGTGTCGCTGGGCGTGGCCTGCGAAGGCTGCTGGCCGCCGAGGCGCGTGCCGCCTTGTTGCTGCTGGCGGGGCGGCTGGGCGTTCTGCTGGTTCAGGCGCGTGCCCTGCCCTGTGGCGCCGCCGGCGGTGTCGGGCGGAGCGCCGGTCGTGTCGCCGCCCGCGCGGGGAAGCTGCGCCGGGGCCTCGCCGCCCCCGGGGCGCAGCGTGTCAGCGCCGGGGCCGTCATAGTCCTCGTAGTACGAGACGATCTGCTCCATCGCGCCGGCGAGTTGCTGCGGCTCGCCCATCAGGCGAAACTCCAGGCGCGCGGTGCCGCGCAGCAGCTCGCGGATGCGCTGCGCGTTTTCGATGCCCGGCATCTCTACACTGATGCGGCGCGTCCCCTGCCGCTGGATGGTCGGTTCGGTGACGCCGTACTGGTTCACGCGCCGCCGCACGATGTCCATCGCGCGGGAGACGGCCTGGTCGGCTTGCGTGCGCAGGTACCCGGCCACGTCCTCGTTCGAAGAGCGCCGGTCGATCCCCGCCGAGGGGCTGCGAAAGTAGCGCGCGAGCCGCGCGTCGGGGTTTTCCTGCTCGAACGCTTCCACGAAAAGGTCGATCACCGACTGGTCGCCGCCGCCCTGCTGCGCGCGCTGGCGAGCCGTCTGGAGCGCCTGCTCGAAGGCCGCGTCCGTGTCGTCGGCCAGCTCGCCGAGGAACTGCGCGACCTGCACTTGCAGCGTGACGCTCATCCCGCCCTGCAGGTCGAGCCCCAGCTTGAGGGACTGCGCGCGCGCCTCTTGGATAGCCTCCTGGTGCTGGTTTTGGTACTCCTGCCGCTCCTCGCCCTCGAGCTCGTCGAGCTGCTGGGAGTAGTAGTAGTTTTGCACGGTGGGGTAGAGATAGAAGCCGCAGAGGGCCAGCAGCGCAATCGTGATGGCAATGCGGACGCCGTTGCCTTGCATAGCTTGGGAGAGAAAGGGACAGGGAGAAAAAGGGAAAGGGGCGTGAGCCCGGTGTGGGCTCACAGGACACCGCTGCTCCCCGAGAGCGGGAGCAGCGTGGAGCATCGCTCAGAGCGCCCTGCCCGCCGACCGCGGGCGAGGCGCGCGCGAGGCGAGCGCAGGGCCTGCTACGGGCCCAGGCGCCGGCCTGAGAAGAGCACCCGAAAGAGCGTGGCGCGGGCAAGAGATGAACCCGCACGGGCGGCCGCCGCCGCCCCGAGCGCCGGCGCAGAGCCCGGCCCGCGAGACGACGCGTCCGCGTAGGCGGCCGGCGCCCCCGACGTGCGTTCGACGGTCGGGGCCAGCAGCGAGGCCGCCGCCCAGCGCGCCGGGGCGAGCGGGCCTGCCGGCGACGTGCTCATCCGCATGAGCGAGCGCACGGCGAGGCCCGCCTCCGAGAGCCGGTGGCGCACCTCGGCCATCAGAGCACGAGCGGAGCGCCCGTTCGTGGCCGGGGCCTCGGCCCCCGTGAGGCGGGCATGCGCGCTGAGGAAGTCCGACAGAAAGTCGTGCAGCGTGCGCGTCTCGGCGGCCCGGGCCCGGTTCAGCGCCGCGTTGAAGGCTGCGCGAGCGGCGTCCTGCTCCTGCGACGGCGACGGTTCTGCAACCCCGACCTGCGCTCGCAGCCATGCCGCCGGGGACGCAGACATCCCCGTGCCGCCAGCGGGAGCCGGTGCCTGCACCGCCATGGGCAACACGCTGGCGAGCAGCACCAACGCCCCGAGGCGGAGCCGGACGGAACGGGAGAGGGCAGGCATAGCGCGCAGCGCCTGAGAAAAGCTGGGCGTCTCACGCTTTGGAAACGTAGCCGCTCATTTTGTTTCTTTCAATGCGCTGCTCGTGAATCTTCCCGAGACGAGGTTCCCGAGACGAGGCAGAGGCCACCGGGCGCCGCCGTTCTTCTCGTCCGCCTTCTTCCCGCAACGTGCGCACCGCCACGCTGCCCGGGTACGACCGCACGCCGCTCTTCTTGCGCGCGTGGCCTGCTCGCGGCCGCACCGGAGCCGAGCTGCGCGGGGCGGTCGTCCTGGTGCACGGATACGCCGAGCACAGCGGGCGCTACGACGGGGTCGCGCGCGTTCTCACCGAGCAGGGGCTGACGGTCTACGCCTACGACCAGCGCGGTCACGGACGCAGCGGCGGCCCCACGGCTCTGCCCCGCGCCTTCGGCGAGTACATCGCCGACCTACACGCCGTCGTCCGCCACGCGCGCTCCGAGCGCCCCGAGGGTCCGCTTTTCCTGATGGGCCACTCGATGGGCGGGGCCGTCGTCCTGCTTTACGTGCTGGAGCACGGCGCCGCGCCCGCCGGGCTGGTGCTTTCGAGCCCCATGATCCGCCTGCCGACGCCGCGCCTGCTGCAGCGCGCTGCCGAGCCGCTCGGGCGCCTCGCCCCAGCGCTCCCGACCGCGCCGCCCGACCCGGGTGCCATCTCGCGCGACCCGGCCGTTGTGGAGGCCGTAGCGAATGACCCGCTCTGCTACTCCGGCTCCGTGAAGGCGCGCACTGGCGCAGCGATGGGTCGGGCCACGCGCCGCCTCGATGCGCAGATGCACCGGCTGGCGCTGCCGTTTTTCGTCTTCCACGGTACCGCCGACCGCCTCACCGAGCCCGCCGGCAGCCGCGCGCTCGCTCGCCGCGCCCGCTCCGCCGACAAGACGCTGCGCCTCCACGACGGCTTTTACCACGAGTCCTTCCGCGACCCCGGCGGCGAGCGCATCCTCACGGACGTGGCCGGCTGGCTGGGCGAGCGCGCATAGCTCTCGTCTGCTGGATGGCGCTCGACAGAGAGGGCCTTTCGAGCAACGCGCCCTTCTCTGCGAACGGCCTTCGCCGGTACGCTCCGCGTTGCTTTCTCTCCCTTCGTTTGCCTCCTCCCTTCGCCCGCGTAGAACAATCGAACATCCCAAACCCGAGTCCCGAAATCACGAACGCCCGTGGTGGCAAACGGGCGTAATCTACCAGATCTACCCGCGCTCCTTTTTCGACGCGAACGGCGACGGGATCGGCGACCTCGACGGCATCCGGCGCAAGCTCGATCACTGCTCGGAGACGCTCGGCGTCGACGCGCTCTGGCTCTCCCCGTTCTACCCGTCGCCGCAGAAGGACTTCGGCTACGACGTGGCCGACTACACGGCGGTACACTCCGACTACGGCACGCTCGAAGACTTCGACCGCCTGCTCGACGAAGCGCACGAGCGCGGGCTGAAAGTCATCCTCGACTTCGTCCCGAACCACACCTCCGACGAGCACGAGTGGTTTCAGGAAAGCCGCTCCTCGAAAGAGAGTGATAAGCGCGACTGGTACATCTGGAAAGATCCTGTAGAAGGCCTGGACGGCGAGCCGGGGCCGCCCAACAACTGGCTTTCCAACTTCGGCGGCTCGGCCTGGGCATGGGACGAGGACACCGGGCAGTACTACCTGCATCTCTATCTGCCGGGGCAGCCGGACCTGAACTGGCGCAACTCCGAGGTGCAGGAGGCC